>JBFIFO010000039.1:0-26420 GCA_041602815.1 Alphaproteobacteria bacterium | reverse complement strand
CTCGAGGGCTTCGTTGCCGCCCATCGCGGCCGCATGCCGGGCGAGATCCCGCTCTATGTCGGCGCCGAGGAGGCGTTCAGCGTCCGCTGGGTGCCCGAGGGACCGCCGCGCGAGCCCGGCGGGGCGCCGGAGATGGTGTGCTGGGGCGCCCCCAACCGCACCGCGCTGACCGCGCAGCAGATCGTCCCCGTCTGCTGCGGGGCGCCGCTGGCGCTGGACGGCGCGTTTACCTCCGGTTACATCGCCCGCGACTCGTTCGAGGAGATCACCGGCAACTCGAAGCTGGAGAGCTTCGACCACTTCTCAGAGGCCGAGCGGCGCGGCCAGCTGGTCTTCGATTCCCATCCCGAGGAGCACGCCACCTGCTATCTCGTGCGCGGCAGGGGCCTGGTCGTCATCTCGTCCTGCGGCCATGCCGGGATCGTCAACTCGGTCAGGACGGCGATGGCCGTCGCCGGCACGGACCGGCTGCACGCCGTGATCGGCGGGTTCCATCTCGGGGCGTCGAAGCCGGACTACATCGAGCACACCGTCGACGAGATGGAGGCGCTGGCGCCCGACGTCGTCATCCCGATGCACTGCACGGGGACCGGCTTCATCGAGGCGATGCGCCGGCGCATGCCCGAGCGGCTGATCACCTCGAACCTCGGCAGCCGCTTCACGCTGGGCGTGTAGGGCGCTGTCCAACACGATGGACTCGGCGGGGGCATTCGCCGGCCGCTCAATACCTTGTACCGCCCCCTCCCCAACCCCTCCCCCCATGGCAGGGCGATGCGTCCTCGCGGCCATATGCGCCAGGGAGAGGGGCTCTGTCGGCGCCAGCCGGATGAACGAGCCCCTCTCCCTCGCGCTGGGGACATCGGGTAAGCGCCGCAGTGCCATTGGGGGGAGGGGTTGGGGAGGGGGAAGACATCCGGCTGCTTTCAGCATCGGCCCGGATCGCGGCGCCACAAAACGCTTCAAGCGGGTGATCCGTCGCTGCAGCGGATGCGTACCTCTTACTGAACAACGGAGGTGATGCTCATGACAAGCGCGACACATGCAATGGCCGAGATGCTCGAAAAACAGGTGCCCCTGCTGGAATCGGAGGGCTTCTTCCAAACGGCGCTCGAGGCGGCAATCAGGGCGCGATTGTTGCGTTTCCTGGCGGATCTGGAAATTCGGTGAGGACGGTGCACCGGCATCAACGCAGATCGCGCCGGACGGGTTCCGTGAATTCGCGGGCAAGAAATCGCGAGTTCGGGAAACGGAATTATTGACCCCGGCGGGGCACAGCACCGCAGGGCTGAATTAAGTATATTGTTAAGGGAACTCCTCTAACCGGCAGCGTCTCGAAGGCGGAGTCGCGCCGCCGCCTCGATACCCCGCCGTGGGGAGGTAACGCCGGGGCGGGGGCAAGCAGCGGCCGGTGCGTTGGATCTCCGGTGCATCCACCCTGGCGGCCCTGTCGGCATCGATGGTGACGGCGCGTGCCGCCGCGCCGCCGGCTTCGCCGGGCCCTAGTCAGGCCACCGATTCGGACGATGGTCGACGGGCTCGGGTCCTCTGCCGCACGGGTCCGGCGGCCTGGCGGCGCTTCATCCGGAAGCGTCGGCGTATCTCGAAGGCGAAGGTGTCGATCACTTCGGGATCGGCCGGGTCGCCGTTGTAGGAGAGGGTCAGCGACGGCAGGCCCTCGCGCTCACCGACGCAGAACAGCTGCGCCTCGGCGATCTTGCTCGGCATGCACTCGAGCGGGCCGACATTGACCACACCGTCGATGAGCCCGTGCCGCCACTCGTGCACCGGTCCGCCGACGCTAAGCACCGCCTCGCCGAGCAAATCCTTGCGGATATAGGGCGCCGCGGTCTCGATGCTGTCCAGCACGCGGGTGCGCTCGGGCCAGCCGAGCTCGTGCGCCATCACCCTGTAGGCATGGTTCTGGATGCGCGCCGAGATCCGCCGGCTCAGCCGGTTGCCCTGACCGTTCGGACCCCGCCCGACGCTGTTGACCCAGTCCGCGTACTCCAGCCACTCCGAGATCGGGGCAAAGCGGACCCGCAGACCGCGACGCTCGAGCTTGTCGACGATGAAGTCGTTGGCGAACGGATCGGCCCGCACATAGATCTCGCCGACCAGCATCACGGTGGGCACCTCGCGCGCCGCTGCGACCGCGGCATACCGGCGGGCCGCGTCCTTGAGGATGTTCGCGCAGCCGAACAAACGCCCCGAGGAGACCTCCCAGAGAACCGCGGACATACTCAGCCGGCTCTGGTCGACGGCCTCGATCCAACGGATCAGGGCGCGTTCGCTTTCATCGTAAATCGCCTGCGCCGCACCGCGCCGGGTTTCGCGCGGCCTTGTGTCGTAGAGACCCTCCAGGAGCATGTCCACGGCGACGATTCCGGTAACGGCCAGCGCCGCCATCCCCGGCGGCAGTCCCTCGAGATATTCCTCCTCGCCGGGCGACCAGATGCGGATGCGCTCGTCCCATCCCAGCTGATGCAGCACCGCCTTGTGCAGGATGCGGTAACAGCCGAAACGGCAGGGCCCGTCCGCGCTCGTCAAGAGGTAGGCGAAGCGCGTGTCGCTGTCGCGCTCCCGCTCGAGACGGTGCAGCAGGCTGCCGAGGGTGACGGACATCGGCAGGCATTCCTTGCCCGAGGTGTAGCGACGGCCGATCCGTGTGCTTGTCCGGTCGGGGATGGGCAGCGCTTCGGCGTTCAGCCCGGCGCCCCGCAGCACGGCGGCCAGGGCCTCGGCGTTCGGGCCCATGCGCGGGATCAACACGTGCCGGCGGTCGCGGCGGAGGTCGGCCAGGCCGATCCGGTCCGGCCACACGGCAGCCGGGGCTTCGGGCCGGCTTTCGGCCGCGAAATCCTCGGCGACGCAGTGCAGAAAGGCCTCGACGCGGGTCTTGGTGCCGGCATCCCCCGAATGGCCGTCGGTCTCGATGACCGCGTACGGTTTCCCGCCCATCATGTCGCCGTAGAAATGCAGGTTGAAGCTGTCGGGGCCGCAGGAATAGTTGCTGCACCACAGGGTGTAGACGCCCGGCGTGCGGCGCGCCTGCCAGACGGCGCGCAGATTGCGCTGGCTGTAGCCCCAGTAGATGCCGTCGATCATCGGCACGTCGGCCGAGACCGGATAGCAGTCCACCGGGATCGCCAGCGCGCCCTGCTCGCGCAGGATGGCCGGCACGTTGGAGTTCAGGACCTTGTTGTAGATCGTGTAGGGGCGCCCCAGCACGACCACGGCCACGATCCCGTGCTGTTCCGCGAAGCGCAGCGCCTCCCGTCCCAGCTCGATGCAGCGTGCCTCGAAGTCCAGCTGCGCGCTGCGGGCGCGCCGGTATGCCGTGCGCCACGCCCCGCCGTTGACGCCGAAGGCGCGCGCCACGGCGCGGCAGCTTTCCAGAAACGTCGGCGAATCCAGCCGCCCCTCGCCGATGTCCACCACCGGCGAGACCAGCTTGCCGCCATTCGGCTCGTCCAGCGTCCAGCGCAGGAGGTCGGGACTCGCCTGGGCTATGGGACAGACCACCGAATGGTCCTCGCGCGCCACTCTCGGCACCTCGCGCAGCATGGGCACGAAGATGTAGTCCGGCTCGCGCTCCGCCATCGTGCTGAACAGCCCCTGGTAAAGCTGCATCGGCGCGCAGTAGGGGACGTTGGCCGCCTCGATGCCGCGCTTCAATGCCTGCTGGCCGGCCCGGTCGGGAAGTTCGAGCTCGAAGCCCAGCTCGTGCAGGAAGGTGGCGAAGAACGGGAACAGACCCTTCAGCATGAACTCGTCGCTGAGCGCGACCCGCTTGCCGCCGCCGCGCCGGGCCAGTCTCGCGACAAGCTCCTGGATCATCTCCTCGCGGGCGCGGAAGGGATCGGGGGCCATGTCGGGCAGCTTGACGCGGCCCGTGCCCTGGTCCCACAGCGAGCAGTTTCCGCCCCATGTGAAGCGCTGCCGCTGCGCGTCCACGACGGTCGTGATGCGATCGATGCGGCAACGGTTCCCGGCGCCGCCGCAGAACTTGCTCGATTTGCAGATGAAGGTGTCCTTGCGCGCGACCTCGGCGCTCAGGAAGCGCTGGAGGTCGTGCGACGGCTGGTCTCGCCAGTTCACGTTCCTGGCCGCGAGCAGCGCGATGCCCAGCGCGCCCACGGTTCCCGGGCTGGGCGGAACGACGACCTCGACGCCGGTCTGCCGTGCGATCGCAGCGGCCAGGGCGTCGGCCGCGAACGGCATGCCCTGGCAAAAGACCACGTCGCCCACCGAGCGCCGGCCCTTGACCCGGTTGAGGTAGTTCTGGGTGATCGAGTCGTAGATCCCCGCGATGATCGATTCCGTCGCGACACCGGCGGCAACGGCATCGTCGATCACCTCGGCCATGAAGACCGAGCAGTGCTGGCCGAGGGAGACGCCGCAATCGGCGCGCAGCGCCACCTCGCCGAGCTGGACGACGTTCTCGATCGACGAGAACTTCCGCCCCTGTTCCTCGATGAACGAGCCGGTCCCCGCGCTGCAGGCCTCGTTCATCGCGGCGTCGACGACCCGGCCGTTGGCCAGGCGGGCGTATTTGGCGTCCTGCCCGCCGATCTCGAAGATCGTGTCGACGCGCGGATCGTAATGGAGCGCGCCTTCGGCATGGGCGACGATCTCGTTGAGGATGTAAACACTCTCGGGGCCGTAGCAGGTCGAGAGCAGGGAGCCGACGATCTCCCGGCCGCTGCCGGTCGCGCCGAAGGCGACCACCGGGAAGGCGCCGGCCGGGCCGTCGACGAACCGTGCCATCAGGGCCTGGGCCGCCGCCACCGGCTGGCCGTTGGTGTTCACGTAGGTCTCCCAGACGACCTCTTGCCGGCCGCAGGCAAGCGCCACGACCTTGGAGCCCGTGGAGCCGATGTCGAAGCCGAGGATCAGCCCGTCGGAACAGTCCTCGGCCACCGCCGGGTCCGTCTTGCGCGTCATGCGCCGCACTCTGGCGAGGGCATCGGAAAGCGCCGGGACCGTCTCCAGATGGTGGGCCTTCTGCGGCGACATGATCGCATCGAGAGCCGGCAGCGGCCCGGGACGCTCGGCGGCCATCAACGCACAGCCGAGGGCCTCGAAGAAGAGCGCGTCCTCTTCCTCGATCTCGACGAGGCTCATGCCGTGCCGCCCGAGGAAGGCCCGAAAGTTGTCCCTGATCCGCCGCGAGCGGCTCACCCCGCCGACCAGCATGACCTCCGGCGGGCTCAGGCGCGGCTTGATCAGGACCTGCACGTTCTCGCAGACCGCGTCATACAGGCCGGCGAGGATGCGCGAGCAGCTCTCGCCCTTGTTGGCGAGGTGCGTCATGTCGGTCTTCAGGATCACCGGACAGCGACCCGACAGGGCGGCGGGTTCGGTTTCGCCCTCGACCAGGGCGCTCGCCTCGCCGATGCCGAGATCGAAGCGCTCCACGAGCTGGCGCAGGAAATTGCCGGTCCCCTGGGAACACCGGGCGTTCTCGCGAAACACCTCGGCTCCGCTCTCGCGCAATTCCAGCACCGAGAAGCCGTGACTGCCGATCGAGACCACGGTGCCCGCCCGGTCGCCCCGCAGCCAGCGCAGCGCCGATGCCTGGGCCTGTTTGATCGGGATGCGTTGCAGATCGAGCTCGCGACCAAGCCGACCGCAGGCCGCCGCGCCGGCGAGGCCGTCCCACTCCCAGCCCTCGAGAAGCCTGACGAGCGCCGGGCCCGGCGCCTTGCGGTGTTCGACCAACTCCTTGCGGGTGCGCTGCAGGACCCCATCCCGGCGGGTGAGCTCGACCGCCTTGATCGTCTCCGCCCCGACATCGAGGCCGATGAAGCGCTTCGGTGACGTGCCGTTGCTGGTTGTCATTCTGCCACCCTGGATCGAAATGGCACTGGCCGGAGGAACCGAATGGATGTGCTAACAACAGCGCGGTTGGCGCGAGCCGTCATTGATCCAAATCATGTGACAACGAATGCTGCAACTCGGCTCACGGAGACGGCCGAACGGGTGAGATCCTGTCCTCGCCAACAAAACGACCCGGCACGTGATCGGGCTGCACCACTCTTGTCCCGGCAAATCGGGGACGCGGCGATCGCGACCAAAACATCGCCGGGTCGCGCCGGCTCGCCGGCTCAATACCCCGCCTTGGGGTCGTACAGGTGGGGCATGGGCTCGCCGCGCTGGAAGCGGCGGATGTTCTCCGCCACCACCTTCGCCGCGACGTCGGGGAAGGGATCGCCGGCGGAATGGGGCGTGACGGTGACCCTCGGGTGGGCCCAGAACGCATGGTCCGGCGGCAGCGGCTCGGTGCAAAAGACGTCGAGCGTCGCCCCGGACAGCTGCCCGGACTCGAGCGCCGCCAGGAGATCGTCCTCGACCAGCTGGTCGCCGCGGCCGGCGTTGATCAGGCTGGCGCCGCGCGGCAGCTTCTCGAACAGGGCGGCGTTGAGGATGCCGTCGGTCGCACGCGTCTTCGGCAGCAGGCAGACCAGGATGTCGGTGCGGGCGAGGAAGGCGTCCAGCTGATCGGCGCCGTGGAACGACTCGACGTCGTCGATCCGCTTTTCCGAGCGCGACCAGCCGGCGACGTCGAATCCGACGGCGACGAGCATCCGCGCGGCCTCGGCCCCGATCGCCCCGAACCCCATGATGCCGACCCGGCGCGTCCAGGCCGGCGGTGCGAAGTATTCCTGCCACAGACGCGCCTGCTGCTGCGCCTCGAAGCGCCGCTGGTCCTTGTGGTGGCGGAGCGTGTGGAGGACTACGTATTCGGCGACGCCGGCGGTCAGCGACGGCTCGACCATGCGCACGATCGGCACGTCCGGCAGGTCGGGATCGGCGGTCAGGCTGTCGATGCCGGCGGCGAGCGAGAAGATCACCTTTAAATTCGGGAACTGCGCGAGCCCGCCCGCCGGCGGCTTCCAGCACAGCGCCATGTCGATTTCCGTAGGGTCGCCCGGCGCCTCCCAGCGCCGGAAGTCGAGGTCGGGGAGGTGTCTCTTCAGCTCCGCCTCCCAGACGTCGGCGGGGTTGATCGGCGAGTAGAAGATCAGCGCCACGGGGCGGCCCCTATGCCGGCGCGCGGAGGATGTGACTGGTAATGCACCGCGTCATTGCGAGCCAAGCGAAGCAATCCAGTCTTGCGGACCAGCTGGATTGCCGCGGCGATGCGCGCCTCGCAATGACGGACCCGCGCTTTCGAAGCATGTCGACCGCGCCCCCTGGCATTACATGCTGACGACGCCGGTCTCCACCGCCTTCATCTCGAAGGCGGCGGCCATCAGCGCCCTGGTGTAGGGGTCCTTCGGGTTCTCGAAGATCGCCTCGGCCGGGCCCTGCTCGACGACCTGGCCGGCTCTCAGCACGATCACCTCGTCGGCGAGCGCCCGCACCACCTTCAGATCGTGGCTGATGAACAGGTAGGCGAGGCGGTGCTTAGCCTGGATGTCGCGCAGCAGGTCGACGATCTGTGCCTGCACCGACATATCCAGCGCCGAGGTCGGTTCGTCGAGCACGATGAAGCGGGGCTTGAGGACCAGCGCCCGGGCGATGGCGATGCGCTGTCGCTGGCCGCCGGAGAACTCGTGCGGATAGCGGTGCCGCCAGTCGGGGTCGACACCAACCTCGCGCAGCGCCTCGACGACGCGCTCGTCGCGCTCCCTGCGGTCGCCGATGCCGTGCACGACGAGGCCCTCGGCGACGATCTCGGCGATCGACATGCGCGGGGAGAGGCTGCCGTAGGGGTCCTGGAACACCACCTGCATCTCGCGCCGGAGCGGCCGTATGTCGCGCGCGCGCAGGCCCTGGATCTCGCGGCCGTCGAAGGCGATGGCGCCGGTGCTGCGCTCCAGCCGCAACAGCGCCATGCCCAGGGTCGTCTTGCCCGAGCCGGACTCGCCGACGACGCCGACCGTGTGGCCCTCGCGCACCGTCAGCGAGACGCCGTCGACGGCGCGGATGTAGTCGGCGGTGCGCCGGAACACGCCCTTCTTGATCGGGAACCAGACCTTGACCTCGGCACCGGAGATGACAACGGTGGCGTCCTTGGCGCCCGGCGTCTTGCGCCCCTTCGGCTCGGCGGCCAGCAGGTGCCTGGTGTAGGTGTGCTGCGGGTTGTCGAAGATCGCCGCGGTGTCGCCCTGCTCGACGACCTCGCCGTCGGTCATCACGCAGACCCGGTCGGCCATGCGGCGGACGATGCCGAGGTCGTGGGTGATGAACAGCATCGCCATGCCGAGGCGTTTTTGCAGGTCCTTCAGCAATTTCAGGATCTGCGCCTGAATGGTGACGTCGAGGGCCGTCGTCGGCTCGTCGGCGATCAGGATGTCGGGCTCGTTGGCCAGCGCCATGGCGATCATCACGCGCTGCCGCTGGCCGCCGGACAGCTCGTGCGGATAGGCGGTCAGCCGCTGCTCGGCATCGCGGATGCCCACCAGGTCGAGCAGCTCGAGCACGCGCGCGCGGGCCTGCGCCGGGGTCATCGCCTTGTGCACGAAGAGCACCTCGGAAACCTGCTTTTCCACGTTGTGCAGCGGGTTCAGCGAGGTCATCGGCTCCTGGAAGATCATCGCGATGTCGTTGCCGCGCACCTCGCGCAGCTCGGCCTCCGGGGTGCCGACCAGCTCCTTTCCCTCGAATTTGATCGAGCCGCTCGGGTGGCGCGCCATCGGGTAGGGCAGCAGCTGCAGCACCGACAGCGCGGTCACCGACTTGCCGGAGCCCGATTCGCCGACCAGCGCCACCGTCTCGCCCTTGCCGATCTCGAACGAGACGTGTTTGACCGCCTCGACCGCGCCGCCGGGCGTATCGAACGTGACCGAGAGGTCGTGGACTTTCAGCAGCTTTTCGTCGGCCATGTCGCTATACCAAGGTTCGATGATAATGGCCCATTTGATGGCGGCGGCGCGGCCCGCCGGGCAGGCGCGGGACGCAGCGCGATGCAACCGCATCGGGCAAGGGCCGCAACGCACCCGACGGGTCGCTCCGCCCCACCGAAGGCCGTATTCCCTTGCTCGCTCGCTGCGTTGCGTCTCGCTTGCGGTGGGCGGCACCGTGGCGCGAGCCGCGCCTGTCGAGCGAACAAGGGAATACGGTCAAATGGGTCATTATCATCGATCCTTGGTATCATCCCTGGATCTTGCGCGGATCGAATGCGTCGCGCACCGCCTCGCCGATGAAGACCAGCAGCGAGAGCATGATGGCGATGACGAAGAAGGCGGTAAAGCCCAGCCACGGCGCGTGCAGATTGTCCTTGGCCTGGTTCAGCAGCTCGCCCAGCGACGGCGAGCCGACCGGCAGGCCGAAGCCGAGGAAGTCGAGCGCCGTCAGCGTCGTGACCGAGCCGGCGGTGATGAAGGGCAGGAAGGTCAGCGTCGCGACCATCGCGTTGGGCAGCACGTGGCGCAGCATGATCTTGCGATTGGACAGGCCGAGCGCGCGCGCCGCCTTGACGTAGTCGAAATTGCGCGCGCGCAGGAATTCAGCGCGCACGACACCGACCAGCGCGGTCCACGAGAACAGCAGCATCAGCCCGAGCAGCCACCAGAAGTTCGGCGTGACGATGCTGGCGAGGATGATCAGCAGCAGCAGCACCGGCATGCCGCCCCAGATTTCCAGCAGCCGCTGGCCCAGAAGGTCGATCAGCCCCCCGAAATAGCCCTGTAACGCGCCGACGGACACGCCGATGATCGAGCTGAGCACCGTCAGGGTGAGGCCGAACAGCACCGAGATCCGATAGCCGTAGATCAGTCGCGCCACGACGTCGCGCGCCTTGTCGTCGGTGCCGAACCAGTTGTCCCACGTCGGTGCCGTCGGGGCCGGCCCCGGCAGTTCGGCAATATGGGTATCGAAGGCATAGGGAATGGGGGGCCAGAGCATCCAGCCCTTGCTCTCGATCTCCTCGCGCACGAATGGATCGGTGTATTTGGTCTCCGCCAGGAATCCGCCAAAAGTGGTCTCCGGGTACGAGACGAAGACCGGGTAATAGAACGCCCCGTCGTAGCGCACCAGAAGCGGTTTCTCGTTGGCGATGAATTCCGCCGGCAGCGTGACGACCAGCAACGCAAGGAAGATCCAGAACGACCAGTAGCCGCGGCGGTTGGCCTTGAAGTTGTCGATCCGCCGCCTTGTGATCGGGCGGATGGGAAGGCCGAGGAAACGGTCCGTCGCCATGGCCCGCCTACACTTCCTGGCTTTCGAAATGGATCCGCGGGTCGACGAACATGTAGGTCACGTCGCCGATGATGTTCAGCATCAGGCCGAGCAGGGTGAAGAAGAACAGCGTGCCGAACATGATCGGGTAGTCGCGCTGGAGCACGGCCTCGAAGCCGAGCAGCCCGAGCCCGTTGAGCGAGAAGATGACCTCGATCAGCAGCGCGCCGGTGAACAGGATGCCGACGAACGCCGCCGGGAACCCGGCGATCACGATCAGCATGCCGTTGCGGAACACGTGGCCGTACAGCACGCGGCGTTCGGTCAGCCCCTTGGCCCGCGCGGTGATCACGTATTGCTGGTGGATCTGGTCGAGGAACGAGTTCTTGGTCAGCATCGTCAGGCCGGCGAACCCGCCGATGACCATGGCCAGGATCGGCAGTGCAAGATGCCAGAAGTAATCGACGATGCGCGCCGGCCACGACAACTCGTCCCAGTTCGGCGAGGTCAGGCCGCGCAGCGGGAACCAGTCGAGAAAGCTGCCGCCGGCGAACAGGACGATCAGAAGGATCGCGAACAGGAAAGATGGCACCGCGTTGCCGACGATGATCAGCCCCGACGTCCACACGTCGAACCGCGAACCGTCGCGCACCGCCTTGGCGATGCCGAGGGGAATCGAGATCAGATAGGTCAAGAGCGTCGTCCAGATGCCGAGCGAGATCGAGACCGGCATCCGCTCGATCACGAGGTCGGCGACCTTGCGGTCCTTGAAGAAGCTCTCGCCGAAGTCGAAGGTCAGGTAGTTGCCCATCATGATGAAGAAGCGCTCGTGCATCGGCTTGTCGAAGCCGAACTTCTTCTCCAGTTCCGCGATGAACTGCGGGTCCAGCCCCTGGGCGCCGCGATAGCTTCCCGCCGGCCCCTCCTGCTGGGTCGGGGTCTCGGTGCCGGTGCCGACCTCGGTGCCCGCCCCGCCGCCGAAGCGTGCCGTGGCCTCGACCGCGGTGCCCTGCAACCGGGCGAGGATCTGCTCGACCGGACCGCCGGGCGCCGCCTGGACGATCAGGAAGTTGAGGACCATGATCCCGAACAGCGTCGGGATCACCAGCAACAGGCGGCGGATGATATAGGCGATCATCGCGGGCGCACGCTCCGGGACGAGTCAGCTTAGCCGCCGCGCCCCAACTCTTCGAGCGCCTGTACCTTGGCCGGGTCGACCCACCAGGTGAACAGGCTCGCCCCCTGCGTCGGGATGATCTCGGGCCGTGTGAACTTGCTCCAGTAGAGGACCCGGTCGTACGGGATGTGCAGCTGCGGAATGACGATGTGCTGCCACTGCAGGACGCGATCGAGGGCGCGGGTGCGATAGACCAGCTCCGCGCGCGTCGGCGCCGAAATGACCAGCTCGATCAGCTCATCGACCACCGGGTCCTTGATCCCGGAGAAATTACGGCTGCCCGGCCGGTCGGCGGCATCGGAGCCCCAGTAGTTCCGCTGCTCGTTACCGGGCGATAGCGACTGGCCCCAGGTCATCACGATCATGTCGAAATCGAAATTGTTGAGCCGCTCCTGATACTGGGCGCTGTCCACGGTGCGCACGGTGATCTCGATGCCGAGGCGGGCGAGGTTCTTCTTCATTGGCAGCACGACGCGCTCGAAAAGCGGGCTGACCAGCAGCACCTCGAACTTCATTTCCTTCCTGGTCTTCTTGTGGGTCAGCTTGCGGGTCTCCTCGTCGATGTCCCAGCCGGCCTGTTTGAGGATCTCGTGCGCCTGGCGCAGCTGCGCGCGGTTGTTGCCGGTGCCGTCGGTGCGCGGCGGGTTGTATTCGGTGGTGAACACCTCCGGCGGCAACCGGCGGGAGAACCTCGAGAGGATGTCCCGCTCCCGGCCCTGCGGCACCCCGGTCGCCGCCAGTTCGGAATTCTGGAAGAAGCTGCGGGTGCGCGTGTACTGGCCGTAGAACAGCGTCTTGTTCGACCATTCGAAATCGAAGGCATAGGCCAGTGCGCGGCGCACCATCCGGTCCTGGAAGATCGGCCGGCGCATGTTGTAGACGAATCCCTGCATGCCGGCGGAGCGGCCGTGCGGCAGCGTTTCCTTCTTGATGCGTCCGTCGCGCACGGCGGGGATGTTGTACGAGGTCGCCCAGTGCCGCGACGAATTCTCGTCCCGGTAGTCGATCGCGCCCGACTTGAACGCCTCGATCGCGACCGTGCTGTCGCGGTAGTAATCGTACCGGACGATGTCGAAATTATAGACGCCGGTATTGACCGGCAGGCGGGCGCCCCAATAGTCGCGCACCCGCGCATAGGTGATCGAGCGGCCCGGCTCGAAGGAGTCGATCCGGTACGGCCCGCTGCCCAGCGGCGGCTCCAGGGTCGTCGACTCGAAGTCGCGATCGGCCCAGTAATGTTTCGGCAGCACCGGGAGCTGCCCGATGATCAGCGGAAGCTCGCGGTTCTCGCCCCGCTCGAACGTGAATTTCACCGAGCGCTCGCCGGTCTTCTCGACCTTCGCGACATTCGCGTAGTAGAAGCGGTAGAACGGATCGCCCTTGTCGCGCAGGGTATTGAAGGACCAGATCACGTCGTCGACCGTGACCGGCTGGCCGTCGTGCCATTTCGCGTTGGTGCGCAGGGTGAAGGCGACCCAGGACCGGTCCCCGGGGACCTGGACGGTCTCGCACAAGAGGCAGTATTCCGAAAACGGCTCGTCGAGCGACGAGACCATGAGGGAATCGTAGATCAGGCCGAGCGATATGGCGGGCTGGCCCTTGATGATGAACCCGTTGAAGGAATCGAAGCTGCCGATGGCGTCGAGCCGCACGGTGCCGCCCTTCGGCGCCGCCGGGTTGACGTAGGCGAAGGCGCGGAACGTCGCCGGGTACTTCAGGTCGCCATGCATGGCGATGCCGTGCGCCCCGGTGGTCTGGGCAGCGGCGCCGGCCGCCAGCAGTGCCGAGAGCATGACGGTGGTCAGGGCGGCGGCAAAGCGAATCATCTGTCGAATCCCTCGTGGTTCATGCCTGGACGGGCGGGAGTTTACTCGAAATTCCGCGCCATGGCAGAGGCAAAGCAAGCCTTCTGCGCAACATTATTGCAATGTCTTGATTTTATTGAGGCGCGTTAACCTTTTCTAGAACCTATCCGGGGACAATCGATGGCACAGCTGAGAGTTGCATCCTGGAGGGGCTGCTTTGGAAACGCCCAGACTGGTCAAGAAGACCTGGATCGCGCATTACATCTACGCCACCGACGACGGCTCGGCGCGCACGCGCACCCAGAAGATCCAGGCCGTCGATTACGATGCCGCGCTGCAATTCGCGGCCAACGATTCGCCGGCCGAGGAGTTCGTCGTCTCGGTCTACCCGGAATCCGAAGAGCAGTATCTCGGCCTGGTCCGCAGCGCCGCCATGCGCATGAGCGGCCAGGGCGGCGACGAAAGTTGAGCCTTTCGCACAGCGGTTAGTTTCAACCCGTAATGAAATAGTCATTGCGAGGCGCGAAGCGCCCCCGCAAGCCAACCTGGCCCGGCCGGTCCCGGATTGCTTCGCTTCGCTCGCAATGACGGCAACGGGATACGGTGGCCTTTTCCCGAGGCGTCAGCCGCCGCGTTCGACCGCCGCGAGGTGGCGCGGGAAATCGGCCTCGCCCATCAGCGCCTGGCAGCGCGCGAAGCGGTTGACGGCATAGGCCCAGAAATCGTCGGCGGGGTTCTTGTTGGCGTGCTGGATCACGCCCCACAGCGTCCACAACAGATCGCACATCGCCTTGTACAGCACCATGCGGCCCAGCTGGTCGGCCGGCGGCTCGCCGTCGAAATAGGCCTGCATCATCGCCGCGTCCTGGGCCGGGCCGAATTCGGCCTCGACCGACAGATCGCCGAGGTCCCACATCGGATCGTTGTTGCCCGAATACTCCCAGTCGACGATCCACATGCGCGCGCCGGTATCGAGGAAGTTCTCGGCCAGGGGGTCGCAGTGGCAGGGGACGAGCGGCGCCGGATGCGCGGCGAGCGCCTTGCGCACCGCATCCGATTCGCGCTTGACGTCCGCGTAGCCGTCCGGCACCGGCGCCTCGAGCTCGGCCAGCAACGCCAGGTATTCGTCCATCTTCTCGAACACGTCGAAGACGGTCCGGAAGTCCCGGCCGCAACGGTGCATCCGGCGGAACGCCAGGGCGGCCCGCCGGCAGGCGCCGAGATCCTTGAACCGCGCCGCGTTCATGGTGGCGGCGTGGGCGATGTATTCGGCCAGCATCAGCCCGTCGGACTCGTCGAAGAACAGCACCTGCGCGCTGACTCCGGCCTCCGCCGCGACCTTGGCGTTGTGGCCCTCGACCGCGCGGTCGATGTAGTCCGCGGTGCCCTCGCCGGCGATGCGCAACAGATAGTCGGTGCCGTCCAGCCCGACCCGGTACACCAGGTTGGTCAGGCCGCCGAGCCGCTCGATCGAATCCGGCTGCCGCCCCGCGATGTGCGGAATCCGGCCGATCGCATCGGCAATCCTGTCGTCCATGTTCCGTCTCCCGTCGCCTGCCTTGCTTGCATTATGGCCGTCCGTGCAGGGCAGGGGAAGGTATGGCTCCGCGCCGATTTCTGTGGAAGAATTCGGCGCGGCCGACCAAGCGCGCGAGGGCAGGGAGCCAGACATGGAATCGGAGCTTCCGGGACAGGCGAACATCGTCATCGTCGGCGGCGGGGCGATCGGCTGCTCCGTTGCCTATCACCTTGCGAAGATGGGCGCGCAGGACGTCGTCCTGGTCGAGAAGAGCGGCCTGACGCACGGCGCCACCTGGCACGCCGCCGGGCTGGTCGGCCAGCTGCGCGCCTCGCGCAACGTAACGCGCCTCCTGCAGCTCAGCATCGCGCTGTACGGCCGGCTGGAGGCCGAGACCGGCCAGGCCGTCGACTGGAAGCCGGTGGGCAGCCTGCGGCTCGCCTCCTCGCAGGACCGCTGGACCGAGATCCGCCGCGCCGCCACGACGGCCAAGAGCTTCGGGCTGGAGATGCATCTGCTGGGCCCGAACGAGGCGCAGGACCTGTTCCCGGTGATGACCACGACGGACGTGGTCGGCGCCGCCTTCATCCCGAGCGACGGCCAGATCGATCCGGCCAGCCTGACCCAGGCGCTGGCCAGGGGCGCGCGCCTGGGCGGCGTTGCAATACATGAGGGCGTCCGCGTCACCGGGATCGAGACCGCCGGGCGGCGCGCCATTGCCGTCGTCACCGACAAGGGGACGATCCGGGCCGAAATCGTCGTCAACTGCGCCGGCATGTGGGGCCGCGAGGTCGGCGAGATGGCCGGCGTCAACGCGCCGGCGCTCGCGGTCGAGCACCAGTACCTGGTGACCGAGCCGATCCCGGACCTGCCCGAGGGCATGCCGACCCTGCGCGACCCGGACAACCTGATCTATTACAAGGCCGATGTCGGCGCGATCTCCGTCGGCGGCTACGAGGCGGCAACCGCGCCGTTCGGGCGCTACGGCATGCCGCGGGACTTCGCGCGCGAGCTGCTGCCGTCGAATTTCGACCGCTTCGAGCCGATCGCCGAGCGGATCGCCTTTCGTACGCCCATCGTCAACGAGGTCGGCGTGCGCCAACTGATCAACGGGCCGATCCCGAGCTCGCCGGACGGCGAGTTCATCATGGGACGGGCGCCGGAGCTGGACAATTTCTTCGTCGCCTGCGGCTTCTTCTATGGCATCGCCGGGGCCGGCGGCGCCGGGCAGCGGATGGCCGAGTGGATCCTCGAGGGCGAGCCGGGCACCGATCTGTGGCCACTCGACATCCGCCGCTTCGGGCCGCACCATGCCGGCGCCCGCTACATGGCCGAGCGCGGCGTCGAGATGTACGGCCGGCACTACGCCATGGGCTGGCCCGAGGACGAGCAGACGGCGGGCCGCGGCGGGCGGCGCAGCCCGCTCCACCAGCTGCTGAAGGACAAGGGCGCGGTCTACGGCTCCAAGTTCGGCTGGGAGCGGCCGAACTGGTTCGCGCCCCGGGGCACGGACCCGGTCGACCGGCCGAGCTTCGGGCGCCCCAACTGGTTCGCGCAGGTGGGAGAAGAACACCGGGCGGTGCGCGAGCGCGTCGCGCTGATCGACCAGACCAGCTTCGCCAAGTTCGAGCTGGCCGGCCCGAAGGCCTTCGAGACGCTGCAGCACATCGCCGCCAATGACCTCGACCGGCCGCCGGGCAGCGTCGTCTACACGCCGTTCTGCAACGCGCGCGGCGGCGTCGAGGCGGACCTGACGATCACCCGCATCGCCGAGGACCGCTTCTACATCGTCACCGGCAGCGGCTTCGGCGTGCGCGATTCCAACTGGATTGTCCGCCACATGCCCGATGACGGCTCACTCCATCTCGCCGAGGTCACCTCTTCCTTCGGCGTCATCAACCTGTGCGGCCCGCGCGCCCGCGACGTGCTCGGCGAGGTGACCGGGGACGACGTCTCCAACGCGGCCCTGCCGTATGGCAGCTGCGGATTCATCCGGATCGGCTATGCGCCGGCGCGGGCGCTGCGCGTCGGCTATGTCGGCGAGCTCGGCTGGGAGCTGCACATCCCGACCGAATATGTCGCCCATGTCTACGAGCTGCTGTGGGACGCCGGGCGCGATTACGGCATCGCCGATGTCGGCTACCGCGCCATCGAATCGCTGCGGCTGGAGAAGGGCTATGTGTACTGGAGCGCCGATGTCACGCCCGACTACACGCCCTACGAGGCCGGCACCGGCTTCTGCGTTGCGCTGGACAAGGGCGATTTCATCGGCCGCGACGCGCTGGCCAGGGCGAAGGAAGTGGGCCCGCGCCAGAGGCTCTGCCGCTTCACGCTGGAGGCCGACGCGCCGGTGCGCTCCGGCGCCTGCATCCTGCGCCGCGGCACGGTGCTGGGCGTCACCAGCAGCGGCGGCTTCGGCCATACGATCGGCAAGCCCATCGCATATGGTTACGTTGCGGCGGAAGAGGCGGGATACGACGACTACGAGATCGAGGTGCACGGCGAGACTTATCCGGCCAGGCGCCTCGCCCGCGCCGCCTGGGACCCGGATCGCGAGAGACTGCTCGCCTAGCAGGTCTCACAGGAGACCGGCACCGGCAGCGCGCGAGCTCGAAGGCCCGGGCCAAACCTGTTGCGCGCCGCACGGCGCCTCACTACAGTCCCGGCGGCCAATTCTGACGGGGATGCATGACATGGCGGTGCGGGCGATCACCTTCGATCTATGGGACACGCTGATCGACGATGAATCGGACGAGCCGAAGCGCGCGGCACAGGGCCTGCGCAGCAAGTACGAGGAGCGCCGGCACCTTCTGTGGGAGGCGTTGAACGCGATCGAGCCGATCGACATGGCCGAGGTCCGGCTGGCCTACGCCACGGCCGACGCGGCCTTCCGGGTGGTCTGGCACGACCAGCACGTGACCTGGGAGATCGCCGACCGTCTGCGCGTCGTCCTCAACGGCCTCGGCCGCAGCCTGCCCGACGATGCGTTCGCGAAACTCGTCCGCGCGCACGAGCAGATGGAGGTCGAGATCCCGCCGGACCCCATCGCCGGCGCGAAGCAGGCGCTCGACGACCTCGCCGGCCGCTACAAGCTGTGCATCGTCTCCGATACCATCGTCTCGCCCGGCCGCTGCCTGCGCGAGCTTCTCGAGATCCACGGGCTCAGGCAGTATTTCTCCGGCTTTGCCTTCTCCGACGAGGTCGGCCACTCGAAGCCGCATCGCAGCATGTTCGAATCGGCGGCGCAGCAGATGGGCTGCGCAATCCCTGAGATGATCCATATCGGCGACCGCGACCACAACGACGTCAAGGGACCGCAGGCGCTCGGCATGAAGGCGGTGCTGTTCATCGCCAAACGCGCGCACGACCGCGACAAGACCAGCGCCGAGGCGGTCTGCGCGAGCCACGCCGAGCTGCCGGCTACGATCGACGCCGTGGCGGGGCGCTGAGGGAAGGAGTCTCCGCCATGGCGGACACACTGAGATTCCTGGTCATCGACGGCTACAGCCGCGAGGCGCGCGACGAGCTGGTCGCCGGCGGCGCCGGGATGGCGGCCGAACTTTACGTGCGGATGCTGGAGCGCTGCACCCCCGGCGGTGCCGCCGAGTGCGACGTGCTGTTCCCGTCCGATCCCGGCGCCAGGCTGCCCAAGGGCAAGGATCTGTCGCAATATGACGGCATCGCCTGGACCGGCTGCAGCCTGACGGTCTACGAGGACGACCCGCGCGTCCACACCCAGATCGAGTTCGCCCGCGAGGCGTTCCGCGCCGGGGTGCCGAGCTTTGGCAGCTGCTGGGCGGCGCAGATCGCCGTGGTCGCCGCCGGCGGGCGCTGCGCCGCCAACCCGCGCGGCCGCGAGATGGGGGTCGCGCGCAAGATCGCACTGACGCCGGAAGGCCGCGCCCACCCGCTGTACGAGGGCAAGGCCAATGTGTTCGACGCCTTCATCAGCCATGTCGACGAGGTCACCCATCTGCCGCCGGGCGCGGTGTTGCTGGCATCCAACGACTTCACCCGGGTGCAGTCGGTCAGCGTGACCTGGAACGGCGGCACCTTCTGGGGCCTGCAGTACCACCCCGAATACGACCTGCACGAGATGGCGCGGCTGACCTGGTGCCGGATACCGAAGCTCATGGAGCTGGGCTTCTTCCGCACGCGCGAGGATGCGGAGGCCCATGTCGACATGCTGGAGACCCTGCACCGGGACCCGTCGCGCACCGACATCGCCTGGAAGCTCGGCATCGATGCCGACATCATGAACGAGGAGGTGCGCCGCGTCGAGGTGCGCAACTGGATCCGCCGCCTGGTGATCCCCTCGCGCCGGCGCTAGGAGACAGGCCATGAAACTCACACCGGACCAGCTGGACGAATTCGACGCGCAGGGCTACCTGTTCCTGCCGGAATGCCTGCCCCGCGCGGCGGCGGCGCTGCTTCTGGACGAGGCGCACCGCGTCTTCGCGATGGACCGCGAGGAGGTCTGGCGCGAGGACAACGGCGCCGCCCGCACCGCGTTTGCGGCCCACACCTACAGCGAGCCGTTCCGCCGCCTCGGCGCGCATCCGCGGCTGATCGGGCCGGTCATGCAGATCCTCGGCGAGCCGGTCTACATGCACCAGTACAAGGTCAACGCCAAGGCCGCCTTCGACGGCGCGGTCTGGCAGTGGCACCAGGATTACGGCACCTGGGCCCGCGACGACGACATGCCGGAGCCGCGGGCGATGAACATCGCCGTGTTCCTCGAGGAGGTCACCGCCGCCAACGGGCCGCTGCTGTTCATCGCGAAGAGCCACAGATCCGGCGTGCTGGAAGCGGGGCACGACCTTGACACGACGTCGTATCCCTTGTGGACGCTGGACCGCGCGACCGTAACGCGCCTCGCCGAGGCGGGTGGCATCGTCGCGCCGACCGGGCCGGCCGGCTCGGTACTGATGTTCCACGGCAACCTCGTCCATGCGAGCCCGCCGAACATCAGCCCGTTCAACCGCACCATCGTCTATTTGAGCCTGTGCGCGGTCTCCAACCACATCCGCCGGTTCAAGCGCGCCGAGTGGATCGCCCATCGCGATTTCACCCCGATCGAACCGCTTGCCGACGACTGCCTCGATGAGCTGGTCGCGGCGCGCCGGACGGAGGCCGTGGCCGGTTAGGGACGGCCGCTCGACCAGTTGCCGACCGGCCCGCTGCGGGCGTCGCGCACAAGCTCCGGGATATTGCCGGCCGTAAGCGCCTCGATGAACGCCACGAGCGCCCGCACTTCGTCGTCCGTCAGGCCGAGCGGCCGGATGCGGGGATCGAGTCCCTCATGCGGCATGCCGCCCGCGTTGTAGAACCGCACCACCTCCTCCAGGCTGCCCATCGAGCCGTCATGCATGTATGGCCCCGTGAGCGCGGCATTGCGCAGGCTCGGCGTCTTGAACCGCCAGAGGTCCTGCGGCACGCGCGAGACCTCGTAACGACCCAGATCCGCCTGTCGCGGCTCGCCGACGCTGTCCACCAGGGTGCGATCGATGACGGTAATCACCCCCGGGGCAATTTCCACCGACACGCTCGCGGCTGTCTGTCGGCTCGCCTCCGCGGCCTGGTAGCCGAGCCCGGTGTCGTGAAATTCATGGTCGGTGAAGAGGGCGTGGTCGTCGCCGATCACGTGACAGGCCGAGCAGCCGGCCTTGCCGGTGAAGAGTTCGTGACCCTGGCGTTGCGTCTCGGTGAGCGCGTCGGGCTGACCGCCGTACCGCCACAGGTCGAACGCGGATTCGCCGGCGAGCAGGCTGCGTTCCCAGCTCGCGATGGCCCGGCCGATTCTTTCGATGGTCGCACCGCCGCCGAAGGCGGTTTCGAACAGCCCGTCGTAGTCCGCCAGGTTCCTGATCTTCGCGACCACGTACCCGATCGAAGGGTTGGCCATCTCGTCCGGCGACACCAGCGGCCCGATGACCTGCGTTTCCAGCGAAGTGTCGCGGCCGTCGTGAAACAGGGTCCGCTGATAGGCGACGTTCAGGACGGTCGGCGCGTTCCGCCGGATGCTTCGTCCGGCGACGCCGACGGGTGTGGCGAGCTCGTTGTTGGTGAAGCCCTGCTCCGGGATGTGGCACATGGCGCAGGACATCGTATTGCTGTGTGACAGCCGCCGGTCGAAGAAAAGCTTGCGTCCGAGGGCGATGCGCGCCGCCGTCGGCGGGTTGTCCGCAGGTACCGGCGCCGGGGGAAGGCCCAGCGGCGGCGTATGTATCCGCGCCAGCGCCGCCTCGTCCACGCTGTCGGCTCCGACCGCCGCGCACGGGATCGCGAACAGCAGCGCGGCCATGAGCTGCACTACGCGGACCATCGTCCGATCGGATCGAGTCGTCACAGTCTTTGTTATTCTTCCGTTTCTTCCAAGAGCAGCGTCCGCACGTCGGTAATGACCAGCCGCGGATCGAGGAATCCGAGGCTGTAGATGTTTCGTATCCGTCGCCTGGAATCGATCAGATATACGCGGAGCTGATGCGTGAACGGCCCGAACGGGTCGTCCATGGCGGACTTGCGGCCGACCGGCTGGCGATAGGCGTCGAGAACCGGCGCAAGGTCCGCCCGCGTGGCGGCGGTAAGGAAGAGCCATGACGCATCGTCGCGCCCGTCGTCCGTCATCGACGCCGCATAGTCTTTCAGGACGCCCGGGGTATCGTGCTCCGGATCGAAGCTGACGGTGATCAGCCGCAGCGCCCTGCCGATGACCGGGTCCGCCGCGCGCACGTAATTGAGATCGTGGAACAGCGCCATGGTGAGGGGGCAGCCCTGGGGGTCGCTGCAGCGCGTGTAAATGAAGGCGAGAACGCTGATGCGCCCGTCCATCGCCCGGTGCAGGCTCTGCGGCCGGGCCTCGGGGTCCAGCAGGAAACCGTCGACGGCTGCGCCGAGCGACGGCAACCGGTAGCTTCCGGGCTCAGGCGGGTCGTAGTCGTAGTTATCGGTCCGGCCGAACGTCAGCTCGACGGGAACGTCGGGCGCGATCTGCTGCCGGGTATCATGAGCAGGGGCAACGGACGCCGCCGCCGTAAGGCAAAGCCAGGCCAGCCCGCCGGCCGGCACGAGCGGCCAAGCGGACCGCGCCGACGAACCGCGGCCCCGACCCGCCCGCGCTAGTGTCCCGCATGGGCGCGGCGGCGCCGCAGCCCCGTGCCGGCTCCTAGCTGCCATACAGGCTCCTGGCGCCGAACCGCATGATGTGCGGCCGGCCGAGCGCTTCCGCGGTGAAGTCCACCGTGAACCGGTGCGTGAGGCTCTTGCCGTTCCAGTCATATGCCTTGAGGAACTGCTCGTTGTCCTCGCCCTTCTTGTCCCACCTCGCCAGCAACGAGCTGGTGAAATACACGCGCTTGCCGTCCCAGCTCTGCGAGACCATGTTGAGCTGCCTGCCGATCACCTTCTCGTAGATCTGCTTCGGATTGTGCGGGTCGGACACGTCGAAGACCCGGACCGTGCCGTCCATGAAGGAATCGATGAACAGGAGCGAGTCGTCCGCGCTGAGGCTGATATCGACGGGCAACGGGATCTCGGCCGGATTGCCGATGTCGGCGACGGCCTTGGCCTGCCACGCACCGCCCTCATCCTCGTAGATGAGCCAGAGTTTCGAGGTCAGCGCCGTCGTCGTGAAGGCATAGTTGCTCTTCGGTCCCCAGGCCCAACGGATCTCGAGCGGCGCGCCCGGCACATGGAACACCTTGCGCGGCTTGCGCGTGTGCAGGTCCCATAGCACCACGGTCTGCCCGAACCGCTTCATGGCTTCGGCGTCCTGAAGCATCTGGCCGAAGTCCATCATGTAGTTGGACCAGCCGGTGAACGACGATGTCAGCATGGCGTTCTTGCGCGGCAGGACGCGGACGTCGTAGCCGTAGCCGTCCGCCACCGATTCGACGGCGGCGCCGCGCGTGTTCCCGGCTGTCGGCATCCAATGGGTCGCGACGAAGTCGCCGTCATTGGTGTATTCCACCAGCGCGGTGCGACCGCCGTGGTCCTTGTCGTTGGAGAGGCCGGTCAGCATCATCCGGCCCGGCAGTGCGTAATTCGTGTGCGGCCCGACGACTCCACCCGAGGCATTTACGAAATCGTCGATGGTCCTGACCAGCTTCGGCCGCGACGGGTCCGTCTGTACATCGAAAATGAAGATATGGCTGGTGTCGAGCCCGCTCGCCCACAGATAGCGCCGGTCGTCGGTGAAACCGGCGTGATGGGCCTCATGCTGCCCGCCGACCGAGACCGTGTGGATGACCTTGCCGTAGGTTGTCGAGTCCGGCCGTGCATCGACGGTGACCAGCTTGTCCGAGCTGTCGCCAAGCCCGTCGACGCCGAGGGTCCAGACGTAGAGGTACTCCTCCTGCCCGGTTATCTTGGCCATGTATGGCGACATGCAGGTTTCGTCGGCGAGCGCCGCGCCGGACAGCAGACACCCGGCCGCCGCAAACATGAATGCGGATGGGGCAGCCGCCAATAATCGCGGCCCCTTCCGGATCAAATTTCGCATTTTAGCCTCCCTTTTTTCGCCAGCCCCCGCCATCGGGCCGTGCTCTGTCATCGGGATGGTCCGTCGCAGCGCGCGTCCGTCCCTTCGGGGGCTGCCGCCGCTCCCATCGTCAAGCGGATACCGTCCCGATTCCCGGGCGGCGCTCGCCAAGGTAGCTGCAAGGGACCCTGAACCCTCAAACGCCGCCAAGACGACCCGGAGAACTCGATTCTCCGGCCGTTTTTTCAGCATCACTCCGAGGGCGGATGCACGGGACGATCGATGGCACGTCGCCGTGAACAACAAGCGACCCCGGTCCGATGCGTGAAAACTGGCACAGCGAACCCGCGTGAACACGCTAACATACGAGACCCGGTCCCGCATCAGCTATATCCAGACGGGGCATTGTGGGTTCTGTGCCCTTCGTCCCGCTCCCACATCTGACCGGCCGAAATGTACGATGCCGTCGGGCCGCCCCGTTGGGGGAGCGATCTGGCCAGAAACCAGATGCGTTAACGGGTCTTCGTTTTGAACGCGACGATCTGGTAGCGGATCTTTCCGTCCTCGACGGCGAGGGTCTCGGTCGTGAGTTCGAATACGGTGTCCGCCGTCTCGCCGCTCCACGCGATGCGGGCGACGTTCTCGACAACCGACCGCTCGTCCAGCTGGAACGCGCTGCCGGCCTTCCCGAATTCGCCGAACAGGGCGCTGTAGTAAGTGCCGATCTGCGCCTTGCCCTGCAGCTCGCCCGTCGGAAGCACCAGCACCGAGTCATCGTCGTAGGCCGCCATCACGGCATCGATGTCGCGGGCTTTGAACGCCGCCAGGTAACGGTTCAACACGTCCTCGGTCGCCGCCGCGGCACCGGCCCCGGCTCCCGCGGTATAGGCGACCTGGAACGTCTTCAAATGATCGATCAGGGCAAGGATCCGTTGCTGTATGACGGTCTCGGTATCGGGTGCGTCGCGATCCCGCCAGCGCGCCTGCATGCCGTAATACGAGCCCCAGACCGGCATGTCGCGCCCGCCATGGGCCAGCCTTTGCTCGCGTCCGTCGATGATCTGGTAGACGTAGTCCGTCGGAAAGGTCCCGCCATGCCGACGCGCCAGCGTCGTCAGGGCCGGCGGCGGAACCTTCAGCTTGTCGGCGATGGGCCCGTCGCCCCTGCCGGCGCTGCCGTGGCACGATGCGCAGTGCTGCAGGTAGAGACCGGCACCGTCCGTTTCCGCCGGCGTCTGTGCGGTCGACGGGGACGACGCTGCAAGCAGCGCCGCGATGGCTGCGGCGGCAAACGGCATGGCCCGGCGCCTCATGCCGGAAGCGGGCACGCCGAGCTCGAAATCCCCTTGCGCCATGGCGCCCTCCTTGCCGATCCGTTGCTGACCCATCCGATCCGCCGTCCTGAATAGCGCCATCCCGGCCCGGGGATCATTGATATAACGCAAGAGTCCGGCGCCGCTCGCGCACAGGCACGAACGGCCATGCCACCGTGCCCGGCCGCCGTGGTATGATGGCAGCCAATGGCGTTCCGCCGGCGCACGATCGTCGCGGGACCGGTGGAATCGACCGTATGGGAGGATATTGCCATGACCACATACATCATGCTGGCCAACTGGACCGACCAGGGTGCGCGAAGCGTCAAGGATTCGCCCCGCCGCCTCGACGCCGCCAAGAAGGCGCTGGAGGAAATGGGCGGCTCGTTCAGGTCGTTCTTCATGACCATGGGCGACTACGACATGGTCGCCGTCTACGAGGCGCCGGACGACGCGGTCGCCGCGCGCTTCACGCTGCAGGTCGGGATACTCGGCAATGTGCGCACGCGCACTCTGAAGGCGTTCCCCGAGGCGGCCTACCGCGAGATCATCGCGTCGCTGGGCTGACGCGTCGTCGGTCATGCCGGCGCCGCAGGGGCCGCCCGGAGGCACTTCAGCCGGCCTTGCCCCGTTCGGACAGCAGGATGCCGCCAAGCACCAGGGCGAGCGCCAGCCCGTGGAAGGCCTCGAACGGCTCCCCGAGGAAGACCACGGCGAGAACCGCCGCGAACACCGGCACAAGGTTGATGAAGATGCCGGCCCGGCCGGGGCCGATCAGTGTGACGCCCTGGATGAAGAACAGCTGGGCCACGAATGACGGCAGCAGGGTTACCAGCAGGACGATGACCCAGCCCGTCGCCGTCGGCCACTGGAGGCGGCCGATCGCCGCCTCGCCGAGGGTGAGCGGCAGCGAGGTTGCGAAGGCGGCGCAAGAGAGCACCGCAAGGAGGCTGAGCGACGAGACGGGCGGGCTTCTGCGCAGCCCGACGGTATAGCCGGCGTACAGGACGCAGGCGACGACCAGCAGGGCATCGCCCGGGTTGACCTCCAGCGCCGCAAGGCGCTGCAGGTCGCCGCCGGAGGCGACGATGGCGACGCCGAGCATGGTGACCATCACGCCCGCCACCTGGAGCGCCCGCACCCTGGTGCGGTAGGCCGCGAAGGCGCCGATCAGCACGTAGACCGGCATCGAGCCCTGGAGGATGCCGATGTTGACGGCGGTCGTGTAATGGGCGGCGACGTAGAACAGCGCGTTGAAGGCGGTAAACCCGAGCATGCCCATGGCTGTAAGGAAGACGAGGCGCGGACGCAGCGCCCGCCAGTCGCGCCGCAGATGGGTGTGGGCGATGAGCGCGAGCAGCAGCGAGGCCCCGAGCCAGCGCGCGCTGACCAAGGCCATCGGCGAGATCTCGCCGACCGCGAGGCGCCCGAAGACGGCGTTGGCACCCCAGCACAGGGTCGTGACCGTCAGCAGCAGGTAGGCCCGGCCGCTGGCGGCGGCGCCGGCCGCTCGCTCGGCGCCGTCCGTCATCCCTGCAGCGGGTGGACGAATCCCACGATGTCCATGACCTCGTCGAGGATCGGCCGGCTGAGCGCGCGGGCCCGCTCGGCGCCGCGGTGCAGGATGGCGTCGATGTGGTGCGGCTCGGCGACGAGGCGCTTCATCTCGGTGCCGATCGGGCCGAGCACCGCGACGCACACATCGGACAGGACTTTCTTGAAGTCCGAGAACTGCCGGCCGCCGACCTCGCGCAGCGCCTCCTCCACCGTCGTGCCGGCGAGCGCCGCGTAGATGCCGACGAGGTTGGCCGCCTCGGGACGGCCTGAGAGTCCCGCCGCCTCCGACGGCAGCGGCTCCGGGTCGGTCTTGGCCTTGCGGATCTTGAGCGCGATCTCGTCCGGCCCGTCGGTAAAATTGATCCGGCTGTAGTCGGAGGGGTCCGACTTGGACATCTTGGCCGAGCCGTCGCGCAGCGACATCACCCGGGTCGCCGCGCCGAGG
>JBFIFO010000038.1:0-26435 GCA_041602815.1 Alphaproteobacteria bacterium | reverse complement strand
GCGAGCACCGACTTGCGGGCGTAGTCGCCCTTGGCCATTGCGCCGACCTGGGGCACGCTGACGTGGCTTTCGTCGACGATGAGGATCATGTTCTCCGGCAGGTACTCGAACAGGGTCGGCGGCGGCTCGCCGGGCGCGCGCCCGGTCAGGTGCCGCGAATAGTTTTCGATGCCGGGGCACGAGCCGGTCGCCTCGATCATCTCGAGATCGAAGGTGGTGCGCTGCTCCAGACGCTGCGCCTCCAGCAGCTTGCTCGCCCCGTGCAGCTCGGCCAGCTGCTGCTTCAGCTCCACCTTGATCGTGCGCAGCGCCTGCTGGAGCGTCGGCCGCGGGATGACGTAGTGGCTGTTGGCGTAGACCCGGACCTCGCCCAGCGCCGCCATCTTCTCGCCGGTCAGCGGGTCGAACTCGCGGATTGCCTCGACCTCGTCGCCGAACAGCGAGATCCGCCACGCGCGGTCCTCGTAATGCGCCGGGAAGATCTCGACGACGTCGCCGCGCACCCGGAACGTGCCGCGCACGAAATTGGTATCGTTGCGGCGGTACTGCAGCTCGACGAGGCCCGCCAGCAGCGCGTCGCGGTCGACGCGCCCGCCCTCGGCCAGCGGGATCGTCATCTCGGAATAGGTCTCGGGCGAGCCGATGCCGTAGATGCACGACACCGAGGCGACGATAATCACATCGTCGCGCTCGAACAGGGCCCGGGTCGCCGCGTGGCGCATCCGGTCGATCTGCTCGTTGATCGACGATTCCTTCTCGATGTAGGTGTCGGTGCGCGGAACGTAGGCTTCCGGCTGGTAGTAGTCGTAGTAGGAGACGAAGTACTCGACCGCGTTGTTCGGGAAGAAGCCCTTCATCTCGCCGTAGAGCTGCGCCGCCAGCGTCTTGTTCGGTGCCAGGATAAGCGCCGGGCGCTGGGTTTGCTGGATGATGTGGGCGACCGTGAACGTCTTGCCGGAGCCGGTCACGCCGAGCAGCACCTGGTCGCGCTCGCCGTCGCGCAGCCCGCCGCACAGCTCCGCGATCGCCTCCGGCTGGTCGCCCGCCGGCGCGTAGTCGGAGACGAGGTCGAACGCGATTCCGCCCTCGGAGCGGGGACGGGCGGGCGCACTGTGTGGCTGCGTGGCGACGGGCATGGCGACAATATAGGTGCGCGCCCGGTCGAGGTCACGGCGTTCCGGCAATTCCGACGGCAACGCTGGGCGCAGACGGTGCAATAGCGCACACGCGCTCACATAGTAATTGCGAAGTATAACAATACAAAAAATATGGTAATTAATATTCGGTATGTAGAATTTAACGTCACGTTAACATCAGTGCGGCTAATATCGAGTGTCGCCGTCGCTGCCTGTTCACGGCGTTGCGTTGAAGCGTTGCGGCGCGCCGAGTGACCGGCCGAGGCGGCAATAAACGCGAACCCGACACGGGAGAATCGGCAGGAAGATCTTCGCATCGGCGGCAGGCGATTCAGATCGCATCGATTGCATCGGCGCGATACTGCTCTGCCCGTTGCGCGGGATTGGAAGGAAGTGCATGCAGACGGACCGACGCGGCCGTGCGGGGAGCGCCGATTGGCGGCGCGCGGCACCCAGGAGGTCAACGAGAATATCGCCGGCGTCAACCGCGCCGCGGGCGAAACCGGGGCGGCCGCCGACCACGTGCTCAACGCGGCGCGCGAGCTCTCGCAGCAGGCCGAGCAGATGCGCGGGGAGGTCGACCGCTTCCTGCGCGAGGTGCGCGCCGGCTGAGTCACCGCGTCGCGGCGGAGTCGCCACATTGCGACGAGTCGGCTGGGCCGCCGGCCGAAGAAATTTCCCGCACGACTTTAACGATTCGTTCACACCCTGCGGTGAAACTTATGCGTGTAGTTGGCACCCTCCGGCACGCGGATGCCGGTCGCGCGGGATACGGGCCCATGAAGAGCCCACCGTCGGCTGGCACAGGCCATCGCCAGCGTGCCGCATTGGCCAGGAAGGGACTGCGGGATGAAACACCGATTACGCTGAGATAGGATTCGGCACGTCGTCCGCGTGCGGCGGCCGCAATCCTCGCCACAACGGAAAATGGTATCGAACAACCTGCCGCAACCGCGCGCAGGCAACGGCCGAACATGCGGTGACGGCGGGGCCTCGATACAAGAAACGCGATGGCAGGCAGTAGGAAGAGGAACAACAAACCATGACGAACACGGAAGAGCGATTGGGGCGCCCGGCACGGACAGGCACGCCGGGCCGCCGGTCCGGCTTGCGCATCGGCGGCCGCGTCGTCCTGTTGGCCGGCCTCGGGGCGGCCGGACTCATCGGCCTGGGCGGCGCCTTCCTTGTGAGCGATGCCCGCGTTGGAGCCGCAACCCGCGAGGCCGACCGATACGGCGAGCTTGCCCGGCTGGCCGGCCATGTCGACAGCACCGCGTTGCAGATGCGCCGAAGTGAGAAGGACTTCATCCTGCTCCGCGATGAGAGGCATGCCGAGACCTACACGGAGTCAGCCCGGCACCTGTTCGAGGATCTCGATGAGATCGATGGGCTCGCGATCGGCACAACCGTCCGGGACGCGGTGGCCGGCATCCGGACGACGATGACGGCCCATACGGAACAGTTCGGCCGCCTCGTCGAGCTGAACAGGAAGCTCGGCCTCGACGAGAACGACGGGCACGAGGGATCGCTGCGCATGGCGGTGCACGCCGTGGAGGCACGTTTGCGCGAGGAGGCGGAGCACGTTGAGGCCGACGTCTTTCCGCTGCTGGCCAAGCTGCTGATGATGCGCCGGCACGAAAAGGATTTCATCATGCGCAGCGATGCGAAATACGTCGACCGGCTCGGCTCCCGGCAGGCGGAGTTCGCGGCGCTGCTGAAGGCACTCGACATCCCCGAGTTCGAGAAAGAGCAGATCACCCGTCTGCTCAACAGGTATGTCTACGAATTCCGCGCCTATGTGGAAGTCTACAAGGTCGAGCGGATGACGCGCGACCAGCTGAACGCCAGTTATGCCGCGGCCGAACCGTTCCTTGCGACGCTGTTCTACGCCGCCGATCGCGGCGATGCGCAGGCCCAGCTGTCGCTCGCCGAAACCCGGCGTTCAACGCGCCTCGCAGTGATCGTGATCGGTGTCTCGGTCGTGGCGGCGTTCATTGTTCTGGCTGCCCTCCTGACCCGCAGCATCGTGCAGCCGCTCAAGGGAATGACCGCGGCGATGCTGCAGCTGGCCGACGGCGACCTCGAGGTCTCGATCCCCGGCACCGGCCGGCACGACGAGATCGGCGAGATGGCCGGCGCGATGCGGACCTTCAAGCACAGCGCCCTCGAAACGCAGCGACTCGAGGCGGCCGAGACGGCGACGCAGCGGCAGCTCGAGGAGGAAAAGCGCAAAGCCATGCGCGAGCTGGCCGACCGCTTCGATCGCGAGGTCGCGAATATCGTCGACGGCGTCTCCTCCGCGGCGACCCAGATGCAGGCGACGGCGCAGCAGATGTCGGCGACCGCCGAGGAGACCAGCCGCCAATCGGGCAACGTCGCGTCCGCTTCCGACCAGGCGAGCGCGAACGTGCAGATGGTCGCCACCACGGCCGAGGAGCTCAGCGCCTCGATCGCCGAGATCGGCCGCCAGGTCAGCCAGTCGGCCCGGATCGCACGGGATGCCGTCGGCGAGGCGGAGGCGACCAACGAGACGGTCATGGGCCTGGCCGATGCGGCCGAGCGGATCGGCGACGTCGTCAAGCTGATCAGCGATATCGCCGGGCAGACCAACCTTCTTGCGCTCAACGCGACGATCGAGGCGGCGCGTGCGGGCGAGGCCGGCAAGGGTTTCGCCGTCGTCGCCCAGGAGGTCAAGAACCTCGCCAAGCAGACCGCCCGTGCGACCGAGGAGATTGCGCAGCAGGTCACGTCGATCCAGGAGGAGTCGACGGGCGCGGTCGAGGCGATCGGGAAGATCCGCGCGATCATCGGCGAGATGGACGACATCGCCACCGCCATCGCCTCCGCGGTCGAGGAGCAGGGCGCATCGACGCGGGAGATCGCGCGCAGCGTCCAGCAGGCGGCGCGCGGCACCCAGGACGTCAACCAGAACATCGGCAGCGTCTCGCGGGCCGCCGGCGACACCGGCTCGGCCGCCGGCCAGGTGCTCAACGCCTCGCAGGAGATGGCGCGCCAGGCCGAGGGGCTGCGCGGCCAGGTCGTGCGCTTCCTCAGCGAGGTGCGCGCCGCCTGACGCACAACGAAGCTCCCAGATCCGTGTCGCGATCACCCCAATCCCACGGATCCCACTCGACCCGCCGGTCTCCTCATCCCCGGCGGGTCTTTTTTTGCGACCGATGGGACGGGACGTCCGTCGTCGCCGCGCGGCACCGGCAGCGGGGGCCAGCCCGAAACTTTACCCGCCGCACGTATCTGCTACCATCCGGCGGGCGGCGGGTGAGACGAAACGGAACGGATTGCGATGGCATCGAACCATCCCTCGCCGCCGGCGGCCTATGCGCTGCTGACCTTCGCCTCGCTGGCCTGGGCCGGGAACATCGTGGTCGCCCGCGCGATTCACGCCACGATTCCGCCGGTCAGCCTCGCCTTCTGGCGCTGGGCCAGCGCCTTTCTGATCCTGCTGCCGATCTTCCTGCCGCGGCTGCGCCAGAGACGCGCGGCGCTGCTGCGCGAGTGGAAGCTGGTGCTGCTGCTCGGGCTGATCGGCGTGGCCGGCTTCACGACCTTGCAATACACGGCGCTGAAAACGGTCTCGGCGGTCAATGTGGCGCTGATCAACGCGGTCAGCCCCGTGGTGATACCCGTCCTCGCGCGCGTGATCTGGCGCGAGTCCCTAAGCCTGCGCCAGGCGCTCGGCATCGGCCTCTCGCTTTTCGGCGTCTCGTTCATCGTGCTGCGCGGCGAGCCCGCCCTGATCCTGGCGCAGGGCCTGGCGCAGGGCGATGCGATCATGCTCGTCGCCATGCTGTGCTGGTCGGTCTACGTGACGCTGCTGAGCCGCCGCCCGGCGGACCTCGAGTCGGGAACGCTGCTGGTGGCCAGCATCATCCCGGCGCTCGTCGTCCTGCTCCCGATCTGGCTGTGGGAGACCGTGGCGGTGCGGGCGATGCCGCTCGACCGGGCGACCTTCCTGGTGGTCGGCTATATCGGGCCGGTCGCGACGGCGCTCGCCTATCTCGGGTACACGGCGGCAGTCCCGGCGGTCGGCCCGACCCGGGCGGGACTGTTCATCCACCTGATGCCGCCCTTCGCCGCCGTCCTGGGGATGGTGTTCCTGGACGAGCCGCTGCTGGCCTTCCACTACCTCGGCGCGGCCGCCATCTTCGCCGGCCTCTATCTGACGACGGCCAGGATCCGGCCGGCGCCGGGCCACGGGGCGTGAGCGCCGTGCCCAAACCCGCGGAAATCCCTAACGCATGGGCTCGTTCCTCGCCGGCCCGCCCGGCCACGCCGATCGGGCGCCATTCGCCGTTGCAACACGGCGACGCCCGGCATACTGTGCCGCCAACCGTCGATACCGCATAGCACACGGGGAGTCCGATCATGGCCTTCATCGCCGACCGCCTGTCCCGCATCAAGCCGTCCCCCACCGTCGCCGTGTCCAACATGGCGGCGGAGATGAAGGCTGCCGGCAAGGATGTCATCGGCCTCGGCGCGGGCGAGCCGGACTTCGACACGCCGGAACACATCAAACAGGCTGCGGCGGCCGCAATGGCCGCGGGCAAGACCAAATACGCCCCGGTCGCCGGCATCCCGGAGCTGCGCCGCGCCATCTGCGACAAGCTGAAGCGCGACAATGGACTTGACTACACGCCGGAGCAGATCACCGTCGGTTGCGGCGGCAAGCAGACCATCTACAACGCGCTGATGGCGACCCTGAACCCCGGCGATCAGGTGATCATCCCGGCGCCCTACTGGGTGAGCTACCCGGATATCACGCTGCTGGCCGAGGGCGAGCCGGTGATCGTCGACTGCCCGGAATCGGAGAACTTCAAGCTGACGCCGGCGGCGCTGGAGGCGGCGATCACGCCGAGGACGAAGTGGCTGATCCTGAACTCGCCGTCGAACCCGACCGGCGCCGCCTACACGCGTGCCGACCTCAAGGCGCTGGCCGACGTCCTGCTCAAGCACAGCCATGTCTGGGTGATGACCGACGACATGTACGAGTTCATCGTCTACGACGATTTCGAGTTCAGCACCATCGCCCAGGTCGAGCCCAAGCTCTACGACCGCACGCTGACGCTGAACGGCCTGTCCAAGGCCTATTGCATGACCGGCTGGCGGGTCGGTTACGCCGCAGGCGCGGTCGAGGTGATCCGGGCGATGAACAAGATCCAGTCGCAGTCGACGACGAGCACCTCGACGATCAGCCAGTGGGCCTCGGTCGCGGCGCTCGACGGCGACCATTCCTTCATCGCGCGCAACAACAAGGTGTTCAGGGAGCGCCGCGATCTCGTGGTCTCGATGCTGAACCAGGCGACCGGCCTGACCTGCGCGACGCCGGAGGGCGCGTTCTACGTCTACCCGTCCTGCGCCGGCACGATCGGCCGGCAGACGCCGGACGGCAAGACGATCGAGACCGACGAGGATTTCGTAACCTACCTGCTCGAGGCCGAAGGCGTGGCCGCCGTGCACGGCGAGGCCTTCGGGCTGAGCCCGCATTTCCGCATCTCCTACGCGACCTCGACCGAGGCGCTCGAGGAAGCCTGCAGCCGCATCCAGCGCGCCTGCGCCGCACTGCGCTGAGGTCGGCGCCATGAAGATAGCGGTGATGGGTGCTGGCGGCGTCGGCGGCTATTTCGGGGCGCGGCTCGCGCAGTCCGGCGCGGACGTCACCTTCATCGCCCGCGGCGCGCACGGCGCGGCGATCCGCGAGAACGGCCTCCGCGTCTTCAGCCCCAACGGCGACGTGTTGGTGCAGCCGGCCAGGGCGACAGACGCGCCGGCCCGGCTCGGCCCTGTGGACGTTGTGATGTTCTGCGTCAAGCTGTGGGACGTCGAATCAGCGGCCGAGGACTGCCGACCCTTGCTTGGCCCCGAGACGGCGGTGATCTCATTCCAGAACGGGGTCGACGCGGAGGAGCGGGTCGCCGCGATTCTCGGCCTGCAGCACGCGGTCGGCGGGGTCGCCGCGATCGCCGCCCTGATCGAGGCGCCCGGCGTGGTCCGGCACACCGGGACCATGGCGTCGCTGAAATACGGCGAGCTCGACGGCCGGCCCAGCCCGCGGATCGAGGCCTTTCACGAGGCCTGCCGGGAGGCCGGCTTCGAGACTTCGATCTCGCAGGACATCAATGCCGACATCTGGCGCAAATTCGCGTTCCTGGCGCCGATGGCCGGGGCCACCGCGGCCATGCGCATGCCGATCGGGCCGATCTTGGCCGATCCCGACACCCGCCGGCTGTTCGCCGACCTGATCGCCGAGACCGTCGCCGTCGGGCGCGCCCGCGGGGCGCGTCTGGAGGACGGGCTGGAAGCCAAGCAGCTCGCCTTCGCCGAGGGCCTGCCGGCCGAGATGAAGGCGTCGATGCTGGGCGACCTCGAACGCGGCAATCGGCTCGAGCTGCCTTGGCTGACCGGTGCGGTGGTGCGGCTCGGCCGGGAACTCGGCGTGTCGACCCCGGTCAGCGAGGTGGTCCACACGATTCTCAAACTGCACGCCGATGGCCACCGTTAATCCAGCTCGAGGCGGGCGATGATGTTGCGCTGGATTTCAGAGGTGCCCTCGTAGATGCGCAGGATGCGGGCGTCGCGCGCATAGCGTTCCAGCGGCAGCGCGCTGGTGAAGCCGTAGCCGCCGTGGATCTGCAGGGCGCGGTCGGCGATACGCCCCGCGGCCTCCGAGGCGTGCAGCTTGGCCATCGCCGCCTCCCGCGTGAAGCGCCCGCCGCGCTGCCGCAGTCGCGCCGCCCGCCACGTCATCAGCCGCGCCGCGTCCAGCTCCGTTGCCATGTCGGCGATCATCCAGCGGATGCCCTGGAAGCGGGCGACCGCGCGACCGGAGACCGTCCGCTCGCGGGCCCACGCCCGGGCCGCGTCCAGCGCCGCGCCGGCAACGCCCAGCGCCAGCGCGGCGGTCTCGATGCGCCCGCGGTCGAGGACCGTCAGCGCGGTGCGGAACCCGGTGCCTTCCTCACCGATCCGGTTCGCCGCCGGTACCGTGGCGTCGAGATGCACGGCGCAGACATGGCTCGCCCGGATGCCGTGCGTCGGCTCCGGCGGACCGACGGTGAGGCCCGGCGTGCCGCGGTCGACGACGAAGGCGCTGATGCCCCGGTGCCCGGCCTCCGGGTCGGTCTTTGCGAACACGACGAAGAAGTCGGCAATGTCGGCGTTGCTGATGAAATGCTTCGTGCCGCCGAGGCGGTAGCCGCCGCCGGTCCGCTCGGCCCGCACAGTCATGTCGGCGGGGTCGGATCCCGCGCCCGGTTCGGTCAGCGCGAAGGCGCCGAGCATCCGTCCCTCGGCGGCAGCCGGCAGATAGCGGCCGCGCAGCGCATCGTCGCCGCCCAGCAGTATGGCGTCGGTGGCAAGGTAATGGGCGGTGACCGTCGACGTGGTGGCGGCGCAGGCGGCACCCAGTGCCTCGACAGCGAGGGCGAGTCCGACCGCCGACGCACCGGCCCCGCCCCAGCCCTCGGGCAGGTTCAGCCCCATGGCGCCGAACGCCGCCAGGCGGTCCATATGCCCCGGTGGAAACGCCGCGTCCCGGTCGGCCGCAGCGGCGCGCGGCGCCAGTTCCTTGCGAGCGAAATCGCGGGTGGCGTCGCGCAGCGCCCGTTCGTCGTCGTCATAAAGAAAATCCATCAGATCACTCCGTCGCGCCGCAGCGCATCGATCTCGCCGGCGTCGAGCAGCGTGCCGAGCACCTCGTCGGTGTGCTGTCCCAGGGTGGGCGCCGGCGCCGGCGCCTGTTGCGGTGCGTCCGAGAACCGGACAGGCTGGCGCGGCAGACTGATCTCACCGGCGGCCGGGTGCCGCGCCGCCACCAGCAGGCCGCGCGTTCGCACCTGCTCGCTTGCGACGGCCTCGCCGACCGACAACACCGGCGCGGTCGGCACGCCGGCGGCGTCGAGCGCGGCCACCGTCTCGGCGACGCTCTGCGTGCGGGTCCACGCGGTGATCAGGTCGCGCAGCGCCGGCTCGTGCGCGGCCCGCTCCGTTTCGCTCCCGAACCGCGGGTCCGATGTCAGGTCCGCCCGGCCGATCGCCTGCGCCAAGCGCGCGAAGATCGCATCGTTGGCGCTGGCGATGATGACGTGCCCGTCGCGCGCCGGAAAGGCGTCATAGGGTGCCGACATCGGGTGCCGGTTGCCGATCCGCCCCGGCGGCGCATCGCCGTACAGCTGCAGGGTCAGCGCGGTCACCATCATCGAGAACAGCGAGTCGGTCATCGCGATGTCGAGATGCTGGCCGCGTCCTGTCTGCGTCCGTCCGTGCAGCGCTGCCAGGACCGCCCACGACGCGAACAGGCCGGCGCACAGATCGCCGTAGGATTCGCCGACCCGTGTCGGCGGGCCGTCCGGATCACCGGTGATGCTCATCAGACCGGACATCGCTTGGGCGATGATGTCGTAGGCCGGTCGCTGAGCCAGCGGCCCGTCCTGACCGAAGCCCGAGATGCTGGCATAGACCAGACGCGGGTTGACAGCGCTGAGGCTCTCGTAATCGACGCCGAGGCGGGCGGCGACGCCGGGCCGGAAATTCTCCACCACGACGTCGACGGTCTCTGCGAGCCGGCGGAGCACCGCAAGGCCCCGCGGATCCTTCAGATTCAGGGTGATGCCCTTCTTGCCCCGGTTGATCAGCATGAAATAGGCACTTTCCCCGTGCCGGAAGGGCGCGAAGTGGCGTGCATCGTCGCCCCGGCCCGGCGCCTCGACCTTGACGACCTCAGCGCCGAGATCGGCGAGCAGGGCGGTACAGAACGGCCCGGCCAGCATGCGCGACAGGTCGAGGATGCGCAGGCCCGTCAGGGGTGCGGGGGGATCTCCTTTCGGCACGGCGGTCTCCTCGGCTCGTGTGTGTGCTCGGCGGTGCGCGCAAGTCTAAGCCGCGCCGTCCTGCCGTGCCAGAGGTGCTGCGACCATTTCCCCGGCGATTTCTCCTTGCATCGCGAGGGCCGCACTGGAACCATACCGGTCACAGGGACCGGCGGCCCGATTGTTACGGTGCCGCCGGACGAGAGCCATGAAATTCCGAAAAGGAGAAAGCAATGCCCGGCACTACACCTGCTGCCCCGCGCGTCGCAGCACTGGTCGGGCCGTATTTGAGCGGCAAGACGACCTTGCTGGAATCGCTTCTTCACACCTGCGGAGCGATCGACCGACGGGGCAACAAGAAAGACGGCAACACGGTGGGCGATGCGGCGCCGGAGGCGCGCAGCCGCAACATGAGTATCGAAATATCGCCGGCGACCGGCGAGTTCCTGGGCGAGACTTGGCATTTTCTCGACTGCCCGGGATCGGTGGAATTCTGGAACGACACGCAGTGCGCGTTGATGGTGGCGGACGTCGCGGTCGTGGTCTGCGAGCCCGAGATCGAGCGCGCGCTGACCATGGCGCCGCTGTTCCATTTTCTCGACGCGCACGAGATCCCGCACATGGTGTTCATCAACAAGCTCGACAATTCGAACATCCGGATCCGCGAACTGATGGAAGCGCTGCAGGGCGTGTCCGAGCGCAAGCTGGTGCTGCGCGAGGTGCCGATCCGCGAGGGCGATGCGATCACCGGATATGTCGACCTGGTCTCTGAGCGCGCCTATCAGTACAAGCCCGGCCAGCCGTCGGATCTCATCTCGATCCCCGGCGAGCTGCAGGACCGCGAGGCCGAGGCGCGGCAGGAACTGCTCGAATCGCTGGCCGATTTCGACGATGTGCTGCTCGAACAGCTGCTCGAGGATACGGTTCCGGAAAAACAAGATATTTACGCGCACCTGACCAAGGACCTGGCCGGCGACCTGATCGTCCCGGTGTTCCTCGGCGCCGCCGAACAGACCCACGGCGTGCATCGACTGATGAAAGCACTGCGCCACGAGACGCCGGGAGTCGAACCCGTGGCGAAGCGGCTGGGGGGAGCGTCGGGCGACCCGCTGGTCCAGGTGTTCAAGACCTATCACATGCCGCATACCGGCAAGACTTCGCTGGGTCGGGTGCTGCGCGGTACGGTCAAGGACGGGATGTCGTTCGGGCCCCACAAGGTCAGCGGCCTGTTCCGCATGATGGGCCACACCCAGAACAAGATCGCCAGCGCCAGCGCCGGCGACATCGTCGGCATGGGCCGGATGGACGAGGTGTCCTCCGGGCAGCTCCTCGGCCCGTCCGGAGTCGTATCCGGCAGCGGCTGGCCGGCGCCCCGGCAGGCGATCTATTCGTTCGCGATCACCCCGAAGAAGCGCGAGGACGAAGTGAAGCTGTCGGCTGCGATCGCCCGGCTGATGGACGAGGATGCCTCGCTCTCGGTCGAGCATAACCAGGACACCAACGAGATGGTGCTGTGGGGCCAGGGCGAGATCCACCTGCAGGTCGCAGCGGAGCGGCTGGCGAGCCGCTATCACGTCGAGGTCGAGACGCGCCGGCCGCAGACGCCGTACAAGGAGACCATCCGCAAGCCGGCCAAGCAGCATGCCCGACACAAGAAGCAGAGCGGCGGCCACGGCCAGTTCGGCGATGTCCAGATCGAGATCAAGCCGCTGCCGCGCGGCTCCGGCTTCGAATTCACCGAGACGATCTCCGGCGGCGCCGTGCCGCGCCAGTACATACCGGCCGTCGAGGCGGGCATCCGCGACTACATGAAGGAGGGGCCGCTCGGGTTCCCCGTGGTCGACTTCGCGGTCAACCTGTTCGACGGTCAGTATCACGCGGTCGACAGCTCCGACATGGCGTTCAAGCTGGCGGCGATCGCCGGCATGAAGGAGGCCATGCCGGGCTGCAATCCGGTGCTGCTGGAGCCGATCTGCGAGATCCACGTCTACGTGCCGAACGCCTATACCGCCAAGGTGCAGGGGCTGATCAGCAAGCGCCGCGGTCAGATTCTCGGCTTCGACGCCAAGGAGGGCTGGCCGGGCTGGGACGATGTCGCCGCGCACATGCCGCAGGCGGAATTGCACGACATTATCGTCGAGCTGCGCTCGCTCACCTTCGGTGTCGGCACCTACGAATGGAAGTTCGACCACCTGGCCGAGCTGACCGGGCGCCTCGCCGACGATGTCGTCGCCAGCCGCAAGCAGGCGGCGTAACACAGGCGCTCCGACCCCGGCGGGCCGGCGCATGCCGACGGTTGACGCGGCCACGTGGTACGAAACAAGGCGGCTCGACGATGGGATCACCCTGATCCGGGAATCCCACGTCAAGCCGTTCTACCGCTGCAATATCTGGCATGTGCGGGGCCGCGACCGCGACTTGCTGGTCGATTCGGGAATGGGCATGGTCAGCCTGCGCGACCACGTCCGACTGCTCTGCGAGCGGCCGCTGATCGCGGTTGGCAGCCACACGCACTTCGACCACATCGGCGGCCACCACGAGTTCGACGAGCGCGCCGTGCACGCGGCGGAAGCCGAGATTCTCGCCCATCCGTCGCGGCGCAACACGGTGGCCGACCGCTGGGTCTCGGACGACATGTTCGATGCGGTGCCGGTGGACGGGTTCCGTGCCAATGACTACGAAATCCGCCCGGCGCCCGCGACGCGGCTGCTGCGCGACGGCGACGTCGTCGACCTCGGCGACCGGCACTTCCGGGTGATCCACCTGCCGGGTCACTCGCCCGGCTCGATCGCGTTGTGGGAGGCGGCGACCGGGATCCTGTTCTCCGGCGACGTCGTATACGACGGCGAACTGCTTGACGACCTCTATCATTCGCGGATCGACGATTATCTGGCCAGCATGGAGCGATTGCGCGGTGTCCCGGCCCGCATCGTCCATGCCGGCCACTTCGGCAGCTTCGGGCGCCAGCGGATGCGCGAGCTGATCGACGTTTACATTGCCGGCCGGCGCCGGCCCGGATGCCCGGCAGCGAATGTCGATTGATCGGGCGGGCCGGCCTGTCAAAGCGGGCGAGCCATCACATATTTGTTATGGTGCATAGGACGTGTCCGTGAGGACTGCGTGACAATTTGCACCTACAGATAGGGGCGGGACGTCTGCGACAAGGAGAGGGCAATGCTGATCAAGATTCCCCGCGGCTGGGAGCGGCCGGAGCGCGAAGCGACCGACGAGTCGCTGTTCCGCGACCGCCGCCGGCTGGTCAAATCGATCGCCGCCGGACCGGTGCTGCTGATGGGCGGCGCGGCCGGCCTCCTTTCGGGTTGCGAGGACGAAGCCCGCGCCGAAGCGGACCCGTCTGCGGGGCTGTACCCGGTCAGGCGGAACCTGCGTTACCGCATCGACCGCGAGATCACGCCCGAAAACCTCAGCACCACCTACAACAATTTCTACGAGTTCGGCAGCCATAAGGAGATCTCGCGGGCGGCCCAGGCGATGCGGATCCGGCCGTGGGAGGTTCGCATCGACGGCCTGGTCGAGCGGGAGTTCACCATCGCGATCGACGATCTGCTGGCTCGCATGCCGCTGGAGGAGCGGCTCTACCGCCACCGCTGCGTCGAGGCCTGGTCGATGGACGTGCCGTGGAGCGGCTTTCCGTTCAAGGCGCTGGTCGACCTCGCGCGGCCGCTGGGCAGCGCCAAATACGTGGTCATGGAGACCCAGGCCGACAACGAGACCATGCCCGGCCTGCGTCAGACCTGGTATCCGTGGCCCTATATCGACGGGCTGACCATCGCGGAGGCGACCAACGAACTGGCCTTCCTGGTCACCGGTGCCTACGGTAAGCCGGTGCCGAAGCAGATGGGCGCGCCGCTGCGCCTTGCGGTGCCTTGGAAATATGGCTTCAAGTCGATCAAGTCGATCGTGCGATTCACGTTTACCGACAAGCGGCCGGTCAATTTCTGGCAGGAAGTGCAGGGCCGGGAATACGGGTTCTGGGCGAACGTCAACCCGGAGGTGCCGCATCCGCGCTGGAGCCAGGCCACCGAACGCGTGCTGGGCGGCGGCCGCGTGCCGACCCGTCTGTTCAACGGCTACGGCGAGTTCGTTGCGCACCTTTACAAGGGGCTCGAAGGCGAAAAGCTGTTCATGTGATGGCGCTACGCCGATTGTTATCGGCGGGCCGCACAGCGTTGCGGCCCGTCTTCTTGTGCGGCGGCGCAAAAAAAAACGCCGGACCACGAAGGTCCGGCAAGTTGAACAGGGAGGCTTCACGTCTGGGAGACGTAGGGTCCGAAGACCCTTCGGCCACAGGCCTTGCGCCCGCGGCCTAGGCTCGATCGCCACAAGGGCGCTCAAGCATCCCTTACATAGGGGGCTGGGTTAGCAACTTCCATACCAGATTAGACAATTCTGATATGCAAAATCCGCATGGCTGACCCAAACGCCTATGCGCAAACTCATTTATATAAACGTGTGGGACACTCAAAAATTCCCTTCTGCGACCTTTTGCAGCAAAAAATCCCGGAAAACAGAGACCCGTTTCGATTGCCGCAACTCCTCCGGGTAGACGAAATACGCCTCGATAGCCGGTCCCGACAGGTCCGGCAGGACCCGGACCAGCGCCGAGCTGTCGGCGATCATGTAATCGGGCAGGGCCGCCATACCCAGCCCGCTGCGCACCGCGCGATAAATTCCGTAAAGGTTGTTCAGCCGCAGGATCGGCCGGCGCCGGTTATCTTCGGCGGCCCCGGCGTCAATGAGCCAGTTGATCGAGGACACCGGCGGCGGTGCGTCCTGGCCGTACACGATCAGCCTGTGCCGGTCGAGTTCCTCCGGCGTCTGCGGCGTACCGTATTCGGCAAGATAGTCCGGCGCCGCATAGATGTGGCTGTGCACTGTCAGCAGGTGGCGCTGCACGAGGTCCGGCTGTCGCGGCGCCGTCATGCGGATCGCGACGTCCGCTTCGCGCATGCTCAGATCGAGTGCGCCGTCGGTCAGAATAACGCTGACCTCGACGTCCTCGTAAAGATCGATGAATTCCTTGATCCGCGGCGTCAGCCAGGTGGTGCCGAAGGCCACGGTCGTCGTGATCTTCAGCGGACCGGACGGCCGCTCCCGGCTTTCGCTAATCAGTGCCTCCGCCATCGCCAGCTTGTGGAACACCTCCTTGACCGTGCGGTACAGGACATCGCCCTGCTCGGTCAGGATCAGTCCGCGCGCATGGCGGTGGAATAGGGGGATGTGCAGACTTTCCTCCAGCGCGCTGATCTGGCGGCTGACGGCCGACTGACTCAGATTCAGCGTCTCGCCGGCGCGGGTGAAGCTGCCGGCGTCCGCCACGGCGTGGAAAATTCTCAGCTTGTCCCAGTCCATGGCGATCTACAATGCACGGCCGCATCGCCGGCGAAAAGCAAATTTCCGTCCGGGCTGCATTCGACGCGACATGCCGGCGTCGCCGGAATACGGGCGGTCCGGTCCCTCGCCGGCAAGGCCGCGCGTCGGGGCACATGTCATGCGTCGTCCGCCCTGCCTTCGAGGTCCCGGCGCACCTCGTCGGCCAGCGCCGTTCGTTCGTCGAGCGGTCTGCCGGGCCAGCTTTCGAGCCGCCCCGTGAATGGCCGCGTCGCCCCGGATTCCGCCAGTACATTGTGGAACCTTGCGAATTTGCTGCTTTCCCCGCCAGGAAGGTGGAACACATACACCGGCTTGCCGGTATAGCAGGCCTCCGAGACCATGTTCACCGAATCGCCGGTGACGACCAGCGCGTCCGCCAGCGCGAGATAGGCGAAATAGGGATTTTCGCCGTCTCCATCCCATAACACGGCGGGCAGGCCGCGCAGCTTTTCGCGCAGCAGCGCTGCGTTTTCCTCGCCGGTGCGGCGTGACGCCGTTACCAGCAGTCCGCAGCCGCTGTCCCGCGCCATTGCGGCGAGACCGTCCGCCAGAAGCTGCGCCGTCGCACGGTCGAACCGGTAAACCCGGTTGGCGCCGCCCACGAGGACGGCGACGAGCGGCCGCGGGAGATGCGCGAAGGACGGGGCGAAGCGGACGGCCGCATCGGCCAGCAGTTCCGCCGTGACCCGATGCAGCGCGCCGACGGTCACCCGCACGTTGGGGCCGCGCAGCCGGTCGTGAGCCGATACGATCACCAGGTCGAATCGCCGGGGCGCGACCCGGGGATGCTGAATATGGACGCAGTACGAACCGCCGCCGGCGCGCCGCCGGATCTCCAGCGCGGGGCCGACCGCACGCTCGCCGGCGCTGATGACCAGTCGCGGCCACGGCGGCTCCAGGGGGTCGCCGCCCGCGCCGACCCCGAGCACGCCCCTGGGCCACAGCAGCGGCGGCAGCCAACGCCAGGGCGCTGCCGAGCGGATGTGCTTGTCGACGATGGGCAGCCCCACCGCCTCTGCCAGGCCCAGCGCCCCGTTTCGCGACCCGGCCTTTCCGTCGGTCAGGACCCAGGCGACGTTCTCGATCATGACTCGGGTTTCCGGTGTGTCGTCGGGCCGATACGATGGCGCAGGCTATGCAACTTTCCGTCGCACTTGCAAGCCGGTTCCCGACTTGTAATATTATTGCGCAAATCACCCACCCGGAGCATATACGCATGCGGCGCGTCAAACTCGACAAGATCGACCGGAAGATCCTGCGCGACCTTCAGGAGAACGGCAGGATGCCGAACGTGGAGCTGGCCCGCCGGGCCGGCATCTCCGCGCCGCCATGCCTGCGGCGCCTGCGCGCCCTCGAGGACGCGGGTTACATCCGCGGCTATCACGCCGACATCCCGCCCGACCTGCTCGGCTACGGCGTCACCGTGTTCGCCCATGTCGGCCTGAACAGCCAGGCCGAGGCCGATCTCGTCGCCTTCGAGACGCTCGTCAAGGAGTGGCCCGAGGTGCGTGAATGCTACATGCTCACCGGCGAAACCGACTTCATCCTCAAGATCGTTTCCGAGGACATGGACAGCTACAACAGGTTTCTGACCAGCACCCTGACGGCGGCGCCGAATGTGAGCCATGTGAAATCCATGCTGTCGATCCGCAACTCGAAGAACGAGGTTGGCGTGCCGATCGATGTGGACAGGGCCGATTGACCGGACCGTTCGCCCCTACTTATACCGGACCTTGACGATTTCGTAGTCTTTCGCACCGCGCGGCGTTGCGACCTCGACCTGGTCGCCGACGGTCTTGCCGATGATGGCCCGGGCCAGCGGCGAGGTCACGGACAGCAGGCCCGCCGAGATGTCGGCTTCCAGCTCGCCGACGATCTGGTAGGTCGACTCCTCGTCGGTATCCTCGTCGGCGATCGTCACGGTGGCGCCGAATTTCACCATCTTGCCGCTCAGCTTGGAGACGTCGATGACTTCGGCGCGGCTGATCTTGTCCTCCAGCTCGCCGATCCGGCCTTCGATGAAGCTCTGGCGCTCGCGCGCCGCGTGATACTCCGCGTTCTCCGACAGGTCGCCGTGGGTCCGCGCCTCGGCGATCAGCTGGATGATCGCCGGCCGTTCGACCGCTTTCAGATTTCTCAACTCTTCGCGCAGGCGCTCGTACCCGCCAGCGGTCATCGGCACCTTTTCCATCGTCGTCCATTCCTCATACGCGGCGCCCCGGCTTGCCGCAAAAACTCATCACCGCCGGCGAACCTCTGGTCGCCGGCGCAAACTTGCCTCCACGCCGGGAAATATCTCTAATTTGCCGGAGTAAAATACGACTGCAGCGACGCCACTTCAAGGGACCCGTGTTTCAGGGCCTCGATGGCGCGGACCGCAGCCCGCGCTCCGGCGATCGTGGTGTAGTAGGGAATCCCGCAGGTCAGCGCGGTCCGGCGCAGGCTGAAGCTGTCCTCGATGGACTTCGCCCCCTCGGTCGTGTTGAACACCAGCTGGATCTGCCCGTCGATCATCGCATCGACGATATGCGGCGGCCCCTCGAGCACCTTGTTGATGCGCTCGACGGCAAGGCCCTGTTCGGCGAGATGGCGCGCCGTGCCACCGGTGGCCAGCAGCTTGAAGCCGAGCGCCAGCAGATCGCGCGACGGCGCTACGACTGCCGCTTTGTCACGGTCGCGCACCGAGACGAACACCGTACCGGCGAGCGGCAGGTCGATACCGGCGCCGAGCTGCGATTTCGCGAAGGCGCGCCCGAAATCGCGGTCCAGTCCCATGACCTCGCCGGTCGATTTCATCTCCGGGCCCAGCATGACATCGACGCCGGGGAAGCGCGCGAACGGAAACACGGCCTCCTTGACCGCGATCTGCTTGAGCACCGGCGGTCCCGGATCGGTGATCCCGAAGTCGGCCAGCTTTTCGCCCGCCATGACGCGCGCCGCGATCTTGGCGATCGGCACGCCGGTCGCCTTGGCGACGAACGGCACGGTCCGGCTGGCGCGCGGATTGACCTCGAGAACGTAGATTTCGCGGTCCTTGATCGCGTACTGCACGTTCATCAGTCCCACCACGTTCAGGGCACCCGCCAGCTCTTCGGTCTGGCGCCGGATCTCGGCGATCAGCGTGCCGTCCAGCGAATAGGGCGGCAGCGAGCAGGCGCTGTCGCCGGAATGGATTCCGGCCTCCTCGATATGTTCCATGATGCCCGCAACGTATACCTGCGTGCCGTCAGACACGGCATCGACATCCACCTCGATGGCGTCGCGCAGATAGCTGTCGATCAGCACCGGGTTGCGGCCCGAGACACGGACCGCGTGGGTCATGTAGCGGCGCAGCCCGTTGAGGTCGTGGACGATCTCCATGGCCCGGCCGCCGAGCACGTAGGACGGGCGGATCACCACAGGAAATCCGATCTCAGCGGCGATGGCCTCGGCCTGAGCCGTCGACGTCGCGGTACCGTTGGCCGGCTGCATCAGGCCCAACCGGTGCAGCAGCTTCTGGAACCGTTCGCGGTCCTCGGCGAGGTCGATGGCGTCGGGCGAGGTGCCGAGGATCGGAATATCGGCGGCCGCAAGCGCCTGCGCCAGCTTCAGCGGTGTCTGCCCGCCGAGCTGGACGATCACGCCCTTCAGCGTGCCGGCACGCTGCTCGGCGCGGATCAGCTCGATCACGTCCTCGGCCGTCAGCGGCTCGAAATACAGCCGGTCCGAGGTGTCGTAGTCGGTCGAAACCGTCTCCGGGTTGCAGTTGACCATGATGGTCTCGATGCCGGCATCGCGCAGGCCGTAGGAGGCGTGGACGCAGCAGTAGTCGAATTCGATACCCTGGCCGATGCGGTTCGGCCCGCCACCTAGGATCACGACCTTCGTGGCGTCCGAGACGTCGGCCTCGCACTCGGCCGGCACGATGCCGTCGCCCTCGTAGCAGGAATACATGTAGGGCGTGGGCGAGGGAAATTCGCCGGCGCAGGTGTCGATGCGCTTGTACACTGGCAGGGCGCCCGCCGCACGGCGCCGCGCCGCCACCTCGTCCTCGCCGAGGCCGGCCAGTTCGGCCAGCCGGGCATCGGCGAATCCCAGCTTCTTGAGGGCAAGGAATCCGGCGAGGTCGTCGGGCAGCCCGTGCACGCGAACCGCCTCCTCGGCCCGGACGATCTCCCGCACGCGCTCCAGGAACCAGGGGTCGATGCGGCAGGCGGCGTGGATCTCCTCGGTTGTCAGCCCGTGCCGGATCGCCTGCGCAACGACCAGCAGCCGGTCCGGTGCGGGCCGCGCCAGCGCGGCGATCACAGTATCCTTGTCGCCGTCCGCGGCACCGGGGATCTCGATCTCGGTCAGCCCGCTCAGCCCGGTTTCCATGGAACGCAGGGCCTTCTGCAGGCTCTCGGCGAAGCACCGCCCGATCGACATCGCCTCGCCGACCGACTTCATCGAGGTGGTCAGCAGCGCCTCCGCGCCGGCGAACTTCTCGAAGGTGAAGCGCGGCATCTTGGTGACGATATAATCGATGGTCGGCTCGAAGCTGGCCGGCGTCACCCGTGTGATGTCGTTGACCAGCTCGTCCAGCGTGTAGCCGACCGCCAGCTTGGCCGCGACCTTGGCGATCGGGAATCCGGTCGCCTTCGAGGCCAGCGCCGACGAGCGCGACACCCGCGGGTTCATCTCGATGATCACCAGGCGGCCGTCCGCAGGGTTGACCGCGAACTGTACATTGGAGCCGCCGGTGTCGACGCCGATCTCACGCAGCACCGCGATCGAGGCGTCGCGCATCATCTGGTATTCCTTGTCGGTCAGCGTCAGCGCCGGCGCGACGGTCACCGAGTCGCCGGTGTGGATGCCCATCGGGTCAATGTTCTCGATCGAGCAGATGATGATGCAGTTGTCCGCATGGTCGCGGACCACCTCCATCTCGAATTCCTTCCAGCCGAGCACCGATTCCTCGATCAGCACCTCGTGCACCGGCGAGGCGCGCAGGCCGTTGCCGACCAGCTCCTCGAACTCGAGCTTGTTGTAGGCGATGCCGCCGCCGGTGCCGGCCAGGGTGAAGGACGGGCGGATGATCGCCGGCAGGCCGGTATGGTCGAGCGCCGTGCGCGCCGCCTCCATCGTGTTGACCAGCCGGCTGCGCGGCGACTCGAGGCCGATGCGGTCCATCGCCTCGCGGAACAGCTGGCGGTCCTCGGCCTTGGCGATGACATCCGGGCGGGCGCCGATGACCTCGACGCCGAACTTCTCCAGCGTGCCGTTCTCGTGCAGGGCCATGGCCGCGTTCAGCGCCGTCTGCCCGCCCATCGTCGGCAGCAGCGCGTCCGGCCGCTCCGCTTCGATCACGCGGGCCAGGAAGTCCGGCGTGATCGGCTCGACGTAGATCGCATCGGCGGTGTCCGGGTCGGTCATGATGGTCGCCGGGTTGGAATTCACGAGCACGACCCGGTAGCCCTCCTCGCGCAGCGCCTTGCAGGCCTGCGTCCCGGAATAATCGAACTCGCAGGCCTGGCCGATGACGATCGGCCCGGCACCGACGATCAGCACGGAGCGGATGTCGGTGCGCTTAGGCATGCTCTTCCATCATCGCAACGAACCGCTCGAACAGGTAGTGGCTGTCGTGCGGTCCCGGCGAGGCCTCGGGATGGTACTGCACGCTGAACACCGGCCGGTCGGTGCAGCGCAGGCCTTCCAGCGTGCCGTCGAACAGCGAGACGTGGGTCGCCTCGACGCCGTCGGGCAGCGAGTCGGCATCGACGACGAAGCCGTGATTCTGGCTGGTGATCTCGACCCGGCCGGTGGCCAGGTCCTTGACGGGGTGGTTGGCGCCGTGATGGCCGTGATGCATCTTATGGGTATGCGCGCCGAGCGCCAGTGCCAGCATCTGGTGGCCGAGGCAGATCCCGAACACCGGCTTGCCGGCCTCAAGGATCGTGCGGATCGCCGGCACCGCGTATTCGCCGGTGGCCGCCGGGTCGCCCGGCCCGTTGGCGAGGAACACGCCGTCCGGCTTGTGGCGCAGCACCTCCTCGGCGGTCGTCCAGGCCGGCACGACGGTGACCCTGCAGCCGAGCGTGGCAAGGCAGCGCAGGATGTTCCGTTTGGCGCCGAAATCCATCGCCACCACGTGGAATCGCGGCGCGTCCTGGCGACCGTAGCCCCGGCCGATCTTCCAGGTCGTGCCTTCCCACTGGTAGGTCTGGGTGCAGCTCACGCCGCGGGCGAGGTCCTGGCCTTCCAGCCCCGGCCAGGCGGCCGCCCTGGCCTGCAGCGCCTCGATGTCCAGCGCCCTGTCCGGGGCGTGCGCCAGCACGCCGTTGGGCGCCCCGAGATCGCGGACGCGCCGGGTCAGCCGCCGCGTGTCGACCCCGGCGATGGCAACCAGGTTCTGCGCCTTCAGCCAGGCATCGAGCGGCTGCACCGCCCGCCAGTTCGACGGCCCGGTCACCTCGGCCCGCAGCACGCAGCCACCGGCGGCCGGGGTGGCGGTCTCGATGTCCTCGGGGTTGGTCCCGACGTTGCCGATATGCGGGAAGGTGAAGGTGATGATCTGCCCCGCGTAGGACGGGTCGGTCAGGATCTCCTGATAGCCGGTGATCGCGGTGTTGAAGACGATCTCGCCGCCGGTCTCGCCGACGGCGCCCAGTCCCCGCCCCCAGAACACCGTCCCGTCGGCCAGAACCAATGCCGCCGTGACGCCCGGAGGCACGGCGGTCTTGGCAGGCTTTGCGTCGGGCATGTGGCTGGCGTCCCCGTCCTGCGGGTGGCGGCGGCTTGCGTCGGCAAGCGCTTCGGACAAATTGCGCCGTCTTTTAAGCAAAACGCCGGCCGCAGTCAAGTTGCCGGGCAGATTCTCTTTTTTATTTTAAATCAATATCTTATAAACCGCTTATCGGTTTGCTTTGATGGCCCGGATCGGGTAGGTTATCGCCCCTGCGCCGGGCCGGGCGTCCCGCACGGGGCGGGTTCCGCGACGTTCGCGGCACGCGGCCGGGCCCGGCCTGGAGGGTTGTTCTGCATGTCCTTGGTATTCCCGCCATCATCACTCGTACGGGCATGAGCAATGCTGCGTGAACGTCTCAACAACGAACTGAAGAAGGCGATGCTGGCCAAGGAGCAGCGTGCGACGGCAACGCTGCGGCTGATTCTGGCAGCGCTGAAGGATCGCGACATCGCCGCCCGCAGCAAGGGCCAGACGGAGGGGATCGGCGACGACGAGATCCTGTCCATGCTGCAGACCATGATCAAGCAGCGCCGCGAGAGCATCGAGATGTACCGCAAGGGCGGCCGCGACGAGCTGGCCGAGCAGGAAGCGGAGGAAATCGAGATCATCGAGGGCTTCCTGCCGGAGCAGATGGACGATGCCGCCATCGAGGCGGCGATCCGCGAGACCATCGACTCGGTCGGGGCGTCCGGCCTGAAGGAGATGGGCAAGGTCATGGCGGTGCTGCGCGAGGAATACGCCGGCCAGATGGACTTCGCCAAGGCGGGGAAGGTGGCCAAGGCGCTGCTCTCCGGCTGACCGCGCCGTCCGCCGCATGGTATAAGAGGGGCCGCAACCCTGGCGCCCCGGAGCGACGACCGACATGGCATTTCCGCCGCGCTTTCTCGACGACATCAAGGACCGCGTCGGTCTGGTGGACGTCGTCGGCCGACGGGTCAAGCTGGTACGCAAGGGCCGCGAGCATCTCGGCCTGTGCCCGTTCCACACCGAAAAAACGCCGTCGTTTACCGTCAACGAGGACAAGGGCTTCTACCACTGCTTCGGTTGCGGCGCCCACGGCGATGCGATCTCGTTCGTACAGAACACCGAGAATCTGAGCTTTCCTGAGGCCGTGGAACGGATGGCCGGCCTCGCCGGCCTGCCGATGCCGGAACAGACGCCGGAGGATCGCGAACGCGAGCAGCGGCGCGTCGGCCTCGCCGAGGCCGTGGATGCCGCGGCGCGCTGGTTCGCCGACCAGCTGCGCGGCCCGGGCGGCGAGGCGGCACGGCGGTATCTCGCGGGACGCGGCCTGGACGAGCAGGCGATCGGCCACTTCCGGCTCGGCTTCGCGCCGGACTCGCGCAGCGCCCTGAAGCCCGCGCTGACCGGGCAGGGGTTTTCCGAGGAGATCCTGATCGAGGCTGGCCTGTTGAAGCGGCCGGACGACGGCGCCGCCGCCTACGACCTGTTCCGGGACCGGGTGATGTTCCCGATCACCGACCGGCGCGGCCGGATCGTCGCCTTCGGGGCGCGGCTGCTCGGCGACGCCAAGGCCGCGAAATACATCAACTCGCCGGACACGCCGCTGTTCCACAAGGGGCGGACTCTCTACAACCTCGATCGCGCCGCGGCGGCGGTGCGGGACGGCGCCCCGCTCGTCGTCGCCGAAGGCTACATGGACGTCATCGCGCTGCACCGCGCCGGCTTCGAGGGGGCGGTGGCGCCGCTCGGCACCGCCCTGACCGAGGACCAGATCACGATGCTGTGGCGACATGCCGACGAGCCGGTGCTGTGTTTCGACGGCGACGAGGCCGGGGCCCGCGCCGCCGCGCGCGCCGCCGACCGCGCCCTGCCGCTGCTGCGCCCGGGCAAGTCCCTGCGTTTCGCGTTGTTGCCGCCGGGCAAGGATCCGGACGACCTGATTGCCGGCAGCGGGGCTGCGGCGATGCGTCGCGTGCTCGACGACGGCGTCCCGATGTCGGAACTGATCTGGAACCTCGAACTCGGCCTCAGGTCGATCGATACGCCGGAGCGCCGCGCCGACCTCGAGCGCCGGCTGCGGCAGCGCACGCGGCAGATCGCCGACACGGCGGTCCAGAACTATTACTGGTCGGCGTTCCGGGAACGGCTGTACCGGACGTTCCGGCCGGCGCGGCAGGGGCATCGCCCGGCACCGGGGCAACCGTGGCCGGCAACCGCCGGCGGTGCGCTGGCCAGCACCGGAGCGTTTCCGCGCCGCCGCCAGCAAGTCGTGCTCGCCACCCTGCTGCAGCACCCCGAGCTGGCCGACGAATTCAGCGACTCGCTGGCCCATGCCGAACTCGATCCCGATCTTGACAACCTGCTGCAGGCACTACAAAAACAACTCGCTGCGGACCCGGACCTTGACGCGGAGACACTCAAGCGCCACCTCTCACGGGATGGTTTTGCCACCCTGATTGGAGCGTTGTGCGCCGATGACGTGCTGGTCCACGCCGCCTTCGCCCGGGCGAACGCGCCCGTGGCGGCGGCGCGTGCCGGTCTGACGGAAGTGCTCGCCTTCATATTTCAGGGACGGCGAATGGAAGAATTAGTGGCCACCGCACGTTATACAGCAGACCACCCGGACGAGGACACGGAGGCGCGCTTTCTGGCGTTTCGCAGGGATGTCGAATTGAGCGATACCCGAATGCGCGAAACCGAGGACGCGCGGCAGGATGCCGGGGAGCGGGACGACGGCGGCTGATGGGCGCGATGTGGTTGTGACCGGGACGACCCGGTCGCACATGAGTTAGCGGGGATAACTGCATGGTGGAAAAGGCTACGGCCGCAGCGGATTCGACCGCTGAGAGCGAGGAGTCCTTCGACGGTCCCCTGATGGATACGGCGAGGGCTGCGATCAAGAAGCTGGTCGCCAAGGGCAAGGAACGCGGATTCATCACCATGGATGAGCTGAACGCGGCGTTGCCCGAAGACAAGAGCAGTTCCGAGCAGATCGAGGACGTGATGGCCCAGTTCTCGGAGATGGGGATCAATGTCGTCGAGAACGAGGAGTCCGACGAGGCCGGCAACGCCGTGGCCAAGGTGGAGAGCGACGACGACAGCGAATCGAGGTCGTCCGGTAATGTCGACGATGACGACGTCGGACGCACGGACGACCCGGTGCGCATGTATCTGCGCGAGATGGGCAGCGTCGAATTGCTGTCGCGCGAGGGTGAGATCGCGATCGCGAAGCGCATCGAGGCCGGTCGCGAAAAGATGATCGGGGCGATCTGCGAGAGTCCGCTGACGATGGACGCCATCGTCCAGTGGCACGACTCGTTGATCGAGGAGGTCATGCTTCTGCGCGACGTGATTGACCTCGACGCGACGTACAGCGACGGGCCGGACGGCGACGGCCGGCGCAATGCGGATGAGGGCGAGGCGTCCGGCGATACCGGGGACGGCGATGCCCGGGCCAACGGGGCTGCCGACGGCGGCGAACTGGACGACCAGGACGAAGACGACGATGAGGACGACGGCGAGACGGCGGAGGAGGCGCTGGCGTCGCTGACCGAGGACGAGTCCGAGGACGACGAGGACGAGGACGACGAGGAATCCGCGATGTCGCTGAGCGCCATGGAGGCGGTCCTCAAGCCGACCATCCTGGAGACATTCGAGAACATCGCGGCGACCTACAAGAAACTGCAGCGGGTCCAGGACAAGCGCCTGGCCGCCCTGCAGCGCGGCGAGGAGATTCCCAAGGCGACGTTGCGGACCTACGAAAAGCACCGCCACGATCTCGTCGAGATGATGGAGAAGGTGCGGCTCAACAACCTGCGGATCGACCAGCTCGTGTCGCAGCTGTACGACCTGAACCGGCGCCTGCGCAGCGCCGAAGGCGAGCTGCTGCGCCTGGCCCTGAAGTCGAAGGTCAAGCGCCCGGCGTTCCTGGAGAACCATTACGGCCGCGAGCTGGAGCCGAAATGGATCCGCGACGTTTCCGGGATCGACGCCAACTGGAAGAAGTTCGTCGAGCGCAACGGCGAGAAGATCGAGTCGCTGCGCGGCGAGATCGCCGAGGTCGCGGCCGAGTGCGGCATGCCGCTCGGCGAGTTCCGCCGCATCGTCGCCACCGTCCAGGAGGGCGAGAAGGAGGCGGGCCGCGCCAAGAAAGAGATGGTCGAGGCCAACCTCCGGCTCGTCATCTCGATCGCCAAGAAGTACACCAATCGCGGCCTGCAGGTCCTCGACCTGATCCAGGAGGGGAACATCGGCCTGATGAAGGCGGTCGACAAGTTCGAGTACCGGCGCGGCTACAAGTTCTCGACCTATGCGACGTGGTGGATCCGACAGGCGATCACCCGCTCGATCGCCGACCAGGCGCGCACCATCCGCATCCCGGTGCACATGATCGAGACGATCAACAAGCTGATC
>JBFIFO010000037.1:0-26523 GCA_041602815.1 Alphaproteobacteria bacterium | reverse complement strand
GGCCGAACACTGCTCGGCGGCGATCTTGAGCTGCGTATCCACCACCGTCCGGCAACGCCGGAACAACGCGAGTGGCTAGCCGGCGTGGGCCGCGTTTCGGAGATGGTGAGCCTGCGGGCAATGGCCAACCGGATCGATGGCACGGACCGGCGGCTGGTCGAACTGAAGGCCGTGGACGGCGCGTATCCGCTGGTCGGAAACGTCGTCCTGCGCGATGGCCTGCCCCTCGCGGAAGCCCTTGAGCGCCGCGTCGATGCGCATGGCCTGGTCGCTTCGGAATCGCTCCTCAACCGGCTGGACCTTGCGGTCGGCGACCGGGTGACGATCGGCGACGCGTCACTCGAGATTACCGGCGTCCTGATCCACGAGCCCGACCGCGCCACTCGGGGCATACAGCTTGGGCCGCGGGTGATCGTGTCGCGGGGGGCGCTTGAGGCAACGCAACTCCTGCAGCCGGGCGCCCTGTCCCAATTTTACTACCGCATCGTTCTGCCGCCGGGCGCGCGGGAGGACGAGGTACGCGGTCGGCTCGCACGGGCATTCCCGGACGCCCCCTGGCGCGTCCGCGGGCCGGCCGAAGCGGCACCGGGGCTCAAGCGCTTCGTCGAACGGCTGACCTTGTTCCTCACCCTGGTCGGGCTCTCGTCGCTGCTGATCGGCGGGATCGGTATCGGCAATGCCGTGCATGCCTTCGTGGCGCAGCGACAATCGACCATCGCCACGTTGAAATGCCTGGGGGCACCGGCCGGTCTGGTGCTGCGCATGTACCTCGCGCAGATCCTGTTGCTGGCGACGCTGGGTATTTCGGTCGGCATCGCACTCGGCGCCCTGGCACCGCAGGCAACCGCGCCGCTGCTCGGGCGCCTGCTGCCCGTCGGTATGGAGGTCGGCTTGTTCTCGCGCCCCCTTTTGCTGGCGGCGGTGTTCGGTCTGCTGACGACGCTGCTGTTCTCCCTGGCCCCCCTGATGCTGGCCCGCGACGTGCCGGCCGCAGCTCTGTTTCGGAAGACCGTGGTCCCGGCGCGGATCCAGATCCGGAGTCGCAGCGCGGCGATCCTGGCTGCACTCACAGTCGGTCTGGCGGCGCTGACCGTCACCACGTCCAGCGACAGGGGCCTTGCCATCTGGTTCGTTGTCGGCGCAATTGCGACCTTCGCGACATTTCGCCTGGCCGCCGTCGGCATGACCCGATTGGCGGCGAAGGTGCCCCGCCCCCGGCAACCCCGGCTCCGGCTTGCGCTGGCCAATCTGCATCGGCCGGGCGCCCCGACAAACAGCGTGGTCGTGTCGCTTGGCATGGGCATCACCGTCCTGGTCGCAATCATGATGATCGAGCGGAACCTGAGCGACCGCATCGCGGAGGTCATCGAGAAGGAGGCGCCGGCCTTTTTCTTTCTGGATATTCAGCCGCAACAAACGGATGCATTCGACAGGCTTGTCCGGTCGTTCCCGGGCGCCGGCGCAGTGCGCGAAGTGCCTATGCTGCGGGGCCGCATCACGGCGATGGCCGGCGTGCCGGTCTCGGACATCGAACCGCCACCACATCACGCCTGGGTCATCCGCGGCGATCGCGGCCTGACGTGGGCAAGGACGCCGCCGGAAGGCGGCAGCCACATCGTCGAGGGCGAGTGGTGGCCGGCCGACTACGACGGGCCGCCGCTGATCTCGTTCGATGCGGAGGCGGCGCAGGCGTTCGGTCTTGCGATTGGCGACGAAGTCGCGTTCAACATCCTCGGCCGGCCGTTCGATGCGAGAATCGCCAACCTGCGCCGCATCGACTGGGCCTCCCTCGGTATGAATTTCGTGGTGATCTTCTCGCCGGGCGCGCTCGAGCATGCGCCACAGACCAGTATCGCCACGGTCCGCATCGACCGCGTCTCGGAGGATGCGTTGGAAGCGGCTGTCAGCACGCAGTTTCCCAACATCTCCGCGGTCCGCGTGCGCGACGTGGTGACGGACGTCAACCGGATCATGGAATCGGTCGACACCGCCGCCAAGGGGATCGCGGCCGTGGCAATCATTGCCGGCGTTCTCGTCCTCTCTGGCGCGATCGCCGCCGGCCGCCGGCAGCGCATCTACGACGCCGTCGTGCTGAAAACGTTGGGAGCAACCCGTCGCGACGTGCTGGGCGCATATCTGATCGAGTTTGCCCTGCTGGGCCTCGTGACCGCTGCCATCGCCGGGGCCGCGGGGAGCGTTGCCGCGTGGGCCGCGACGACGAACCTGATGCATATCGATTGGGCGTTCACGCCCGCAGCGATGCTCTGGACCACCATGATCTGCGTCGCGGCCACGCTGTTCTTCGGAGCGCTGGGCGCATGGCGCGCGCTTGGCCGGAAGGCGGCGCCGCTGCTGCGCAACGAGTAGGACGTCAGCCGGACAGCGAGATCGTGTGACCGTCGACGGCGAGTGCCTGGCCGGAGATCCTGGCGCCGGCGGCGGAACACACGAACAGCGCCATATTGGCAATGTCGACCGCGTCCACGAAGGTCCGCATCGATACCTGGGCCTCGTAGGCGGCGCGCACTTCCGCCACGTCCAGACCACGGGCGGCCGCATCCGCAGCGATGACCCGGTCGATGCGCGGGCCCGTAACGCAGCCCGGACAGATCGCATTGACGCGGATACCATACGCGCCGAGCTCCATGGCCATCGTCTTGGTGAGCCCGATGAGGCCCCACTTCGCTGACGCGTAAGGGCTGCGATTGGGAAAGCCGAACAGACCGGCGGTCGATGCGATGTTGACGATGCAACCGCCACCGGCCCGCTTCAACTCCGGGATCGCCCGGCGCGCACAGTGGAACGCACCGTCCAGATCGACAGCAATCGTGCGGCGCCAGTCATCCGGCGCGATGTCCTCGACCGGCGCCGTGGGCCCGGCAATGCCGGCGTTGTTGACCAGGATATCGAGCCCGCCGAGCCCGTCCAGCGCCTCATCGAACAGCTTGTCGACCGCGCCCGCATCGGCAACGTCGGCCACGGTCGCGCCGAGTTCCGGTAGAGAACCCCGCACGCTCGAGAGCGCCGCCTCGTCGACGTCGCACGTGTGGACGCTGGCGCCGGCCCCCACGAACGTTTCGATGATCGCCCGGCCGATACCCGCCGCTCCGGCGGTCACGACCACGCGTTTGCCTTGGAGTTCCAGTGCCATCTCGGTCGCCTCCCTGACGCCGATCAAGATTGTGCCAAATTCTCGCCGGTTACTGTTGATTCGTGAGTCCGATATGCCAATATTAGTCGCGTCGAAACAACTGCTTTTACGTGGTTGGCATAGAGAGAGAGGAAAAATGGCACTCGATCCGCGCACACAGGTTGCAACCCCGGCCGGCGCACGCACAGCCGATATTGACGAGGGTCTGCGCTCGTACATGCTTCGCGTGTACAACTACATGGCTCTCGGCGTCGCCTTCACGGGCATCGTGGCCATGGCCGTCGCATCAAACGAGCAGTTGATGCAAACGGTGTTCGGCGCTCGTTGGATCCTTTTCTTCGGCATCATCGGGCTGGGCTTCTTCGGCGGCCGGCTGATCTTCTCCGGCAACAGCGTGCTCGCACACGGCGCATATTGGCTGTATGCCGGCATGTGGGGCGCGTTGATCGCGCCGATGTTCTGGATCTACACCGACGCGAGCATTGCGCGCGTGTTCTTCATCACGGCGGCCGCCTTCGCGGGCGTAAGCCTCTATGGCTACACGACGAAGCGCGACCTCTCGGCGATGGGCGCGTTCCTCGCCATGTCGACCTTCGGGATCCTGATCGCCGTGCTCGCCAACGCGTTCATTTTCCAGAGCTATGACCTCCACATGATCCTGTCGGTGGTCATCGTCGTCGTATTCGCCGGTCTGACGGCTTACGAAACCCAGGCGATCCGCAGGATGTACCTGTCGGGCGAAGGTGGCGAAATGATGCAACGGAAGGCGATCTTCGGCGCGTTCCTGTTGTATGGCAGTTTCGTGACCATGTTCGTCTGGCTGCTTCAGCTACTGGGCATCGCGCGCGACTGAGACGCCGGACCGCAGTCCGAATCGAAACCGCCCGGGGTCTCCCGGGCGGTTTTTTTAATGGCGTCACATGCGCCGGCGCCACACCGTCACGAATCGAAATCTGAGCAGGCGTCGACGTAGCTCTGGATCCTGCCCTGCCACTCGGCCGTCGTGAGGTCTTCATCCTGGCCGCACATCGGACAGGTATGCGCGTCGTTCCCTATCAGCCAGGAAACCGGCTTCTTCACCATGTGGCCGCACTGGCGACAGGCGATTTCCGCTTCGACCTGATCCATCAACTTGTCCATGTGCGAAGTGTGCGCTTCCAGCGGCTGCATGTAAAGTTAATGCTCGGTTCAAATGCAGCGGCCGCCATCGACTTCGAGGCACACACCGGTGAGGAACCTGGCCTCGTCGGAACACAGGAACAGCGCCGAATCGGCGACGTCCCGCGGTGTGCTCAGACGTCCGAGCGGCACGGTGGATACGAACTGCCGGCGGCGCTCCGGCGTGTCTTCGCCCAGGAACAGATGCAGCATGCCCGTTTCCCCGGCGACCGGATTCAGGGCACAGACGCGAATCGAATCCGGCGCAAGTTCCAGCGCCATGGACTTGGTAATCGTGATCACGGCACCCTTCGACCCGTTGTACCAGACGAGCCCCGGGCGCGGGCGCACGCCGGCGGTCGACGCAATGTTCAGGATCACGCCGCCGCCGCGCGCGCGGAAGACCGGCACGACATTCCTGGCGGCGTGATAGAGGGATTTCACGTTGACCGCAAAGATCCGGTCGATGTCCTCCTCGCTGACATCCAGCATCGGCCCGTTGCGGTGCGTAAACCCTGCATTGTTGACGAGAATGTCGAGCCCGTCGAAGGTCTCGAGCGTATTGCCGACCATTCGGGCCATGTCGTCGCCGCGGGTGACATCCGTATGTACGAACAGTGCCGGAGTTCCGAGTGAGTCGGCGACAGCCTGGCCGGCGGTCGCATCGATGTCGGCAACCACCACCTTCGCTCCCTCCGCGACGAACCGGCGTGCTATTCCTTCCCCGAAACCCGAACCCGCACCTGTAACCACTGCAACCTTCCCGGCAAGCCGCATTATCCTATCCCCGTTAAATTGTACAAAATTGCGAACGATTTCCTGTTCCGCCGCCAGAAATTCGACTCCGTGCAACTTATCATTAATGCATCGCGTTCACGATAACACGCCCGCGAACAAAAAGGCTTGAACATGCACCGCATGCTTCTGCTATCTTCGCGGTGAGGGTTATACAGGCTCGAAAGTGGGATTTTTGAGCTGATCGGGTCATCGTCGTGCGACTCCTCGCGGTTCGAATTCGCGGAGTGAGAGTTAAGGAATGAGTGGTAGTACTGTATTGCTCGTCGAAGACACGCCCTCTCTGGCGCGCCTGTATAACAAGTACCTCGATGGCGAAGACCTGGACGTCACTGCCGTTGGCACGGGCAAGGAAGCACTTGCGGCGCTGAACGCGGAACCGCCGTCCGTGGTGCTGCTCGACCTTCGGCTGCCGGACATGGACGGCCTGGATATCCTGAAGGAAATCAAGGCACGTGAGCTGCCGAGCGAAGTCGTGGTGATCACCGCACACGGCTCCATCAACGTCGCCGTCGAGGCGATGCGTGCCGGCGCCTACGACTTTCTTGTCAAGCCGTTCAACGCCGAACGCCTTCTGGTCACGGTGCGAAATGCCCTGAAGCACCGGTCCCTGTCGGCCATCGTCGAGAAGATCAAGGACGTTTCGCGCGACAGCTATTTCGGGTTCATCGGCTCGTCACTGGCGATGCAGGCAGTATACCGCACGGTCGACGCAGCGGCCGCGTCGAAGGCGACGGTGTTCATCACCGGAGAGTCGGGCACCGGCAAGGAGGTGGCGGCCGAAGCGATCCACCGGCAGAGTCCGCGCAAGAACGGGCCGTTCGTTGCGATCAATTGCGGCGCGATTCCGAAGGATCTGATGGAGTCCGAAATCTTCGGCCATGTGAAGGGCGCCTTTACCGGCGCCCACGCCGATCGTGACGGGGCGGCCTCCCGCGCGTCCGGCGGTACGCTGTTTCTTGACGAAATCTGTGAGATGGACCTGGCTCTGCAGACCAAGCTGCTGCGGTTCATCCAGACCGGCACCTTCCAGAAGGTGGGCGGCGGGAAGACCGAAAAGGTGGATGTCCGCTTCGTCTGCGCCACCAACCGGGAACCGCTCACCGAAGTCGAAGCCGGAAATTTCCGCGAGGACCTGTATTACCGGCTGCATGTGATCCCCTTGCATCTTCCGCCGTTGCGCGATCGGAACGGCGATGTTGTCGAAATCGCGCGGCATTTCCTCACCGCCTACGCTGCCGAGGAGGGCAAGAAGTTTGCCAGCTTCAGTCCGGAGGCCGAGCAGATCATCGGACAGTTCAACTGGCCCGGCAACATCCGGCAGCTGCAAAATGTCATCCGTAATATCGTGGTGCTGAACGAGGGCGATACCGTTACCGCGGATATGTTGCCACCCCCGCTCAACCAGCTGGGACCGGCGGCGAAATCCGGGGCTGACGCCCAACAGCCGGCTGAGCAGCCCCAGGTCGCGGCGACCGGCGCGACCGCCGCCAGTGCTGTCGGCAACGGCGACATCGTGCCGCTGTGGAAAGTCGAGCGTGATGTCATCGAGCGCGCCATCGAAGCATGCGATGGAAACATTCCCAAGGCAGCCGCAAAGCTCGGGATTTCGCCGTCGACAATCTATCGCAAGAAGTTGAGCTGGGAATCCGAGGATCCCGAACCCAAGAACACCTGATACGCCCATCACCGCGTATGGCGCTTGACCCGGCCAGAAACTTGCGGCTCACTTCGGCGGCGGATACCCGGCCCGGGCATATTCCGACCAGCTTTCAGCGACAAGATCCGGCACGCGACCCAGCAGCTCCGCTGCCAAGTCTGCGTCATTCACATTGGCCGCCGCCTCGAGACGCTGGACGAGGACCTGCAGGCGCAACGCGCCGAACGTGCCGGAGCTGCTCTTCATGGCGTGCGCTTCAGCAGCCACGGAATCGAGGTCTCCGGACCGCATGGCCTCCTGCATGCGCAGTATGCGCTCGTCAGTCTCGTTCATGAACGATGCGATCAGCTCGCTTACCAGCGCGGGGCCGGCATCGTCCTGCAACTGCCGCAGAACTTCCCGGTCGGCCAGGGTCTCATCGCCGGGCCCGACCGTTCCGGCGTCGGCGTCCTCGGGCGGACCTCCGACCCCGTCGGTGGCGTCCGCATCGGGCGCTCCAACAAGACGACGGAGCACAGACGACAAGATCCGCCGATCCACAGGTTTCGAGACGTGATCATCCATGCCGGATTCGAGGCAGAGCTGCCGGTCTTCGGCATTGACATGCGCCGTCATGGCCACGATGGGTGTCGAACGTTCCGGTCCGGGCAAGCCTCTGATCTGCGCCGTCGCCTCAAAGCCGTCCATTCCAGGCATCCTGATGTCCATCAGGACGAGGCCGTACTTTCCTTCGCGCACGGCGTCGACGGCGCGCTGTCCGTTCTCCACCGCGTCGCACTCATAACCCATCTTCTTGAGGATCGAGACACCCAGAAGCCGGTTGGTCTGACTGTCATCAACAAGAAGCACGCGCTGCCCGCGCAGACCGGCCGGCTCGGCCGCCCGCGACGGCACGCTCGCTGGTGCGGTTGGCGCCACTTCGGTCGGCGGCGCGCCAAAAATCCCGACGCCGCAATAACCGAGAAACACGCCGTCGCCGTCGATCCGGGGAACGCCGCTCAACCGGAGTGTCCGCGTCCGGTCGTGGTCCTGCAAGATGAGCCCAACATCGGTCAATCTGCGATGTGCGTCCATGTCCTCGAGGCATTGCGACAGGGCCGCATCGCCGCCGGTACCGGCAGGCGACGCCAGTTCCGCAAGGCTCCGTCCGATCATCCAGTGCAGTTCGTCCCGGTTCAGCTCACTGCGGACCGGAACGGCCAGGGAGAACCGGTGCAGTACGTCCGTTTCCCATATCCAGGCACCTGCAGCTGATATGATCAGGCGTGATCGTTCCCGCTCGCTGCTCGCCACCGCCGCGCGTTCGCGCTCGGTTGTTATGTCGGTCGCACTGACGATAAAACCGCCGTCCGGCAGTTTGGCATGATCGAACCGCACCCATGTTCCGCCCTCGAGCTGCCGCTCGCCGACCAGGCGGGTCCCGCCGACGTCAGGTGTCTGCGTGCCAGCGAGGGGGCCGGCCGTCTCGTGGTATAAGCTCCCGATCGTCGTGAGTTCGTCGGCGCCGGCGAATATTTCGCGCCAGTGCTTGTTGCAATATGCAAGCCGCGCATCGGCATCGTACGCGGCGAGTCCAATCGGCACCGAATCCATCAGGTCGCGCCCGGATTCCGTAGACCATGGCCACGCGCTCCCGGCCGCAGTGTCGCGTGACACGATGCGGGCCGCGAAGAAGGCCAGCCCCGCTCCAGCCAGCACCACGCCGCCCAGCCAGAATGCCAGTTCAAGTCGCGAGCCCGCGCCAGCGCCGGCCCCTGCGAGCCGAATCAAGAGACCCGCCAGCGCCGCCAGAAACAGCACAGCCAATCCGGTGAGCGACAAGAGTCGTGATCTCAAACCACTAGCCCCTGCGATTGCATAGGAGGGGACCGCAGTGCAGTCCGACAATCGTGCAGACAATGCTCTCTCCCAATTCGCGCCATGCGTCAAGGGTCGACAGATCGCTTGCCTCCATTCCGCGGGCGATGCATTAGTGGCGGATGATCGTGCTTTTCTCGGATTTTGGATTGTCCGGACCCTATGTGGGACAGATGCGGACGCGAATTCTGGACGAGGCCCCCGAAGCTGTCATCGTCGACCTGATGCACGATGCGCCGCGCTGTGACCCCCGGTCGGCCGCTTACCTGCTTGCGGCGCTGGCCACGCACTTGCCCGCCGGATGTGTCTGTGTTGCTGTCGTCGATCCGGGTGTCGGGAGCGATCGGCCACCGCTCATCGTCAGGGCGGATGACCGCTATTTCGTTGGGCCGGGCAACGGCTTGTTCGAGATACTTGCGCGACGGGCCGATGATATGCGGGCCTGGCGGATCGACTGGCGGCCGGCATACGTGTCCGATACGTTTCACGGACGCGATCTGTTCGGCCCGGTTGCCGCGAAGCTGGCGGGTAACGAATTTCCGCCGGCCCGCGAGATCGCATGGAAGAGCCTTGCGACGACATGGCCCGACGATCTGCCGGAAGCGATTTATATCGACAGCTTCGGGAACGTCATGAGCGGCCTGCGCGCCCCGCTGTTGGGCGAACCGGCACGGGTCGCCGCCGGCGGGCGAGATCTGCAGCGCCGCCGAACGTTCGCCGATGTCGCACCCGGTGAGGCTTTCTGGTACGAGAACTCCATCGGCCTCGTCGAAATCGCCGTCAATCGGGGCCGTGCGGCCGCCCTGCTGGGGCTGAAGCTGGGCGATCCGGTGACGCCCATTCCTTGATCAAGGGAGATCCGATCCATGGAGCGTGGCGCGCACGCATTCGTCGATGATCCCCGCAACGAGACGGTCCTGGTCTATGTGAATGGCGCACTGGTGCCACGGGCCGAAGCAGTGGTCTCGGTCTTCGACAGCGGTTTCCTCATGGGCGACGGCGTGTGGGAGGGCATGCGGCTGCACAACGGGCGGATTGCCTTCCTGGACCGGCATCTTGCCCGGTTGTACGAGGGAGCGAAGGCGATCGATCTCGACATCAGGATGGACCCGGAGGAAATGTCCCGGGCATTGCACGACACCGTCGGTGCGAACGGCATGGAATCCGGCGTGCACATTCGCCTGATGGTCACGCGGGGCCTCAAATCCACGCCATACCAGAGCCCGAAAGTGAATGTCGGCGATACGACGGTGGTCATCATCGCCGAACACAAGACGGCCGATGCAGCGGTGGCCGCACGGGGCCTGACGCTGTTTACCGTTCATGTGCGGCGCGGCGCGCCGGACGTGCTCGACCCGAAACTCAACATGCACTCCAAGCTCAACTGTATCACGGCAGCGATTCAGGCCGACAAGGCGGGCGCCGACGAGGCACTGATGCTCGACCCGCACGGCTTTGTCGCCACCTGCAACTCGACGAACTTCTTCATCGTCCGGCGCGGCGAGCTGTGGACGTCCACCGGTCGCTACTGTATGAACGGCATCACCCGGGCAAATGTGCTGGCGCTCGCGAAACAGGACGGCATCCCCGCGGAGGAGCGGGACATCTCGCTGACCGAGGTCTACAGCGCGGAAGAGGCCTTCGTGACCGGTACTTTCGGGGGACTGACGCCGGTGCGGGAAATCGATGGCCGTTCCATCGGCGACGACGTGCCCGGCCCGATCACCCGCCGGTTGACCGATTTGTACCGCGCGCTGATCGCGCGCGAATGCCCGCTCCCGCCGCAGGCCTGACGGACATGACGATAACGCGGATCGCGATGTGGTCGGGACCGCGCAATGTCTCGACGGCGTTGCTGCGCTCATGGGGCAACCGGCCGGATACGGCGGTCTGGGACGAGCCGCTGTACGCGCATTACCTGACACAGCGCACGCCGGACCACCCCGGGATCGCAGAGGTCGTTGCCAACCACGAGACGGACTGGCGCACGGTCGTCGAACGCATGCTGGGGCCCGTTCCCGGTGGCCGCGCCATCTTCTACCAGAAGCACATGGCGCATCACATGCTGCCGCATATCGAGGACGGCTGGCTGGCCAGGCTGTCCAATGCTTTCCTCATCCGCGATCCGGCCGAGGTCCTGCTGTCCATGTCCAGGACGATGCAAACCGTCACATTGCGGGACACCGGTTTCCCAGATCAGGTCCGGCTGTTCGAACGGGTACGCCACCTCACCGGCGCAATCCCGCCGGTGTTCGACGCGCAAGACGTCGGCACCGATGCGGAGGGAACGTTGCGGGTGCTGTGCGCGGCGCTGTCCGTTCCGTTCGACGCGGCCATGCTGTCATGGCCGTCAGGTCCGCGGCCGACCGACGGCGTGTGGGGCAAGTACTGGTATGCCGGCGTCAATACTTCCACCGGCTTTCGGCCGTGGAGGGCCCGCGCCGAGCCGCTGCCGGAGCACGTCAGACCGCTTCTCGACGAACTGGTGGAGCTTTACGACGCGTTGGTTCGGCACCGGCTGCGCCCCTGACCGGTCGGGTCAGCCACGTCCTTCCAGGTCCATCTTCAGGCCGATCAGGTGCAGCAGGTCTTTCAACGTGACCAGACCGATCAACCGGCCTTTCTCGACCACCATAAGCCGGCTGTTGCCGGTCCGTCGCATGAGTTTCAGGGCATCGACGGCGTCGCCCTCCGCGTCCACGGTGTTCTCGTCCGAAGTCGGCGACATGATTTCGAAGACCCGTGCGACTTCCCACTTGTCGCGCGGGACCTGCTTGACCTGCGCGATCCCGACGCATCCGTGCAGTCCCGACTCGTCGACCACCGGAAACAGCTCGTGGTAATGCACGTAGACGTAGTCGCTGACCAGCCGCTGGACCGTGATATCAGGCGGCACGGTCACGGGATCGCGGACCATGAAGCGGCGGACGGGCTCGCCTCCGAACACGCGTCGTGTCTGCAGCTGCATGTAGGAGCTGGAAGCGGCGGCCCGCAGGAACATCCCGATCAGTGCATACCAGATCCCGCCGATCACGTTGCCGGCAATGAAATTCATCAGGCCCAGCCCGATCAGCACGAACCCGAAAACAGATCCGGCATTGGCCGACATTCGGGTTGCCCACTGCAGATTGCCGGTCCAGTGCCACAGGGCCGCGCGCAACATGCGCCCACCGTCGAGCGGGAATGCCGGCACAAGGTTGAAGACCGCCAGCATCGTGTTGACGAAGGCAAGCCAGTCGACAACGCCTTCCACCGGCAGCGGAATGCCGAGCCCTCCGCCAATCAGCCCGGCGACGTAGAACGACAGCGCGAGCACGCCACTGGCTATCGGTCCGGCAACGGCCATCAGGAATTCCGCCTGCGCGGTCGGTGGCTCGTCCTCCATTTCGGCGACGCCGCCGAATATGAACAGGGTGATCCCGCGTATCGGCATGCCGTACCGGCGTGCCACCACGGAATGGCTGAGTTCGTGGAAGATGATCGAGGCGAAAAGACCGGCTGCCCCCGCCACGCCCATCCACAGATAGTGCGCCGGCGAAAGGCCGCGATAGTTCTCGGGGAAGTAGCCGCCGGCGAGCGACCACGTCACGAGCACCGCCAGGATCAGCCAGCTGGCATCGATTTTCACTTCGAAGCCGAGAATTTCGAACAGCCTGACGCCACGCCCGAACATTACCCACCTCTTGCCAGGGTATCGGTGTTTGCCATTACTCGCCCTCGCGCTGGCCGGACCGCACGCCGCTCCGGCGGTTGGTTTTGCGATGCAACCATGACCGCAGCCGGCGGCGCAATGGTGGAACGTCCAGCGCAATCAGCGCAACGCCGAGCGGAATCATCCATAAGCCCATGACCGGCAAGAACCAAAGCACGCCGCCGAGCAGCAGTGCGAGTCCGAAAACGGCACGCAACCCGAAGGGAAGCCTCAGCCGGCCCCAGGCAAACGCCCGCCGGAGCTTGCGCAGAAGGCTGTTCTTCCGTTCCTCGGTTGGCGTCAGTCGTATCACTACACTGATATAGCTTGCATTTCCGCCCCTCAGCGGCCGGGTTCATCGATGAATGTGGGCATCCCTCCAATTGGGCGCAACGTCGCGCAGGTCCCTACACCACGCCCATCGGCGGCGGCCGCCGGCGCATGCCGCTCAACGCCTGTACGGCGATGGAGACCAGCAGTATGCCGCCGCCCGCCAGGGTGGCCGGCTGCGGTACCTCGGCGAAGGCCAGCCAGACCCACACCGGACCCAACACCACCTCGGTCAGCGACAACAGCGCGAGCTCGGCGGCCGGGACCGATCGCGAGCCGATGGTGAATACGATAAGGCTGGCGCCGATCGCGAACGCCCCATATGACAGGCACAGCAGCAGATCGTTCCCGGTCACTGCGAATCCATCGCCGGTCGCAACGAGCACCAGCCCTGCGGCACCCGCCCCGAACAGACCGGCAAGGCATGTGGCCGGCATCATGTCCGTGCTGCGGCCCCGACGCAGCGCGACCGCGAAACCGGCGAAGCTGGTCGCGGCCCCGAGCCCCATCAGATTGCCGAACAGGTCACCCGAAACCAGCCCGTCGCCCAGCATCAGCGCGATCCCGATCACCGCACCTGCCATCGCGATCCAGGTGGCGCGGCGTACGCGCTCGCCGAGGACGATGCGTCCAAGTGCTGCGGCGATGAAGGGACCGGCGCTCAGCATGAACAGCGTATTGGCGACCGTCGTGTGCAGAATCGAGAACACGAAAAAGGTAAACCCGGCGGTCAGGCACATGCCGGCAACCGCTGCCATCGCGCCCGCGCCGCGAAATGCGGAGCCGATCCGCCCCTTGCTGCGCAACGCGATGAATAACAACAGCGCGGCCGCGATCCCGAGCGACCGCCAGAACAGGATCTGCCATTCCTCCGCGCTTTCGATGGAACGAATGAACAGGCCGCCCAGACTCATCCCCATCCCGGCGACGAGCACCAGAACCCGGCCGCGCAACAGGGTCGCGGTGTCGGCCGCGATTGCGCCAGCGTCACTCACCTGTCGCCAGGCCCCCTTCCTTCCGGTGGCGAGGGTGCGCCAAGGCCGGCGCGAACGGACCGGCTCGCGCTAACCTCGCGAGAACATCCCCGTCAAGGCGCCCGCGAAGCTCCCCTCCTCCAGATATTTCATACCATAGACTCCGCCGGCGATGATCGACAGCAATGCGATCACGGAGCCGATGGCCAGCGTCGATACGCCCGTAACGCCCTGCCCGATGGTGCAGCCCATCGCCAGGATCCCACCTGTTCCCATCAGGGCAGCGCCGCACAGATGGCGAATCATATCGTTGGAATCGCTGAAGCTTTCGATACGAAACGTGCCCGTCGCGATCGCCATGACGAAGGAGCCCGCGATCACACCGCCGACGACGGCAATTCCGAAATTGATGGTCGCCCCGGTGAAGGTCATCAGATAGACGAGGCTCTCGCCGGTCGGATTGACGAAGGTGAAGGAGGTCAGCTGGGTCGGCTCGAAATCATCGTAGCCGATCACGCCGGTCGCATACCACCCCGCCGGGATCAGCAGGCCGATGATCAGGCCGGCGGCGACATCCCGACGCGACGCGCGGAACGCCGAATCCTTGAAGCAGAACGCCAGCAGGAAACCGGCGACGATCACCGTGACGACCCAGCGGACGACCTCGACCGACGCGCCGGCCAGGCCCGCCATCACCTCCGGCATGCCCTGCGAGTCGAATGACCCGGAGAGGTCGATGTTGGTTGCGCCTTCCAGTTCCACGCGGGCAAGACCGATAATGCCCCGCAGCGTCATATACGCGAATATGCCGAGCACCACCGCGACGACCAGGGATTTGAGGTTGCCCGCTCCCAGGCGCACGAGCGTCTTGTTGCCGCAGCCGCCGCCGAGAGTCATGCCGAAACCGAACATCAGCCCGCCGAGGATCGCGCCGAGCCACCCCAAATTCGTCGTCAGATAGATCGAAGCCTTCAGATCAATCACCTCGAAGGCATGCAGACCCTGACTGAGCAGCATGGCGACGGCAATCGCCAGCATCCACGCACGGAACCTGTTCCAGTTTCCCATCAAGACCATGTCGGATATTGCGCCCATGGTGCAGAAATTCGTGCGCTGCGCCGTCGCGCCAAAGATTCCGCCCAGCGCGAACCCGAGCAATGCGACGATGGTGCCGACGGACATTTCTTCCATTGGCATTTCCTCTCTTTCAGACCTTAACACTTCAGCCCGCCGCTTCCCTTTCTGGGGCGGCGGGCCGCGGATTGTTTCCGTCTTGTCATTTACGAAAAATCTAATATGTAATCTGCCACCGCCGGGCGCCACGATGCAAGCCTGTATCGCACCGTCGTGCCGGCGGTCCCGGTTTGCTCTGGAGTGCCGCGCAAGGTGCGGGCAGGAGCATTAAGGAAGTGGTTAAGATTCGCGGATAGTCTGAAAGGGTCTGGAAACAAGAACCATGACCGGACCCGAAGCGAATCAGCAGTACGACCTGTGGGTCGATCGCTGCCGGCAGCAGCTTGAGCGAGGTGCTGCCGGCAATGCGCTTGCCGCGTGGATGCAGTCGGAGGGGGTGAGCGCGGACATGGCCGCCGCCATCCTCGAAGCGGCACGGGGCGGGCCTGCCGTGGCAGCGGATACGCGGGAAGACGAAGATGCGGGACCGGCGTCGCCACAGGCCACGCCCGCGCAACCCGTAACGGACCCCGGTACAGCCTCCACCGCGGAAACTGCGAGTGATGGCGGGCAACCGCGCGCAGGCGAGTCCGCCGATCACCGTGAGTCGCCTGCGCCGGCACAACACGCACCGCCGTGCGACCGCACTGCAACGGTGTTTGCCAAGGCCTTCGGGCGGCCGGCGGCGGCGGACAGCCACGACCCTGGACCCACGTCGGAAGACATCGTGGAATGGCGGTCCGCGCCGACGAGTTCGGCACCACCAGCCGGCACGGATGTGAGTCCGATCGCACCGCAGCCGTCGGCGCAACCCGCGGCGCCGACGCCACCGCCGACGCCTGACGCAAGCGCAAGCCCAGTCGTGCCAAGCCCCCCGGATCACACACCCCCGCTGCAGACCGGAACAACGGCATCTGCGATTGGCTCCCCGGGTCAGGACGTGGCGGCCGACGACGCCACGGACGACCTCGGCGGAACGTCCACTCCCCGGTCGGCGGCAGAGCCCGCTGCTGAGGAGGATCAGGCAACTGAACCCCGGATCACCACGTCCGCCCTGCCGTCGAACCCGTTCGGCACGCCGCGGCCGCCGATCACGTTCGCCAACGTGCCGGCGCCAGGGACGCAGCGTGACGACGAACAGTTGGCGGTACCGTATGCTCCCACGGGCCAACGCGGCGGGGAGACGGAAGAACCAGCCGATGTGCATGAGGAGGCAGAGGCGTCGCAGGAAGACGGCGTCGGGAGCGAGTCGATTCACCGATCCGATCCCGAGACGACGGAGCCGGAACCCGACCCGGTCGATGCTGCCGACCCTGAGCCGGATGACGGGCTGGTGCCCGAGGCGGCCGATGACCGTCATGCGGACCCAGGCGAGCCCGACGTATCGCAACTGGACGAAGTCGGATTAACGGCGGAGCATCCGGTTCCGCCGACCGGTCCCGTCGATGGGCAGATCGCCGCACACGAGGCCACAGAGCCCACTGATGCCGCTCAAGACACTGACGAACCGACGGCAATGGCAGAACCGCCAGCAATGGCAGAACACACGGTCGAGACGCAGACGCCCGATTCGTCCTTGGACGACGTGGGCGTTGACGACGGCATGTCCGAGGCAGCCGGGCCCGACGAGCCTGCGCGGTTCGACGACTCCCTGGAGGAAGCGGCGTCACGAATGGGGGCGGACCTGCGTCGCAGCGCTTCGGCCGCTGTGTCGGAATCGTATGAGGACTTCATGATGACAAGGCAAGAGCGCACGCCGCGACCGGCGGAAACTGCCGGTGCCGAAGGCTCGGATGACGCTTCCAATGAAACCGGCACCGAGCTGGAGCAGAGCCCCACCAAACCCCGCCAGAAATCGGCGAAAGAACGCAAATTCGGCCGGCGCAGCGCCAAGACCGCGATGGCCGAGACAGCGGGCGGCGGCGATGAGACGATGCCGGCGGACGACAGGGGGGACGGGGACGGGACAGAGCCGGCGACCCCCGCTTCCGCGGATGAACCCGGCAGCGAATTGGCGCGGGCAATTCGCGAGGCCGCACAGGACAGCGCCGAGGAGTCCGAGGTGCCGCCGCCGCGCGCTGAGCCAAAGACCGAAGAGGAACTCGCGGCGGCTGCGAAAAAGCTGGGGATCCGCTTCCGTGACGATCCAGAGCATGCCCACTCCGCTGCCGTCGACGAGGACGAAGACGAGATGACCCGCGCCGCACGCGAGCTGGGCATCAAATTCCGGGACGATCCGGATGTCGAACGCGAACCGGATCCTGAAGACGAAAACGCGAAGGCGGCGCGGGAACTCGGGATCAGCTTTCGCGACGACGCGGAGGTGAAGCGCGAGCAAAAGAGCACGTTGCGGCGTTACTGGCCGATCATTCTCGTCATGGCACTCGCCGCGATCGCCATGCCGATTGCCGCCACGCTGCTGCTGTTCTCCGGCGACTAGAAACCCGCCCCGGCGGGGCGCCCCGGGCGGCGTTAACCGGATCGCAACCCGCAGGTCATATGCTGGGAATGGGGTTAGCTTATGGTGGAGACCACCATGCGTGTGGAAATCGGCGTATTCTTCACGGATTCGCCCCTGACGGACATGGAAGCATTGCAGCGGTATCGGGCCCACGGAGGCGAACCAGCCGCAACTTGTGCGGACAGGCCGGCACCCTGCCTGGATGCCTTCCTGAACGAGCTGACGGATCGATATCCCCGCCTCGATTCGCTGCCGACGGAAGACAGGGCCAAATCCCCGTGGACCGGCGAATTCGACGTGCGCCCGGATCAAGCGTTGATCGCACTTGGCGGCAGCGAGTGCGCCGATGCGGTCGAGCTCGTCCTCGAGCTGGCGGAAAAGCACGGCCTCGTGTGCTTCGACCCGAAAACCCGGTCGATCCTCACGGCGCCGCCCGGCATCCATGTCGAAAGGCCGGCGGAAACCGCGATCTGGCCGCTGACGCTCGCGACCCTCTCGCTTGCGCTCGTCAGCGTCCTGTGGCTGCATTGATGTCCGCTCGGCGGAGCTTCCGCGGAAGGCAGCCAGGTCTTGAATCGGGTTGAGTGAGCCTTCGGCAACGCCGCGGCGGCGTATGGCGTTGCCCACGCACGGCACGCCGGGCGACAGACCCCGGCGCTACCGATCACCGAGGACCGAAATGACCAAGCTCATCGAACCGGTTGCTGCGCAGTGCGGGCGGTGCGCCTCGGCGGCCCTGATCGCCGTCTCTGCACTGGCTGCGACCGCGCGTGCCGACGAGGCCGCATTGGCCGAGGCAATCTGGCGCGCCAACGAAGCCGGGGCGGAAACGCCCCGCGTCTCGGTGCTCGATCCGGGCATCGACCTCGACGGCGCCTATCGGGTCCAGAAGCTGATCTTCGACCGTGCGCTCGCCTCCGGCGATTCGGTAGCCGGCTACAAGGCGGGGCTGACCGGCAAACTGGCACGCTGGTGGTTCGAAATCGAGGATCCCGTGTTCGGCGTGCTCCCGTCGTCGGGCCTGCGCCGCAGCGGTGATGCGATCGTCGAGCCGCCCGGCCGGCACATGCTGCTGGAAACCGAGATCGCCTTTGTCGCCGGGGCGCGGATCGACAAGCCGGTTGACGACGTGGCGGCGCTGAAGCCCCTGATCCGCGGCGTCGCGCCGGTGATCGAGGCCCCGGCCGGCGGCTTTCCAGAGAGCCAGGCCCGCAAGCTGACGGTGGCCGACATCGTCGCCAACAACGTCTCGGCGCATATCCTGATCGTCGGGGAGGAGCGGCCCGCCGACGGACTGAACCTCAAACGGCTGCCGGCGACCCTGTCCCGCGACGGCAAGCAGCTCGGCAAGGGGACCGGCGCGGACGCGATGGGCGATCCGTGGACCGCCGCGTTGTGGCTGGTCAACGTCGCCATCAAGCAGGGCCGCGTCATCGAGCCGGGCCACTACCTTTCCACCGGGGTCATCGGCAAGCGGATCGAGGCCGAGCCCGGCCGCTATGTCGCCGAGTTCGGCGAACTCGGGACGATCGAGTTCGAGGTCAGGTAACAGTCCGCGTCGCCTGCTTCAGCCAGGCCGATGTGTCGGCGTCCACCAGCGGCATCAACGCCTCGCGCACGCACGCGTGGTAGTCGTTGAGCCAGGCAATCTCGGCCGGAAGCAAAAGGGACGTCTCGACGAGGTTGAGGTCGATCGGGACGAGGGTCAGGGTCTCGAAGCCGAGCATCGTTTTCTCCGCGCCGTCGATCTCCACCGGCGTGACGCAGACCAGGTTCTCGATGCGGATGCCGTACGCGCCTTCCTTGTAATAGCCGGGCTCGTTGGAGACGATCATGCCGGGCTTCAGCGCCACCGTGTTGGGGATCTTGGAGATCCGCTGCGGACCCTCATGGACGCCGAGGTAGCTGCCGACGCCATGGCCGGTGCCGTGGTCGTAATCGAGGCCGGCCTGCCACAGGGCGGTGCGGGCCAGCGCGTCGAGCTGCGCGCCGCTCGTGCCTTCGGGGAAACGCGCCGTGGCGATGGCGATATGGCCCTTCAGCACGCGGGTGAAGCGGTCGCGCATCTCCGGCGTCGGCGCGCCGATGGCGACGGTGCGGGTGACGTCCGTCGTGCCGTCGAGATACTGGGCACCGGAATCGACGAGATAGAGCTCACCCGGCTGCAGCTTGCGGTCGCTCTCCGGCGTCACCGAATAGTGCACGATGGCGCCGTTCGGGCCGGAGCCGGATATGGTACGGAACGACAGGTCGCGGATGTGCTCGCCCTCGAAGCGCAGGCCGCGCAGCCGATCGGCGGCAGCGATCTCGGTGATGCCACCGTTCGCAGCCTCCGATGCGAGCCAACCCAGGAAGCGGCTCAGCGCCGCCCCGTCGCGACGATGCGCCGCCCGCGCGCCCACGAGTTCGACCTCGTTCTTGCAGGCCTTGGGCAGCTGGCAGGGATCGGCATCCCGGACGATCTTCGCGCCCGCCTTGCCGAGACGATCGAGCACCAGCGCGGACGTCCCGGCCGGATCGGCCAGGACCCTGGAATTGCCGAGCGCCCACAGCGCCGGCTCGAACTCGTCCCGGCCGCGGACCGTGACGTCGCCGCCGAGATGCGCCGACAGGTCCGGGGCGGTCTTGGCCGGATCGACGAACCATTCGACGCGGCCGTCGCCATAGAGAACGGCGAATGACAGGGGCAACGGCGTGTGCGCGACGTCGCCGCCGCGCACGTTGAGCAGCCAGGCGATCGAATCGGGCGCCGTGATCACGGCGGCGTCGGCACCCTTCTCCGCCAGTGCCGTGCCGACCCGCTTGCGCTTGGCTTCGGAACTCTCCCCGGCGAACGCGAGGTCGTGCGGCACGATCGGCGCCGCGGGTGCGGCGGGGCGATCGGCCCACACCGCATCCAGCGGGTTGGTCTCGGCCGCGACCAGTTCGCCACCCGCCTTCTCGGCCGCCTCGCGCCAGCTTTCCAGGGATTTCTCGGTGTGCAGCCAGGGGTCGTAGCCGAGCCGCCCGCCCTCCGGCAGGTGGTCGGCGATCCAGTCCTTCGGCGGTTGTTCGGTGATGTGGCGAATCTCGAACAGCGTTGCGTCGACCTGCTCGCGGATCTGCAGCGTATAGCGCCCGTCTGTGAAAACCGCCGCCTTGTCGGCCAGCACCACCGCGACGCCGGCCGACCCGGTGAAACCGGTCAGCCAGGCGAGCCGTTCGGCGGACGGCGGCAGGTACTCGTTCTGGAACTCATCGGAATGGGGCACGATGAAACCGTCCAGCCCCTGCCGAGCGAGCTCGCTCCGGAGATTTTCCAGCCGTTCCTTCATGCGCCGTCCACTCCCGCGGTTCCCGGCACAAGCTAGGCGCGCCCCTGCCCGCGGGCAAGGGGTTACGCCGAGACCCGAAGCGCGAATCCGGCCCCGGCGGCAATGATCCATCGCACGGCCATACGAAACGGAGCCGGGGATGGCGGCGCTGGTCGGGCTCCCACAAGGGCAATGCGGTTCGAGCCCGATCCTTCGCCGCCGCCCCGGCCCCGTCGGCCCGGAAACGCATCGCGCTCCCGGGCCGGTTGGGGAAGCGCGTGCTCCCCCCGGGCTGAACGGCGTCTTGCGCCCGGCGTCACACAGGCTGGCCGGGCTCGCAGTTCGCCTCCCCGATTTCGAGAGTCCGCAACAGGTCGCCGTAGGTGCGGATCCTGTCGATCTGCTCGTCGCGCACGATCACACCGTAGATCTCCTCCGCCGCGATCAGCACGCGCACGAGATCAAGACCGTCGAGGCCGAGCACGCGGCGCAGGCAGTCGCCCGGCCGCAGCGCCCTCACGTCGCGCCCCGTCAACCGTGCGATCAGTCCGCGCAGCAATCCGTCGTCGCGTCGTTCCGCCATTGACCGTGTATCCTCCGTGCCGGCATTGCTACACGATAAGTTGGAAATGAGAAACGTTTTCATTTCCACCGCAACGGCGCACCGGCACTCGCGTTTCGCCGACGCATCGACGTGTCGAGTGCGCCGATGCCGGCCCGGATCGAAGCACTGCGGCGTCGAAATGCGAAGCGGTCCGGATTTCCCGGACGGAGCCGCGGTGGGTGCCGTGGTGCGTGCCGGATGGACGCGAGCGGCGGGAACGAGCCCATGCGTTAGGGTTTTCTGCGGGTTTGCGGCGGCTGTGCCGGGCCGGAATCGGGTCCCGTTGTCAAAGTGCTGGACTTCGCCGCCGGCGGCGCGAAAATCTTAACCATTGTGCAATCCCATTGCGGGAAAATGGGACGATGATGGTGACCCACCCTGCCACCGCCATGTGGGGCGCAAGGCCATGACCGCCCCGCGGCGATCCGGACGGCCGGCGCTGTATGCGCTGCGGCCCGTGGAGCCCGGCAACCTGCTGCTCGGGCTGTTCGTGCTGTTCGTCATGCAGATCGTCGCCGTCGCGTTCTGGCAGTGGGTGATCGGGAAGTTCCCGGGCACGCTCGCCGGCCCGGTGCAGCCCTTCGTCGCCGCCATGGCCTGTTCCCTGAACGCCTTCATCACCACGGTGCTGAGCCGCCCGCAAGGCCGCCGCGAGGCCCTCGTGGCCTGCATCGCCGCGGTCATCAGCGCCGTTGCCGTTGCCGGCGGCGTGGTCGTCGCGGCGCTGGCGGCACTGGCGGCATTTCCGGACCATGCGGACAGCCGCCTGGTCCAGGCGTTCGTCGCCACCATGGGATTCTGGAGCGGCACACCGGTCATCTACGGCGCGGTCGTGCGGCTCGGGCTGCGCCGCGTCGACAATCGAAACGGCAACGGCGGACCCGAGCTGTGAGCGAACCGAAACGTGATAGCGCAGCAGCGGCCGACGACGCAAAGTCGGGCGGAGCGCCGCTGATCGTGAAAACCCTGCTGGCGCTGGGCGGGTTCGCGGCCCTTGCGATCGCACTGGAGGGGGCGCGGACCTGGAGCTGGTGGGCCAGCGCGGTGCTGACCGCCGGACGCATCGGCGGCACGCCGGCGGCCCCGGAGCTGTTCATCTACCCGGCGTTCTTCACCATGGTGCTGGCGCTCTCGCGGCCGGCGCCGCGGGCGGTCACGGCGCGCTTCCTCGTCGCCGGCCTGTTATGGAGCGCCGCCCTGTTCGTCGCCGACCCGGCGTTGCGGGCGGCGTTCAACGCGGTTGCCCCGACGCTGGCCGAGAGCGGGGCCGCCCTGACCGTGCGCGGCACGCTGCTCTACGGCCTGCTGTTCGCCTGGATGTATCTGACCTTCCGCCATCTCATCCCGCGCGGCAAGGGCATCCTGGCGGAGCCGGAGGCGGGTCCGCGGCCGTCGGAAAAGGCGAAGACCGAATCCGACGGCGGCACCGCAGAATAGCGGCGAAACGAGACATTAATGCGACATCCGATATGTGGGGATGTGGCGGCCCTGCGCGACCTCGTGCTGAGGAACCCCGCCGCGCCGAGCGGTCGCCGGAGGGCGGCGTGCGCGAGCCGCGAAAAGGCGGGGCGTCTCGAATCATGAGGTCGCGCCGATCCCGCCGCGTCCAGCGTGCCGGACAGCGCTCTAGCCGCCGGATTCGCAAGATCCGGGGGACAGCCGCCCGGCTGTCCCCCGTCGCCGTGTTGCGGCTGCTGCCGCGCCGTGATCAGCCGAAGATGTCGGCGGTGATGCCGGCGTACCAGCCGTCCGCCTCCTCGGCGGTCGCCGTGCGGGTCGCAGCATCCTCGCCGGTCTTGCTGATGAAGGTATCGGTGCTGGCGATCTTCTCCTTGGTCGCCTCGTAGGACGCGCCGACCTTCACCCCGTCGCCCGATGCGATCAGACTCCAGCAGGTGTTGCTGTAGCGCGGCTCGAAGGCCCGGGAGCCGGTCAGCGCCGCGCGGATCGCCAGGGCGCAAGCCTTGGCCTGGCTGTTGGCGGAGAAGCCCGATTTCGGCATCTGGGCGGCGATGCTGGAATCGCCGATCACGTAGACGTGCGGCACGCGCGTCGAAGCCATGGTGAAGGGGTCGATCGGGCACCAGCCGGACTGGTCGGCCAGCCCCGCCGCGATGGCGATCGCACCCGCCGTCTGCGGCGGGATGATGTTGATGACGTCGCCCTTGAAGCTTTCGCCGTCGGTGTGCAGCGTCTTGCCCCCGACATCGACCCTCTTGACGCCGCCGGTGATGTTCAGCGGCAGCCACTCGATCATGCCGTCGTAGTATTTCGCCCAGCCTTCCTGGAACAACGCCTGCTTGGAGAACTTGTCCTTGGCGTCGATTGCGATGATCTTGGAGCGCGGCTTGTTCTGCTTGAGGTACTGGGCGACCAGCGAGATGCGCTCGTACGGACCGGGCGGGCAACGGAACGGATCGGGCGGTGCCGCGATCAGGAAGACGCCGCCGTCGTCCATCGCCTCGAGCTGGCGGCGCAGGATCTGCGACTGCGGGCCGGCCTGCCAGGCATGTGGGAAGGTCTCGGCCACCGCCTTGCTGTAGCCCTCATAGGCGTCGAATTTGAAGTCGATGCCCGGCGCCACGACCAGCTTGTCGTAGGAGAAGGTGTCGCCGCCGTCGACGGTAACGGTGCGCCGGGCGGCATCGACGCCGATCGCGAAGCCCCGCACGACATTGATGCCATGGTTGGATTTCAGCTTGTCGTAGCCGTGGGTGATCGAATCGAAGCTGCGCAGCCCGCCGATATAGAGGTTGCTGAAGAAGCAGGTGGTGTGGCGCGCATTGGCCTCGATCAGCGTGACGTCCACGGCGCCGTTCGAATCCTTGGCAACGTAACGGGCGACGGTTGCGCCGCCGGGTCCCCCGCCGACCACCACGAGCTTCGGCTTGCCCTGGGCGATCGCCGGTTTCGCAAGCGCCGATGCGGCGACACCGGCCGCGCCGGCCATTATCCCAAACTCGCGCCTCGTGAATTTCCTGTTCATGCCTGTTGCTCCTATTGTCCCTGTTTCCCGAAAAAAACGGCGAGCGCCTTCATGTCTTCCTCACTCAGCCTCCTGGCAACGTTCTGCATCAATTCATGGTCGCGCTCACCTTCCTTGTAGGCCACCATGACCATGACGAAGGCCTCGACCGGCCAGCCCGTGATGGGGGGAATGCCGGGGGCCTGGCCCTCGAGCTGATGGCACGCCGTGCAGTCGCCCGCGAGATACTGTCCAAGCTCGTAGAGCTCGTCGGCACCGGCGGGCACAGAAAGAAATCCACCGGCGCATAGGCCGGCAATAAGGGTAACCGCAGTCTTCGTCCAGTGATATCCCATCGACGCTCCTCGTTCTTCCTCTCGCCCCGCCAGAGCGAAGGCCCGCTAGGAAACGGGGCATTTCCCGCCCCTTCAGGGCGCCAACTTTATGGTTAAACGTAATTACACACATTTCTTATTGGAGAATCAAGCGGAACCATGGCTCGTGCCGCGCGAGGCGGTCCGCCGCGGCGCGGGCGGCAGCCCCTGCCGCGATCAGGCCGCCTGTGTGGCCGCCCGGGCAACCGCACGCAGGCTCTCCACGGCGCGCGAGAGCACGGGGTCCTCGCGGTTCTGCCAGGCGACGAAGGCGGGCCGGGTGAATTCCGGCGCACCTGCGACGAGGTGCAATTGGCCCGACGCGAGGTATGGCTGGATGACACGATACGGGAAATACGCCCCCCCGCCCTCGTGAAGAATGTGGTCCAGCGCCACCGCGCCCAAGCCGACGGTCAGCGCCGGCGTATCGATGTCGGGGAAGGCCGCGGCGTGGTGGTATCCGAATTCGGGACCCCAGTCGACCAGCACATATTCGGGATCGCCGGGCCACACACCCGTGTCCTTCGTCCCGACGAGGACCAGGCGCTCCTCAAGCAGCGGTTCGATGCGCAGCCCCGCCCGCGGCTGGGGCGCATAAAGCACCGCGATGTCGAGCCCGCCCTCGAAGAGCAGGCGGGTCAGCTCGTCGGGCCGCGCGACATCGGCCCGCAGAGCCACCCCCGGCTCGGTCCGGCGCATATGCGCCAGCCAGAGCTGCAGCACGCGGTCCCACAATGTGTGCTGGCCGCCCACCGACAATACGGTCTCGAACGTCTCGGGCAGGCCCACTTCCTGCCGTGCGCGGCGCCAGCTGCGGAGCATCGCCTCGGCATGCGGCCGGAAATGCCGCCCGGCCGACGTCAGGACCGCCCCGGAGCGGCCCCGGACGAACAGCGATCGGCCGAGCCGGGCCTCCAGTTCCTTGATCCGGGCGCTGACCGTCGACTGGGTGACGTTCAAACGCTCCGCGGCGCGCACGAAATGGCCTGACTCCATGATCTCGATGAATGTGCGAAGAAGCTCGACGTCCATTGCCGTGGTCCAAAAAAATATCGTGATTATCGATATTATACCGCAAAAAAATTCGATTGTTCGATTTATTAGCGCGCCCTAGATTCGCCGCGCCGGTGAATCATCGCCGGCATGGAGGAGACCATCGAAAATGCCCACCACGACCCAGAAACCCGGCCAGACCGGCAGCAAACCGGCATCGTCGGCCACAATGAAACCCGCCGGCAGCAAGCCGGCCGCCAGCGCCAAGCCGTCTTCCCCGCCCAAGGGAAGCCGCCCTTCCAAATAGGCACGCAGCCTGACGTGTGAAGGCGGACAGGAGGCTACCCATGAAAAAGCTTGCGATTCTCGCGCTCGGCGCCGTCGTCGCGTTCGTCACCCCGCAGATCGCGCAGGCGGTCGACCTGGTGAACGAGGATGCGACCGATCATATCGTCACGATCATCGAGGACGGCGAGGAAACGAATATCACCGTGAACGCGGGCTCATCCGTAACGGAAGTCTGCGAGTCCTGCTATCTGTCGATCGGCGACAGCGACCCTGTCGAGGCTGAAGGCGACGAAGAAATCTTCGTCAAGAACGGCACGCTGACCAAGCGTTCCGGCTGATCCCCCCTCGGCCGGTTCCGATCGGCACGGGCCGCCTGCCTCCCCCCGGGGCGGGCGGCCGATCTTTTCAGGTGCAAATGCTTGGAGGCAACCGGCAGCACCGACCGCCGAGTGCGCGAGACTCAAAGAAGCCGCGCGAAAACCCGCCCCGCCGCGTGACGGTCGTCGAAGAAATGCCGCACGCGCTCGTCCCCGATCCCGCGCCCCAGCCGCGCAGCGGCGCGCGGATCGTCCCCGGGCAGGAGGTCGGTCCACACCACGTACACGCGGAAGGCGGCGTCGGGGAAGGCCCGGAAGACCGAGTCGTGCAGGCTGCGCAGCGCGAACCTGGAGCGGGCGCTGCTCGGCGCCAGGAGCACCACGACGCGCGGGAGGCCGCGGTCGGCGTTGAACGCGCTCCGCAGCGGGCCCGCCGAGC
>JBFIFO010000036.1:0-26730 GCA_041602815.1 Alphaproteobacteria bacterium | reverse complement strand
GATTCCTGCGCGCGGTGGCGGCGATTGCCGAGGAGACAGGGCATTCGCTGAACCCGCGCAAGTCCCGCGTCATGCGCAAGGGGGCACGCCAGCAGATCACCGGCCTCATCGTCAACCGCCACGTCAACGTCCCGCGCGAGCGCTACGACCGGCTGAAGGCGACCCTGCACAACTGTGTGCGGCACGGCCCCGCCGGACAGAACCGTGACGGCCACCCGGACTTCCGCGCCCATCTTGACGGACGGGTCACCTGGGTCGAAACCGTCAACCTGCGCCGCGGCCACCGCCTGCGCCTGCTGTTCGAGCGGATCGAGTGGCCTTGATTCGTTACCGGGTCTCCGATCAGCCGAGTCGCCGCTCAGTTTCTCATGACGATCTTCTTGGTGACAATTTCCTTGGTCTTCTTGTCCTCGATCCACACGGCGGAGTATCCCTCGCCCAGTTTTCCGGTCACGACGTAGCGCTTGTCGGGCTCCGGCCGGAACGCAACGTCGCCCAAGACCTCATAAACGGGCGAGTACCATTCCATGATGCCCATCGAGTACACCACGCGGGCGCCGATCGTAACGGTGTGCTGTTCGGCGGTTATCTCGCGATCCAATACATCCCCCGTCATCGGCGTAAAGGCGGAGCTGGTCGCTCTCGTGTAGCTCAGACTGTCGGATATCTGGCGGCCGTCGATGTGCGACATGTAGAATACGTCGACCCGTCGCATACCGTACAAGACCGACGAATCCTCGACCTTGGCGACCGGCCCGGCGTAGCCCTCGGGCACCGAAGCCGGATGGGACATGCATCCCGCCGCGGCGAGGACGACCGCCAGCGATAACAACACCTTCTTCAACGTAACCTCCGTTTGCCGGACCGCGGCGAAACCGAATTCCCGTCAATGACTTCCTACGGGCTTCCCGTTGCGCCGCAGAGTCTGCGCAGTGTGGCATCCCCGCCGGTTCCCGATCAATCGTCGTCTTCCGTCATACGCAGCAACGCGCCACCGGCCATGATGGCTGGTCTGCTCGGCACTCAGCCCCGATGCCGGAACAGCCCCGCCACGATGCCGTGCAGCGTCCGCAGGTCCTGCTCGGTCGGCTGCATGCGCTGGAACATGTTGCGGATGTTGCGCACCATCGAGGGGCGCTTTTCCGGCGGGTGCAGGAAGCCGCAGGCGTCGAGCGCCGCCTCGAGGCGGGCAAAGAAGTTGAGCAGCTCCTCCTTGGTCGCGGGGCGGGTCGCGCCAAGCTCGATGCGGCTGTCCGGGGTCTCGTCGGCGAGCCGGAACCAGGTCCAGGCGACAAGGAATACCGCCTGCGCGAGGTTCAGCGACTTGTAGGACGGGTTCAGCGGCGCCTCGATGATCGTATCCGCCAGGGCGATGTCGTCGTTCTCCAGCCCCGTGCGCTCGGCCCCGAACAGCACGCCGCATGGCTGCCCGTCGGCCATCGCGCTTCGCATCTCTTCCGCCGCGGCATCGGGCGTCATCACGGTCTTGACCATGTCGCGCGGGCGCGCCGTGGTGGCGAAGACGCGCGCCAGCCCGGCCACCGCATCCTCCGTCCGCTCATAGATGCGCGCGCCGTCGATCACCACGTCGGCGCCGGAGGCGGCGCGCACCGCCTGCGGGTTCGGCCAGCCGTCGCGCGGCTTGACGATCCGCAGATCGGTCAGCCCGCAGTTCAGCATGGCGCGCGCCGCCGCGCCGATATTCTCGCCAAGCTGCGGGCGCACGAGGATGATCGCCGGTCCCTGCCCCGCGACGATCGAGTCTTTCGTGGAATCCGTCCCCGCCACTGGCTTCAGTCCGAAAGCCCGAGCAACCGGCGCGCCGTGGCACGGGCGACGTCAAGCGGCTGGCCCAGCGTCAGTTCGGGCTGGTACATCAGGGCGAAGACGCGCCGGCCACGTTCGGTCAGGCTCGGGCGGCCGTCGATATCGATGATGTCGCCGAGGTGGTCACCAATGCTGGCGCCGCCAACGACCCAGACCAGCGAAAGTGCGAGGTAGGCGATCTGCTCGTCGAGCGTTATATCGCTGGCCATGATCACCACACCGGCCCGGGCACCCTCGCGATACAGATCGTTCCGCCAGAAATACACCAGCGCCGGCCAGCGCCCGTCGCGGAATCGACGGCGCTCTTCCTCGCCGATACCGAGCTCACCGGCAAACCGGTCGCCGTCGGCACGGTCTGCGACCACGATGACCAGGGAATCCGGCAGGATCCGCTCGGGCAGTTCAGGGTGCGCAACCACTTCGATCTTGATCCACAGACCTGTGGCCTTTCGCACATCGTCGGCCAGCGCCATCAGAGGGGCCCACAGGCTCCGTTCGCGGCCGCCGCGCAGCGAGACCGTCAGCGGCACCCCTGCCCGCCAGTACCGCTCCGCCGGCAGGGCATAGAGCTCGCGCTGCTCAGGGCTGCCGAGCAGCGACTCGAAGCTGTCGTAGATCGCCTGCGCCGTATCGTCCGGCTGCGCCGCGGCCGGCGCAGCCGTTACGCAGGCAAGGGCGGCCAAGGCCAACATTTGGATCGCCGCAGTCACGGCACCCGTCCGTAAGCTCATCAATTTCGCGCTGTACTTCATGCCGGGCCGGTCCACGGGCAACATGTTCTCACCGTCCGTACGGTCATCGGAATACTCCAGCGGGTCCAACATCGCCGACACGAAATATTCCCGAGGCAGACGTGTGCGCGCCGACAGACAAGAGGCCCGCCCATGTTAGCCAACCCTGCGTCGACGGACCACTATCTCCGGCGAACACCGCACCAACTTGACCGGCTGAGCCCGGCTATCCGCAGAGCGCGGCCACCTGGTCAGACATCGTAATTTACAACTCCACGGGTCACATGCACTGTCGGCTTACATATAGTCAGGCGAATAAATTGATTTTTCCTCGCCTTATTGATGTAAATATGTTAACCTTTTCCCTGCATCTATCGGTCTCAGAATTCGTTCGGTGACTCAGCGGGCTGCTCTCATTTTGTGCGGTGCGCGGAGTCGGAAAGAATGGCGCCGGCGATCGGGAATGCCTGGCGAGGGGGTGGCGCAAGCGGTCCGGAATTCCCGCATTTGTCATATCGGCATTCTTTATTGCGTTTGATTGACGGGTGCATCGTCACCGGTCGAAAACGCATCATGCGCCGGGAGGATTCTTGGAATCTTGGCAACGCTGAGACTTCATCTTGTCGATGGTTTTGACAACGACACTGTAAGAATACAGGTCAATGGCAAGACCGTCTTCAGCAAGGATAATGTCAGTACCAGCGGTCTCGTCGGACTCGCAGATTCGGTGACCGCCGAGGTCGACACGGAGGCGGCGGAAATCGACGTTCACCTGCCGAAACAAGGGCTGTCGAAGCATATCCAGGTCAAGGCGAAAGATTCGCAGGACGTGGTGATATCGGTCGTCGCCGGCCGGATCGACTGGCACACGCCGCAAACACCAGTAGGTTTCGCGTGACCGAATAACTTTCCGGAAAAACCGGATCGGACGAGAAAGCCATCCCGGCGCCGTTGCCGCACCGTTGATCGGTGCGGCCCACCACGGGCGCCGCGTAGCGGCGACCCTCCATACAAGGGAGATTTCTCATGCCGAGACGCAAGAGTGGTTCAGTTGACAATCCGGGGAGACGTCACGCGTCTCCCGAAGTCGCCGAGTTGGAGCGGCCCGTTCCGCGCGGGCCGGAAACCCCGATCGAGCAGACCGTCGAGGAACTGACCGACGTTGAATCCGAAGCGGAATTTCTTGAAGCGTTGCCGCCCGATCTGCCCGACATGTGGCGACATGTGCGCTTTGCGGCGGTCAGCGGCCTCTACGAGGGCCTCATGTCGGGGCCCGTGCCGGGTCGATACGCCCTTGAGATGCGCATCGATATTGACGCCCGGCACAGGTCGTCCCCGGTGCTCGACAAGGTCAGCGGCGACATTTACCAGATTTTCCGTTTCACCTTCCCGGGCGGGCGGAAGATCGAATGGCGCGTCTACCGAGAGTCATGGATCGTCGACAATCCGACCGTACGCAGATCGCGCGGCCGGGTCGGGATTACCGGAAGGGTCCGTTACTGGAGCGGCGTGCATCCGCAAACCGATATCAGGATCGTCTTGCCGCACCGGCCGTTCCGTGCAGCAGCTCAGGCACACGTTGTCTTCCATCGGCGCGGCAGTGAAAACGAAATCTACCGATGCCAGCGGCGGTCCGACGAATTCCGCACCGTTACGCTCGAAGTCGATGTCTGCGCCTCTGTAAACCGGGACCCGGTCATTCCGTCCTACGACACGCACTGGCACGCGACACGCCCCGCGGGGACGCCACGGCGCACGCTCGACATCGAGGAAACCTACAGGGAGGCCGGCATCCGAATGACGGTCGCGCCGCAGCGTAACATCGTCGATGACAGCCCGCCGGCCTTCGCCAGCTGGTCGCCGGCCGAGCTGCATGACGCCATGGAATTGCATTTCAGCCAGATCGCGGGCGGCTGGCCCAAATGGCATATGTGGGGATTGCTGGCCGGAAGATTCGACAATCCCAACGTCGGCGGCATCATGTTCGATGCCGCAGCCCGGTATGGCGGCGCCGGGGAGCCACCCGACCGGCAGGGCTTCGCCGTCTTCCGCGACCACGTCTGGTTCCGCGACCTCGTTGCCGGGCCGCCCGCCAACGAGGCCCAGGCGGCAGCCATGCGCAAGTTCCTCTACACCTGGGTTCACGAGGCCGGGCATGCCTTCAATTTCCTGCATTCCTGGGACAAGGGGCGGCCGGACTCCCTGTCGTGGATGAACTACGACTGGCGATACGACATGCGAAACGGTGCCGACAGTTTCTGGTCGAACTTCGAATTCCGGTTCGACGACGAGGAATTGCAGCACCTCCGTCACGGCAACCGGAACGCGGTCATCATGGGTGGCGACCCATGGGCGTCGGGTGGCCATGCCGAGGCGGCGGACGGTGCCTACGACAGGGCGGAGGGTGAGCCGCCGCTGGAACTGCTGGTTCGCTCGAAAGGCTATTTCGAGTTCATGGAACCGATTTCCATCGAGTTGCGGCTGCGGAACCTCATCACGGAAATCCCTGTGGACATCGACGGTCGCCTGGATCCGGCGTACGGCACCGTGGCGGTCGCCATCACCGGCCCGAACGGACGGACGGTACAGTTCGAACCGGTCTTCTGCATGCTGGGCGAAGCCGAACGCATAACGTTGCAGCCGAAGGGATCACGGCCCGGCGAGGAGCGTTTGAGCAGGGAAATTCCGTTGACCTACGGCAAACGCGGGCATTATTTCGCCGAGCCGGGAATCTACTATATCCGCGCCGCCTATCAGGGTTTCGGTGACATGCTGATTCCGTCGGAGCCGCACACGATACGGGTTGGCGTTCCCTTGTCGAAAACGGAGGAGCGGGTCGCGCATGACTTCTTTACGCACGAAGCCGGACTTTGCCTCAGCCTTGGCGGATCGCGGTCGCCGTTTCTCGACACCGGCATGAAAGTGCTCGAAGACGTCGCGACACGATACAAGGACAGCATCGTCGGAGCGAAGGTCGCGAGCATTCTTGCGGCCGGTGTTTCACACCCGTTCTTCAGGGTCGACGTCGAGGAAGGAAAGCTCAGGGAGACCGCGAAGGCGGATCCGGCACGGGCGTTGCAGCTGACAAGCGACGCGCTGAAACTGCTCAAGGCGGAAAAGACGCTGAACATCGCCTATCACGCCCTGGTGCGGCAGCGCGCTGAGCTGCTGGCCGGACAGGACAAGGCGGAAACCGCCCGCAAAGAGTTGAGCACACTTCGCAAGGACCTGCACCAGCGCGGCGTCAACAAGCCGGTACTCGACGATATCGAGGCATTTGAGAAGACCCTGTAAGGTGCTACGGGCGGGCGGCAGACCGCTGATCCAGCCGCCCGCCCGAAGAGCCAAACCTTATGTGGATGCGCTCCTGTCGCCGACGCCTTCTCGATATAGCCGGTAGGAGATGGCGTCGCGGAGCGCGCCGTAGGACGCGTCGATGATGTTTGTCGACACGCCGACGGTCGACCAGCGCTCGCCGGCGCCGTTCGTGCTCTCGATCATCACCCGGGTGACCGCGTCGGTGCCGGTGGTATCGTGGCGCGGCGGCAGGATGCGCACCTTGTAGTCGATCAGGTGCATGTCCTCGAGTTGCGGGTAGAGGGGTTTGAGTGCCTTGCGCAGGGCGGTATCGAGCGCGTTCACAGGGCCGTTGCCGTCGGCCACCGTCATGATCTCCTCGCCGCCGGCCTCGACGGTGATGGTCGCCTCGGATTCGGTGACCAGCTCACCGCGCGCGTTCCAGCGCCGGTCGTCCATGACGCGGAAGCGCACCAGCTTGAAGTATTCCGGCACCTCGCCGAGCAGGTCGCGGACCAGCAGCTCGAAGCTCGCCTCGGCGCCATCGTAGGAGTAGCCTTCGAACTCGCGCGCCTTCACCATCTCGACGAGCCGGCCGACGCGCTTGTCCTTGGGATCCATGGTTATGCCGATGTCCTCGAGCCGCGACAGCACGTTCGCCCGTCCGGCCTGGTCCGAGACGACGACGTGCCGCCGGTTGCCGACCTTGGCCGGGTCTATGTGCTCGTAGGTCGTCGGGTCCTTCGCGATTGCCGAGACATGCAGGCCGCCCTTGTGCGCGAACGCGGCTTCGCCGACATAGGCCTGGTGCCGGTTCGGCATGCGGTTCAGCCGCTCGTCAAGCAGGCGCGAGGCATGGGTCAGCCGGCGCAGCCCGTCCTCGGCAATAGCCGTCTCGTAGCCCATCTTCAGCACCAGCGTCGGGATCACCGAACAGAGATTGGCGTTGCCGCAGCGCTCGCCCAGCCCGTTGAGGGTTCCCTGCACCATGCGCGCCCCGGCCCGCACCGCGGCCAGACTGTTGGCCACCGCGGTCTCGGTGTCGTTGTGGGCATGGATCGCAAGATGGCTGCCGGGGACGTGTGCGGTCACCTCGCCGACGATGCGCTCGACCTCGTGCGGCAGCGTACCGCCGTTGGTGTCGCACAATACGATCCAGCGGGCGCCGGCCTCATAGGCCGCGGCGATGCATGCCATGGCATAGTCGGGATTGGCCTTGTAGCCATCGAAGAAATGCTCGGCATCGTACAGCGCCTCACCCTTTCGCGCCCTCGACAAAGCCACGGAGTCTGCGATCATCGCGATGTTCTCGTCGCGCGGGATCTCCAGCGCCACGTCGACATGGAAATCCCAGCTTTTGCCGACGAGGCAGATCGCACCGGCCTTGCTGGTCAGCAGCGGCGCCAGCCCCGGATCGTTTTCGGCGCTGCGGCCCGGCCGGCGCGTCATCCCGAAGGCGACCAGCTTCGCCGCTGTCAGCACCGGCGGATTGTCGAAAAAAGAATCGTCGGTCGGGTTCGCCCCGGGCCAGCCGCCCTCGATGTAGTCGATGCCCAGCTCGTCTAGCTCGTGCGCGATCGTTACCTTGTCGGCGACCGTGAAGTCGACGCCCTGGGTCTGCGCACCGTCACGCAGCGTCGTATCGAACAGATAAATGCGGTTGTCGTTGCCGTCGCTCATACCAAACGTTCCGGTCCATCTGCCGGCCCATTGCACGCAAATTCCTGCGGGATCAGGGAAAATGCCCTGTTCCGTCGTCCGGCGCAAGTCGGATATCCCGCCGGGTCCGCCCCGTGTGCTGTGGCGCCGGATCTCGGTCCGTACGTCCTTGCGGACTTTGAGCCACGATCCTTGTGGTCCACGCAAAGCCGCACAAGTGCGGACCGGAACGGACCGCAGGGTGTGCCGGGCAGAACATGAGTGGCCGTATCGATACTTCGGAAGTGGCGATAAACAGAGTTAAAAATTTTCGTTTTACCGATATTTCGCCGAAGCAAATAATGCTGCGTTTCGGAGGCGATCGGCGTCTCCGGGTAGTGGATTTTCAAGACATGTTCTGGTTGAACTTCAATGAACTGGTGGCGGGAGCCGCCGTGATCGTGGTTGCCATGGTTTTCGGCCGGTTGCTGTATCAGACCGCGCGCCGCAATCCGAATTCGATCCTGGTGAACACGGGGCTGGTGGCCGATATGCTGTGCGTGGTCGAGGTATTCCTGATCGTGCTCGGACCCATGCTCTTGCTCAATGCTTTGCTGGACATCTTGTGACGCACCGGCTCGCCGCAGGCACCGACAAGCGCTGCGTGCCGCGTGGTCGTGCGGTCGCCGGCGGGACATGTCGGCACGTCGACACGGTTGCTTCGCGCAGACATCGGCGCGGGCGCGTTAAGCGTACGTTCAGGTTCGCCTGAATATGGTGCGGCAGTCCATGGCTTGCTGCTGAGGTCTGACATGTCTTTCAAGCGACTCACCACCGCCACGCTCGCCGGCGCCCTGGCGACAACGAGCCTTTCCGGTCAACTGATGGCGGGAACCGCGATTTCGCCGGGGATTCTCCGGCCGGTCTTCGAACGTCACGACGGGGCGGATCGCGACAACGGTTACCGCATTCACGGCGTGCACGACCGGAAGAAGAAGAAGCTGTATTACGGCGAGGGCGGCGAAGGCGGTGAGGGAGCGGAAGGCGGCCTGATCATCTATCCGGCGCCGCCGGTGGTCCCGGTGCCCTATCCGGCCCGGCGCGTTGCCTGCGATTCGCACCGGCCCGTCGGCATGATCCTCGGCGGGGTGACCGGCGCGGTCATCGGCAGCCAGGTCGGCGGCGGCAAGGGCCGGCACGTGGCAACGGCGCTTGGCGCGTTGATGGGCGTTTTCGTCGGTAACGCGATCGGCGCGCACTTGGACGCGACCGACGCCGCCTGTGCGGAGGCCGCAGCCAGCAATGCGTTCGCCGAGCCGGTCGGCACGACCATCAACTGGAACAATCCCGAGACCGGGGCCGCCGGATCGGTGCGCTCGACCCGCGAAGGGACGAACGCGCAGAACGGACAGTACTGCCGCGAGTTCATTCAGACGGTCACGGTCGGCGGCCAGATTCAGGAAGCCTACGGCATCGCGTGCCGCCAGCCCGACGGCGACTGGAAGATCATCGGCTGATCAGGGCCCGTCGTCACCGGGAAGTTCGGATACGAAGTCCTGGTATTTGTCCGTGGCGCCTCTTGGGATGCGGTCGAGGCACACGATGTCGATCTCGAAGGGATGGCCGAAGCGGTCCTGAAGGAACGCACGGAGCTGGCGTTCCTCGGATCCGGCGATGGACCTGTCCGCGACGAGGCGCAGCTCGATCTTCTCGAGGCTCTTTTGCACGAACTGGTATTGCCGGATTGGCGCGATGCGGAGCAGCCCTGCAAGGTCGGATGACGACAGCAGCGGCCACGCGCGCCGGCCCTCCGGCAGGCGGAGCATGTTCTGCTCGCGACCAAGGATACGCGTCAGGACCGGCAGGCCCCGTCCGCACGGACAGGGCGGACCCGCCTCGGCGAAATCGCCGATCTCGTAGCGGATCAATGGCATGGCGAAATTGTGCAGCGGCGTGACGACGACACGGCCTTCGGTGCCGGGCGGCACCGGGACTCCGTCGGGCCCGACGACCTCGAGCAACACACTCTCGGCTTGCACGTGGTAATGCCCGTGCGCCGGGCACTGCAGGGCGAGATAGCCGGCCTCGCGTGCGCTGTAAAGGTCGACGACCGGTACACCCCAGACCTGTTCACACAGGGCGCGGGTGCCGGGGCGCAGGATCTCCGAGATCGTTTCCACCTGGCGGAGCCGCGGCAGAGAAATACCCCGGTCCAGGCAGTGCGCGGCCAGTCCGTGCAACACGGTGGGGTGGGTAAGGAGATAGTCCGGGTCCATGCGCTGCAGCCAGTCGGCCTGCTGCTCGGTGCTGCAGCGGATGCTCAGGCTGACGCAGGGGCCGGTACGGACCACGGCGGCGCTCGACGAACCCCAGCTTTCCGAAACCGACCCGTCGGGCCAGGGGGCCTTGTCCTTGCCGGATTCACGGATCACCGCGAGCTTGCCGGAAAGATCTCGCCGGTGCCACAGATGGTCGCGCAGGGTAAAGGCGCGCCAGAACGTTTCCCAGAGTCGGGTTCGCACCGCCCGCACCGGCCGGCCCGTTGAGCCGGAGGTGTGGATCTCGCCAAGTTCGCCATGACTGGCCGGCACCATCACGCTTAGCAGTTCGCCGCCCGCGGCGACCACCTCCGCGCGTGTGAGGATCGGAATCCGGTTCCAGCTGTCAAGCGGGAACGCGACACCCGGCTGAAACCCGGCCGCGGCGAGCCGGTCGCGATACCAGGGAACCGTCCGCCAAACGTGGTCGAGCAATGATGCTGCCTGAATGTGCTGGGCGTCGCGCAACCGGTCCGCCGGCCACCACTGGGTCTGCTCGAGCTGGAGCAGGATCGCCAGGATGGTGGCGCCCGTGCCCTCCGGGACCGCAGGCCATTCGATGCCGTCGACGGCGGAGTTCAATGCAAGATGGTCCATGTCGGTATCCGGCCCGTAATCAATCCACCGTCCAACTGTATCTGCTGGTTCGAATCCTTCGCAACCGGGCTTGTCGGTAGGTCCCCGAGGTGGACTATATGTTGAGGTGCGGTCGAGGGATGGCTGCGGCCCGGACGTCGTTACCGCGCCGGCTTGCTTGCGAACTTGCACATTGCCGGCGGCTGGCTAACATCGCCGCTCGGCTCTGCAACGGAGACATTTGTATGTTCACCACGCGCCCCGAAATCCTCGGCACTTTCGGCGTCGTCGCCTCGACGCACTGGCTGGCCTCAGCGGCCGGGATGGGCATGCTTGAGCGCGGCGGCAATGCCTTCGATGCGGCGGTTGCCGCGGGCCTGGTCCTGCAAGTCGCGGAGCCGCACCTGAACGGGCCGGCCGGCGACATGCCGCTGATCATGCACGCAGTGAAGACCGGCGATACGAAAGTGATCTGCGGCCAGGGGCCGGCGCCCGCCGGTGCGACCATCGAGCATTTCCGGGGGCTGGGTTTGGAGATCGTGCCCGGCACCGGACTGCTGGCCGCCTGCGTTCCGGGGGTGTTCGACGCCTGGATGCTGATGCTGCGCGACTACGGAACGATGCACCTTGAGGACGTGTTCGAGCCGGCGATCGGCTATGCGGCGAACGGCGTACCACTGGTGCCGCGGATCATCGAGACCATCGAGACGGTCAAGGAGCTGTTCGAGGCCGAATGGCCGACCTCGGGCGCGCAGTGGCTGCCCGGCGGCAACCTGCCGAAGGCGGGCACGCTGCTCGCCAACAAGACACTGGCTGCAACCTGGCGCCGGCTGATCGACGAGGCCAGGACGGCATCGACCGACCGCGCCGAACAGATCGAGGCGGCGCGGCGGATCTGGGCCGAGGGCTTCATCGCCGAGGCGATCGACCGGTTCTGCCGCGATGAGGAGGTGATGGACACCAGCGGCGGGCGTCATCGCGGCGTGCTGACCGGCGCCGACATGGCCGGCTGGCGGGCGCACTACGAGGACCCGCTGGTGTACGATTATCGCGGCTACGGCGTGTGCAAGTGCGGTCCGTGGAGCCAGGGACCGGTGCTGTTGCAGAGCCTCGCGCTGATGGCGGACATGGATATATCGGCGCTGGATCCGCTGGGCCCGGATTTCGTCCACACGGTCGTCGAATGCATGAAGCTGTCCTACGCCGACCGCGAGGCCTGGTACGGCGACCCGGATTTCGTCGACGTCCCGGTCGCGGACCTGCTGTCGCAGGCCTATGCCGACGACCGGCGCGCGCTGATCGGCGAGACCGCCTCGCTCGAGCTGCGCCCGGGCGCGCCGGGCGGGCGCGAGCCGCGACTGGCCCGTTTCATCGTCGAGGGCCGTATCGTCACACCCGCGGTCGCTGGGGCCGGCGAGCCGACGGTGGCGCGCTACGGTGTCGCCTCGGCTGAACCGGAGACACGGGCGGATGGCAGCACGACGGGCGATACCTGCCATCTCGACATCATCGACCGCTGGGGCAACATGGTGTCGGCGACGCCCAGCGGCGGCTGGCTGCAGAGCTCGCCGCTGATCCCGGAGCTCGGTTTCGCGCTCGGCTCGCGCGCCCAGATGTTCTGGCTCGAGGAGGGGCTGCCGGCCAGCCTCGCCCCCGGCAAGCGGCCGCGCACCACGCTCACGCCGTCCTTCGTGCTGCGCGACGGCGATGCCTGGATGCCGTTCGGCACGCCGGGGGGCGACCAGCAGGACCAGTGGCAGCTGATCATGCTGCTCCGCCACCTGCATCACGGGCTGAACCTCCAGGAGGCGATCGATATGCCCTCCTTACACACCGAACATTTCCCGAGTTCGTTCTACCCAAGGGCGTCGCGGCCTGGCGTCGTGGTCATGGAAGGCCGCTGGCGCGGCGACGTCGTGACCGAGCTGCGCCGCCGCGGCCATGAGGTCGAAATCGGCCTCGACTGGTCGGAGGGACGCCTGACCGCCGCCAAGAAGGAGGACGGACTCCTGAAGGCGGCAGCCAATCCCCGCGGCATGCAGGGTTACGCGGTGGGACGGTGACGAATCTTGCCCCGACTCGCTGCGAACCTGTCGTTCCTGTTCACCGAGCTGCCGTTGGTCGAGCGGGTCGGGACGGCGGCGGCGGCCGGCTTCAAGGGTGCCGAGATCCTGTTTCCGTACCAGTGCGAGCTGGCCGACCTCCGCTCCGCCTATCGCAAGGCCGGGATCGAGCCGGTGCTGTTCAACACGCCGCCCGGCGACTGGGAGGCCGGCGAGCGGGGGCTGGCCGCTATTCCCGGCGCCGAGACGCGATTTCGGATCGTGCTGGCGGAGGCGATCGCCTATGCGCGGGCGGTCGGCTGCAAGAGGCTGCACATCATGGCGGGCATCCCGCCTGGTGACGCCGATCCCGCGGACTGCCAGGCGGTGTTCGTCGAGAACCTGCGGATGGCGGCGAACAATGCGGCGCCCTACGAGATCACGATCACCATCGAGCCGATCAACCCGATCGACGTGCCGGGATATTTCCTGACCCGACAGGAGCAGGCGGTGCGGATCCTGGAAGCGGTCGGCATGGCCAACGTCGCGCTGCAGATGGACTTCTACCACTGCGCCCGTGTCGAGGGCGATCCGGCCGGCTGCTTCCGGCAGAACTTCTCGCGCATTGGCCATATCCAGATCGCCGGCGTGCCCAACCGCAACGAGCCCGATACGGGCGAACTGGACTATACGCCGTTGTTCGCGCTTATCGACGCTCTGGGGTTTGGCGGCTGGGTGTCGTGTGAGTACAACCCCCGCGCCGGCACGCGCGCCGGCCTCGGCTGGGCGCGCAGATGGGGCGTCAAGCCCTCCTGACTACCGGACAGGATGTTCCGGTCCACGTCCGCGATAGGTGTCGATGAAGGCAGCCGCCGTGTTCGCATCGAACGGCTTGAGCCTGAGCATTCGCTCCCATGCGGTCAGCACGACCTCGTCGCCGAGTCCCGGCATCGGCACGACCACGAGGCCGCTCCACGGCCCACCGTAGAGGCCAGCCCAGGTCTTGAGGGTCACGAAAACCTCCTCGGGCGGCGAATCGTAGTAGATCACGATCATCCCGTGTTCCAGCGAGTGGACGAGCCGGGTCGCGATCTGAGGCCGGTCGTAGACCCCCGGATCGATCCAGTTCGGATCGTGCGCACCCGCCGTCGGCATGCGGTCACGATACCCGGGCGACTGGCCGGGTACCAGATGGCCACCCGTCGACGCCGGCTGCCGCTCGACCGCGCCAAGACGATCCATACCGGCAGCCGCCAGGGCGAGAAAGCGGCCCTCCCCTGCGCCGTGACGCCACCACGACCAACCACCCCACGCGGCGGCCACAAGAGCCACCGCGACGAAGGCGATCGTGCCCTTGCCCCAGCGCCTTGTCCCCCTTGTCGCCGTCGCCCCGCTGGTCTTTGCCTTGTTGCCCGCCATGTTTCCGACTCCACGGTCGCGTGTGTTGCACCCGGTATAACGCAGCGCGCGCCGCGATCACACTCCCATTCGACCGTTAACTCAAAATTCATCGCGATGTGCCAGCGTCGCCCGGTGCGGCGTGTCTATCTTCCCATTTCCGTAACGTAATGACTCCGACATCGACCCCGATGACCGCCAGACCGAATCGTACCGCCGAAGGCCTGAAACTTACGGTCTTTGTCTTCGCGATCGCTTTTCTCGCATTCGTGGCCGGCGGCGTAGCCACCTACCTGAAATGGGCGCCCGCGGAGGCGTTCATGCAGCGCACGGCAATGGTTGCCCTGTACCTATACAAGTCCAACGTGGAAGAGGACGCACTCGACCCGTTCTGGCATCCGGCCCATCTTCCCGGACCCGGCACCGACAATCCGGTGATCCGGCACGATGCCGACACCGCGTGGCAGGGCTTCAACCTCTTTGTCCACACCGGCGCGCAGGGCGCCACCCTTATCGACATGGACGGCAACGTCGTCCACGAATGGCGGCTGCGCTTCGACCAAGCATGGGACACCGCGCCGCACGTCAAGAGCTATGCGGAAGAAGGCCGCACATACTGGGCGGACAAGGTCTACTGGCGCCGCGTCCATCTGTTCGAGAACGGCGATCTTCTGGTCCTCTTCGAGTCACCTTACCGCACCCCCTACGGATTCGGACTTGCGAAACTCGACAAGGATTCGAACGTGTTGTGGAAGCTGTCTGAGAACGCCCACCACGACACGGCGATCGGTCCGGAGGGCGAAATCTATGTCCTCACCCAGTCGATTCGCGATAACGGCTATCCCGGCATATCCCGCATCAACCCGCCATTCATCGATGACACTGTCACGATCCTCTCGGGCAGTGGCGCGAAGCGCAAGGAGATCTCGATCCTCGCAGCCTTCGTCGGGTCTGACTACGAACCCCTTCTCGATACGGTCAGGCGGGACCTGCTGGGCGACATCATGCACGCGAACGCGGTGCAGTACGTCGACGCGTCGACCGCGGCGGAATTCCCGTTCGCAAGAGCCGGACAGCTCCTGATCTCGATGCGCGAAATCAACGCGATCGCGCTTCTCGATACCGAATCCGAACGGATCGTCTGGGCCGACACGGGGATGTGGCGGCGCCAGCACGAACCGCAGATGCTGGATAATGGAAGGATCCTCCTGTTCGACAATCAGGGCTACCGCGGCGAAGAGGGAGCAACGCGGGTGATGGAGTACGATCCCCTGACTGGAGACATCCTCTGGTCCTATGCCGGCACGGCCGAAGAGCCTCTGCTCAGCACGGTGTACGGGTCACAGCAACGACTCGCCAACGGCAATACCCTGATCGTCGAATCGAACAATGGCCGTGCCATCGAGGTCACCCCCGACGGACGCACCGTCTGGGAGTTCCGGCTGCCCGAACGCATGCAGTCCGGAGAAGTGGAGATGGTCAGGATACTGCCCGATCTGGCGAGAGTCGCCCCGGACGGCGTCAATTTCCTGCAGCAGGCCATTCATACGCGTTAACGATACTTGGCCATCAAGGCGCCAACTTCCTGCTGCACCATCGCAGCATGGATCATCGCAGCGCGCAGCACACGTCGATCGCATTGCTGGCGACGGTAATGGTATCCGCCGGCCCGGCGGCGCCCGTGCACGGCGCATCCGTTAGCGGCAACGGCATCATCCGCCTGACCCGCATGCAGCCCGGCGAACCGGAGTTCCAGTGCGTCGCGCCCGCAGAATACGAGATTGGTGGGCTGCGACTGTACGATGGCCTCTCGTCCCTGCAGCATTTGGGCACGCCGGTTTCGCTGACCCGCGGCCACGGCGAGGACGACGGCGGCGGTTACGTGGCGACCAAATTCTCCTATGGCGGGCTGGACGTCACCGTGGTGCGTGAGCGGATCGATGTTATCGAGGCGACGTCGCCCCGATTTCATACCCCCACGGGCCTGCGACCCGGAATGGGAGGCGACGAGGCCGCTGTGCTGCTTGGCCCGGCGCCTGACCCGCAATACCTGAACGACGGCGTCTACAGCTTTGCCGGTTGCCCCGAATGGCATGGCGGCGAACTGCGTTGGGACAACGTCAGCAACTATTTCGAGTTCGCGTTCGGCGATGACGGGCGGCTGTCGTTCATCCGCCTTGCCGCCGACCGCCCCTGAGCGGGTCGCATCGCACCCTTGATTTACCGCACGTTCAGGTTTCCGGCGCACACTGGCGGGACGCACGTCCGTGTCTGAACGGAACCGGGGCACCGGGAACCGGCCATGAAAAAGCTCACCGTCGCACTCTCTGTGATGCTCGCCGCACTTGCCGTGCCTGCGGGCGCCGTCGATATCCCGGGGGACCGGACGGAAGCGGTGCTGTGGGCCGCAGTTGCGGCGCGGAGCCTGAATGTCCGGGCGCAACCCTCGATGGGCGCGGCGGTGGAATTCCAGCTGCCGCGCGGCGCCTATGTCGCCATCGTCGAGGAGCTGGGTCAGCCGGCCAAGATCGACGGGCAGGAGGACACCTGGACCCTGATCGCTACCGAGACCTGTGCCAATGCAGCCTGCACCCTGCTTAAAGGCGGCTGGGTCGCTGATTCCTGGCTCGCCTACCAGGAGCGTTTCGAGTCGATGAGCGAATGGCGCGCGGGTGGGATCACGGGGAATGACGGCGAACGTGACTTTACGTACCGGATCGCTACCGACGCCTCCTTCGAGTTCGTGACCGCACCATGCCGCAATACGGACGGCACCATCTGCGTGAAGTACGAGCGGTACGACGGCTGCCGCGAGGAGGATTTCCGCGAGGGCGAGGAATGCATCGGGCGCGGCGACCTGTATCGCTACCGCGACCTCGTGTGGGCACGCGGCTACGGCTATTTGTTCATCGACGGCAAGGGGAATCTCTGTTCGGTTTTCTCAGGTCGCGGCAGCGCCCCGCGCATGTGCGACCGCTGACAGGGGACGGGCGTGATCGGACCGGCGACCCGGCCGCTCATGTCTTGTCGCCTGGCACCTCATCCCGGTCAGACGAACCCGCCGGCAGGGTCAGCTCGACTTTCAGGCCGCCCAGTTCGGAATCCGACAGACGCAGCGAGCCGCGATACATCTCCGCGATATCGCGCACGATCCAGAGTCCGAGTCCCGTTCCTCCGACCTGCTCGTCCAGCCGGCCGCCGCGTGCCAACGCCGCCTCACGTTCGTCTTCTGCTACGCCGGTACCATCATCCTCCACCGAAATCGTGAGCTCGCCGTCTTGCCGCTTGGCGGCGACACGGACCCGGCTGCGGCTCCATTTGCAGGCATTGTCCATAAGGTTGCCGAGCATTTCCTCGAGATCCTGGGCATCGCCGGCGAACGACAGGTCATCGAGCCCGTGTGCTTCGATCGCCAGGCCGCGGTCTCGGTACAGAAGATCCAGCGAATAGCGAAGCCCTTCAAAGGCGTCGTCGACCAGCGCTCGCGCGCCGACGGCCGCGCGCGGACCAGCGATCCGGGCGCGCGCGAGATTGCGGTCGATCGCACGCTTCATGGCCGCGACCTGTTCCTCGATCACGCGGCCGCGGTCGCCCTCCAGCGCACGCGCTTCATAGGCGATCACCATCAGCGGATGTTTCAGGGCGTGAGCAAGATCACCCGCCTGTGTCCGCGCCCGCGCCAGCAGGGCTGCGTTATGGTCGAGCAGTGCATTGACTTCGTCCACGACCGGCTCGACCTCAATGGGAAAGGTTTCCGGCATGTGACTTCGCCGGCCCGAACGGATATCCGACAGGGCAATGCGCAATCCGTGCAGGGGACGTAGTCCGTAACGGACCTGAATGAGTACTGCGACGACGAGGCCGGCACCCAGCATGGTCAATGTCAATGCCGTTATCATCGAGAACTGGCGGACTCCGCTCTGTATATCAGAGGCGGGACCGGACACCGCGTAGGTAAACACGTCGTCGATGCCCGGAAGCGTGATTTGCCGGACGAAAACACGCAGCGGCTGCCCTATCGGACCATCGAGCAAGTGGACCGCCTCCCAATCGGTTGCCGGCAAAACAAGGCGCATACCGGCGAGCGATTCCGACGCTGCAACGACATTGCCGGCTTGGGCGATCTGCCAGTACCAGCCTGATCCGGGCCGATTGAAACGTGGCTCGAAAGCGGTCCAGCCCAAGGCCAGGCGGCCATCTGCATCAGTATCGCTCGCCGCGACCAATTCCTCGAGATGATCGACCAGTCCTAAATCGAATCGCTGTTCGATGTGGTCGCGGAACATGAAAATGAGTAGCTCCCCGGTCCCGAACAGGCTCAACGCGACCAGCACGGCAGCTGCTGCTGCCAGGCGACGCGTTAGGCTAATATTCCTCATCGGCAAGACCGACCAGCCGGTAACCGCGTCCCCTGTAGGTCTCAATGCTGTGGCGCCCGATCTTCTGACGCAGCCGGTTGATCAGCACCTCGATCACGTTGGAATCTCGGTCAAAATCCTGGCCGTAAATGTGTTCGGTGAGTCGCGTCTTGGAGACGATCTGACGCGCGTGATGCATCAGGTAAGACAGGGTCCGGTACTCAAGGGCGGTCAATGCCACCGGCTTGCCGGCAAGCGCTACGCGGCCGGTCGCAGTGTCAAGCTGTATCTCTCCGCACTTGAGAAGGGGGCTGGCATGGCCAGCGGAACGGCGAATCAGCGCCTCAACCCGCGCAACCATCTCCTCCAGTTCAAAGGGCTTTGCGAGGTAATCGTCGGCGCCGGCGCGCAAGCCGGTTACCTTGTCGCGCCACGTATCGCGCGCGGTCAGTACGAGTACCGGCATGCTGCGGCCAGCCGTACGCCACCGCTGCAGGACCGTCAGCCCGTCCACACCCGGCAGACCGAGGTCAAGCACCACCGCGTCGTAATCCTCTGTCTCGCCGAGGAACTGCGCTTCTTCCCCTTCGTCGGCGGATTCTACGACATAGCCGGCGTCACGCAGCGTTTCGGTGACCTGTACAGCGACACGAACATCGTCCTCGACCACTAGTACCCGCATCTAACGACCTCCGTATCGGCTTGGTCTTCCAACGTGGCGCTGCCCGGCGTGGCCAAGGCCGAAGCCCCATACAGCAATCCAGCTCGCTGGTATTCCGCCATCAGTCATCCCTGCCGCCCCCGGGGCCGCTATTTCCGCCGCGATCGTCGTCGCGATCATCATCACGATCATCGTCGCGGTCGTCGCGGTCGTCGCGGTCGTCGCGATCGTCGTCATCGTCTTCGTCGCGGTCATCATCTTCGTCGTCATCATCGATATCTTCATCGTCGACGCGCCGCCCACGGCTGTCATCAACGCGCACAACTGAGGCGGCCGGCCCGTCGACATTGTCGTTGCGGTCACGATGTCCGACGACGCTCTCAAGGCGTAATGTCACGGCATCGTAGGACAATTTCAGAACATTCCCGCGCTCGGTCAGCAATTTGACCTCGTATGCCGGTGGCCTCGTACGCGCCAGCTCGACGGTGAGGATCCGACCAGCGAACGTCGAATGGACGCGCTCGAATAGTCGGGGGACCGGCGCGATTTCCGGACCCTGCGATGACGCGGCTTCGGCCGCACGGACCGGCGCGAACGGGCCCGCAACAATTACGATAAGCGCGGCAAGAGACAAAATCCGGTAACCCCACCGGCGAATCCGTTCACAATGGGCCCGCATTTCCTATCATCCCGTTAACCGCCCGGAGTCTATCGCCACAAAGCTGAACCTACGCTGAAATTCCGTGCGGAAAACCCCGCTGGTCGTGGTCACATCGTCGCAGCCGGCCGTCCTAAACAACGCCCCGATCCTACCTTGCGTGCGGCTGAAATCCCGCTTCAGCGCCGGTCAATGTTGCCTTCGCTATCTTCCCGACGAGGGCCCTGACCCGGCCCCCGGAACCCTCAAAAGGAGGATTTGCTGATGTTCCGAACACATTTTACCACGGTTAGCATTTTCTCCGCATTCTTCGCATGCGCGGGCCTGTCGGTCGCCGTCCCCGTGGCCCTCGGACAGGAATCCACTGTCCAGCCGCCTGCGAACGATGCGTCGGACGTGCCGACGCTCGACGCGAAGTCCGCTTTGCTGAGCGCAATCGCGCTCGGCTATACGGACATTCGCAGTGCGGGACGTGTCGGCGACTACTACCAGATCGAGGCAATCGACACCGCTGGCAGGGCGGTCCGGCTTTACATGGATCCGGAAACCGGCGTGCTGATCAAGATCAAGCAGGACATGTGACCGGTCGGGATTCGTCCCGGCACGGCATCATCGGCCGCCTCTTGGCGGCCGTCATTTTGCACGGACGAGCGCCTGCATAAGTCGGACGAGATGGCGGTCGTGCAGACGCGTCAACAATGTCAGCGCGGCGATGGCGCCACACATCGCAAGGAACATATCCCACTGGGTGTCCCACACGTCGCCCTGGATGGCAAGGAAGGCGTCGGCGTCCTCACCCATGATCAACGCCCCCCACCATTCGATGAACTCGTAGAAAGCGCTGAACGCAAGGGCAAAGCACACGACGAGGAACGGAAGCCAGCGGCTGCCGCGCAGCGGCGAGGCGCGCCACAGGATCTCGCGCATCAGGATCGCGGGAATGAAACCCTGCGCAAAATGCCCGAGGCGATCGTAATGATTGCGGGACAGTTCCAGCCAGTCCTGCACCCAGTACCCCACCGGCACCTGGGCGTAGGTGTAATGTCCGCCGAGCATCAGGATGCAGGCGTGGATGAACAACAGGCGATACAACAGCGGCGTCAGCGGCCAGCGGCCCCGCGTCACCGCGAGCAGCGGAATCCCGATCGCCACCGGCGCCACCTCCAGAATCCATGTCAGGCGGTCGACCGGGCCGATGCCGGATATGACAAGCAGCACGCCGGCGACGGCAAAGAGGACGAGCGGCTCTCTGCTGCGGATTTTCGAATCAGCCATGGGAACGCCAGCGTGCCACAGCCATGACGCGCTGGAAACAGGCGGTCAGGCGCGCGCCTTGTCCAGAGCCTGATAGCACCCGCGGTAGAACAGAAGGGGATCGCCGTCGAGGTCGGCGCGCATGCGCTCGATTTCACCGACGAAGATGACATGGTCGCCGCCGTCGTAGGTATAGCGGGTGCGGCACTCGAAATTCGCCAGTGCGTCGGCGAGGATCGGGCACCCGAAATCCCAGATGTCGAAATGGATGCCGTCCCATTTGTCAGCGAGCGGGGTGGCAAAGCGGTCGGCCAGTTCCTCCTGTCCCTCGCGCAGGACATTGACCGCGAAATGGCCGCTTTCCAGAAAATGCGGCATGCTGTAGGCACGGCGGTTGAGGCTGAACAGCACGAGCGGCGGGTCGAGCGAGACGGAATTGAACGAGTTCGCCGTCACGCCCAGCTTTTCTTTGTCGGCGCCGAGCCCCGTGACCACCGTTACGCCGGTCGCAAAGCAACCGAGGGCCCTGCGCAGGCTCTGCGGGTCGATTGTTGTCATGCCGTGTAACCCGCCGATTCTCTGGCTTTTTCCTGTTGTGGATAGCGTATCAAATAGGACGGGCCACCGCCAGCGCAAGCACGCAACCGCGGTTGTTGCCCTCGCTGGCGAAACTGCTAGGTTTGCGGGATCTACCACGACGCAATCCTCGGCGTTTCCATGACCTTCGACCAGATTTTTCTGCTTGCGCTGCTCGGCGCGGTCCTGGCGCTGTTCGTCTGGGGCCGCTGGCGCTACGACATCGTCGCCTTCGCGGCGCTGCTCGCGGCGACTCTGGCGGGCACGGTGCCGTTCGGCGCCATGTTTGTCGGCTTCGGCCACCCCGCCACGGTAACCGTGGCGCTCGTGCTGATCGTCTCACGCGGGCTGCAGCATTCCGGCGCCATCCAGGCGATCGCGCGATTGATACCGACGCGCGGCCCGGTGTCCACGCATGTCGGCGCCCTGGCGGCGATCGGCGGCGGGTTGTCCGCGGTCATGAACAACGTCGGAGCACTGGCGCTGCTGATGCCGGCGGCGATGCATTCGGCGGCGAAGGCGGCGCGGTCGCCGGCCCTGTTGCTCATGCCCTTGGCGTTCGGGTCGATCCTCGGCGGCCTCGTCACCCTGATCGGCACGCCCCCGAACATCATCGTCGCGACGTTTCGCGGTGACATGACCGGTGAGCCCTTCGGCATGTTCGATTTCACCCCGGTGGGTGGTGCCGTGGCGCTTGCCGGCATTGCATTCGTCGCGCTGATCGGCTGGCGCCTGGTACCGGCATCGCGCCGGGCGAAAATGTCGGCACGCGAGTTGTTCGAGATCGACGCCTATCTCAGCGAGGCCGTCGTGGAGGAAAACAGCCCGCTTGTCGGCAAGCCGCTGCACGAGGCCGACGCCCTGGCCGAGGAACACGACGCGATCGTGCTCGGTCTGATCCGAGCCGACCACCGCATCGAGCACGGCCACCGTCAGGAGATCGTTCTGGCCGGTGACGTTCTGGTGCTGGAAACCGGGCCAGACGCCCTGTCGGCAGTGCACAGCGCCCTGAAGCTGCATCCGGCGGATCTCGTCCGAAAACGGCAAAAGGAATCGGCGCCGCCGGTAACCGAAAGCGGAGAGATCGCACTGACGGAGGCAGTCGTACTTCCGAAATCGGGTATCATCGGGCGTACCGTGGAGGACTTGCGGCTGCGTCGCCGGCACGGGGTGAACCTGCTGGCGGTATCGCGCCAGGGACAACCGTTCCGCGGCCGTCTGCGCGATTTCCGCTTTCGGGCGAGCGACGTGCTGCTTCTGGAGGGCGATCCGGAACAGCTTCCGTCGGTGATCAGCTCCATCGGATGCCTGCCGCTGGCCCACCGGGCTCTACTCATACAGCGCCAGCGCCACGGACTGCTGGCGATCGGCATCTTCATTGCTGCCGTCGCCGCCGCCAGCCTCGGCATCGTCAGCCTTCCGGCCGCGTTTGCCGCGGCGGTGGCGTTGATGGTGCTGTTCAGCATCGTCCCGGCGCGGGACATCTATGACGCCGTCGACTGGCCGGTCATCATTTTGCTGGGCGCGATGATCCCGGTCGGCGGTGCTCTGGAGGGGAGCGGCGCGACGGCGCTCATCGCGAACGGCCTTGTGGAGATTTCCGAGGGGCTGCCGATCTGGGTGATCCTCGCCCTTGTGCTGATCGTCACGATGACGCTGTCCGACATCATGAACAACGCGGCGACCGCGGTGGTCATGGCTCCTATCTCCATCGGCATCGCGGAACGGCTCGCGGTCAATCCGGACTGTTTCCTGATGGCGGTGGCGGTGGGCGCGTCGTGCGCCTTCCTTACCCCCATCGGACATCAGAACAACACCCTGATCCTGGGACCCGGCGGTTACCGGTTCGGCGACTTCTGGCGCGTCGGGCTGCCGCTGGAAGCGATCATCGTGATCGTCGCCATCCCCATGCTGTTGTGGATCTGGCCGCTGTAACGGACATGTGCGACAATCGCGGTGCGGGAGGAGAGAACGATGATTCGATGCACGATTGTCGCGATTACGCTGGCGCTGGGAGCCGGACACGCCCTCGGCCAGGAGCCGGTCGACCTCGAGCTCGTGTTCGCTGCTGACGGGTCCGGATCGATCGACGACGAGGAGCTCGCGCTGCAGCGCGCCGGCTATGCGGCTGCGCTGGCGCACCCGGACGTGTTGGCGGCGATCCGCGGCGGCTATCTGCAGAAGATCGCCGTCGCTTATATCGAGTGGGCGGCCCCCGAGTCCCAGCATACCGTCGTCGACTGGACGGTGATCGATGGCGCTGAGTCGGCCCGTGACTTCGGAAAGCGGCTGATGGTGGCGCCGCGATCCGTATGGGGCGCGAACTCGATCAGCAATGCGATCCACTACGCCGCCAACCTGATCGAGACCAACGGCTTCGAGGGTACGCGCAAGGTGATCGACGTGTCCGGCGACGGCCCGCAACGCAACGGCCGGCCGCTGGAACTGGTGCGCCAGACGACGCTGCTCAAGGGCATTATCATCAACGCCCTGGTGGTGATTTCCGAAGGCGGCGGCTATCCGGGGCCCAGCGGCGAGCCGTTGACCGAGCATTACGCCAACGACGTCATCGGCGGCGCCGGCGCGTTCATGATGACCGCACGCTCGCGCGAGGAATTCGCCGAGGCGATCCTCAAGAAGCTGATCCTCGAGGTGGCGGGCATCGTCCCGGAAACCGATACCGCCGTTGCGGCGGATCCGATGCGCAGCCATGCCGCCACCCCGTTCTGAGACCTGTTCCGGCGGTGCGGTCCCGCGCCGCGGGCGATCCCTGCCAACACTCACACGGAGCTACGCGATGCGACTCAATCCGATCTGGCCGGCCGTCTTAGGGGTGGCGATCCTGCTTGGCGGCTGCGCAATGGAAACCAGTGGGCGAACCGGGAGCAGCCGGCCGCCGGAGGCTCGCACCATCAGCGGAGCGGCGGTGGCCCTGGACGGCGACACGGTGGAGGTCGCCGGGCGGCTTGTCGACCTCTGGGGCGTCGACGCGCCGAATCTGGACAACAGCGACGGGTGGCACGCGCGTGTGGCACTGGACGAGCTGATCGGCCGGAACGGGACTCTCGCGTGTACGATCAAGGATACCTCGGGGCGGCGCGACGAAGCGGTCTGCACCAACAGCCGCGCCGGCGATGTGGGTCGGGCGATGCTGATCGGCGGCTGGGCGGTCGTCGCGCGCAACGACATTTCGGACAGCGGTGCCGACAGCGCCCTCGCGTCCGCATATGCCGAGGCAGAGGCCAGGGCGCGCCGCCAGCGCGCCGGGCTCTGGGCTGCCCTGCCGCGACGGTGATCGCGGGTCAGGCCACCTGTTCCCGTGTCTTGAGGAGCCGGATTGCCGGATAATCCTCGGCGGTTCGCTCGAGATGCCACGCGTTGCGCGCCATGAACACCGGCATGCCGTCATGGTCGTCGGCCAGCGCCGCGCCGTTGGCGTCGGCGAATTTCTTCAGGGATTGCGGATCGTCGGCCTCGACCCAGCGCGCCGTGTAGAGCTGGGTCGGCTCGAAGCGCACCGGAATGTCGTATTCGGTGCGGATGCGGTCGGCCAGCACCTCGAACTGCAGCGGCCCGACGACGCCGACGATCCAGTCCGAGCCGAGGCGGGTGCGGAAAGCCTGAGCCGCGCCCTCCTCGGCCAGCTGGGTGAGCGCCCGGCCCAGATGTTTGGCCTTCATCGGATCCTCCGGGCGCACGCGCTGCAGCAGCTCCGGCGCGAACGAGGGAATGCCGGTGAAATGCAGGTCTTCGCCCTCGGTCAGCGCATCGCCGATGCGTAGATTGCCGTGGTTCGGCAGGCCGACGATGTCGCCGGCATGTGCCTCTTCGGCGAGTTCGCGATCGCGCGCGAGGAACAGCACCGGGGCACTCATCGCGATGCTCTTGCCGCTGCGCACGTGCTTGAGCTTCATCCCCCGCTTGAAATGGCCCGACGCCAGCCGCATGAAGGCGATGCGGTCGCGGTGCTTGGGGTCCATGTTGGCCTGGATCTTGAAGATGAAGCCGGAGACCTTGCCCTCGTCCGGCGCGATCACCCGCTCCGCCGCGGGCTGCGGCAGCGGCGGCGGCGCGAACTCGACCAGCCCGCGCAGCAGCTCGCCGACGCCGAAATTGTTGATCGCACTGCCGAAATAGACCGGCGTCGTGTTGCCCTCACGATACGCCTTGAGGTCGAAATCGGGCATCAGGCCACGGGCCATCTCGACATCCTCGCGTAGCTTCGCGGCGGCGTCGGCCGGCAGCAACCTGTCGAGCCGGGAATCATCGAGTCCGTGGCAGCTCTCAGTCTCCTCAGGCTTTCCCTTCTTGGCCCGCTCCAGCAGCGCGAGGCGATCGTGGATGAGGTCGTAGCAGCCGAGAAAATTGCGCCCCATGCCGATCGGCCAGCTTGCCGGCGTGACGTCCAGCGCCAGCGTCTGCTCGATCTCGTCGATCAGGTCGAACGGGTCGCGCCCTTCGCGGTCGAGCTTGTTCACGAAAGTGATGATTGGCATGTCGCGCAGCCGGCAGACCTCGAACAGCTTGCGCGTCTGGCTCTCGATGCCGCGGGCGGCGTCGATCACCATGACCGCCGAATCGACGGCGGTCAGCGTCCGGTAGGTATCTTCCGAGAAGTCCTCGTGGCCCGGTGTGTCAAGCAGGTTGAAGCTGCAACCCGCGTATTCGTAGCTCATCACCGAGGAGGCGACGGAAATGCCGCGTTCGCGCTCCACCTTCATCCAGTCGGAGCGCGCGCGCCGCTGCTCGCCGCGCGCCTTGACGGCGCCGGCCAGCTGGATCGCGCCGCCGAACAGCAGCAGCTTTTCCGTCAGCGTCGTCTTGCCCGCGTCCGGATGCGAGATGATCGCAAAAGTGCGCCGTCGGGCGACGACGTTGTTGTGCGACGCCATCGATCGATAGCCTCTCCGGCAATGAAACAGCGCCCGTCACCCGGGCGCACAATGTCGAGCATATGGGCCATCTGCAATCAGGACGCAAGGGTGGCCGCCTGCTGACCCTCGGGCGACCTGTCGAGGACCGCGGCCACCGCGCTGCCCAGCGCGCGCACCATGCCCACGAGGCCGGCGTCGTGGCGGGTGTTCATCGGGTCGGTATACCACTCGTAATCGAGCGCGTCGGGGATCGTCCGGTGCAGCGTATCGGCGAACTGTTCCGACCAGTCTACCTCGATATCCATCGCCAGAGCATAGGGCAGGTGCCGGGCGAACAGATGCGAGGTCAATTTCGGCTCATCGACCAGCTTCATCCGCTCATGCTCGGCCGTCGCGAGGTACCGCCGGAACCCGCCGATCCCGTCGAGAACCTCGCGCCCCAATTCGGTCGGCGCCTTCATCAGCCGGAAGAACAGCACGTTCACCGCCGCCATCGCGGTCAGCGCGCCGACGGCCAGCCAG
>JBFIFO010000035.1:0-26749 GCA_041602815.1 Alphaproteobacteria bacterium | reverse complement strand
GTCAGCGCGGTGCCGGAGGCGAGCAGCAGCCACAGCACGATGCGGCGGAACTGGCGATCGTCGACGCGGCCATAGGCCCGCACGCCCAGCCACACGCCGAGCACCGTACCGGGCAGGCAGAGCAGCGTGAGGCGCCCGACCTCCGCCGTCAGCACGCCGGCCGCGGCATGGGAGACCAGCGCCCAGGACAGGATGGCGAGGTTGAAGGGCTGGTAGACCGCCCGCTGCGCCGCCTTGCCCCAGCCCTTGAGGCCGCACCAGACGGTCGGCAGCGCGCCGGACAGTCCCGCCGCGCCGCCGAGGATGCCGCCGGCGAAGCCGATGGCACCGTCTGCCGCACGCCCGCCGCGGTCGATCACCGGCAGGCGGCGCGACAGCAGCACAACGGCACAGTAGCCGACGAGGAACAGCCCGACCGCGGCCCGGAAACTCGCGGCCTCGATGCGCTCCAGCAACGCGACACCGACCGGCACGCCGGCGATGCCGCCCAGCAGGTACGGCCACAGCTGCGCCAGGCGGACCGGGGGTCGCACGGTCATGAGCGACAGGAGCTGCGCGATCACCGAGCAGATGACGACCAGCGGCGCCGCCAGTTGCGGTTCGATCGCGTGCAGCCACAAGCCCAGCGCGACCAAGCCCGTGCCGAAGCCGGCGAGGCCGTTCACGAACCCGGCCAGCAGGGCGCCGGCGAGGACCAGCAGGACGAGGCTCAAGACAGGCCCAGCGCGGCGCGGACCCGGTGCTTGATCTTGGCGCCGTCGCGCTCGGGCAGCACCCGCTCATGCTCCGCCGCCGAGATCGCGATGCGGGCGAACAGGCAGCCGTCCGGGCGGTGCAGCGCCGTCCGGATCGCCGCCACCTCGTCCATCGACGAGGCCTCCATGATGCGCGGGATGCTGCAGGCCCGGGCGACGGCGCAGAGGTCGGTGCCGCGCCCGGTGTGGCTGGCCTGCATGCCGGTCTCGCCGAAATGGCGGTTGTCGAGCACGAGGATCGAGAGGTTCTGCGGCGCGGCCACGCCGATGGTGGCCAGCGCCCCCAGGCCCATCAGCATCTCGCCGTCGCCGGTGATCACGGTGACCGCCTCCTCGGGCCGCGCCAGCGCCACGCCGAGGCCGATCATCGCGGCGCCGCCCATCGCGCCCCAGGTATAGAAGTTCCGTTCGTGGTCGCCGGCCGCCGCGACGTCCCAGGTCGCCGAGCCGAGGCCGCACACGACGACGAGGTCGCCCCGGTCGCGCAGCAGCTCGACGACGGTGCGGCGGCGGTCCAAGAGATTGTCGCGGACGTCCGCCATCTCACCACACCTTGGCGCCGATCAGCTGCTGCGAGAACAGGACGGCGACGCCCGTCTCGCGGCCGAACGCGTCCTCGGCGCCGCGCGCGGTCAGGTCCCGCGCCTCCTGCGGCGTCTCGGCGCGCCGCACCTCGATGGCCATGGCCTCAAGAACCGTGGGCACGGCGCGTCCCATCGGCTCCTGCCACGGATTGAACTCCTGCCATTCGCCACGCATGGTGATCAGGGAAAGGAACGGAAACCGGCAGCTCTGCACCAGGCCCAGCATGTTGACGCAGTTGCCGACGCCGCTCGACTGCATCAGCAGTGCCGCCTTGCTGCCCCCGAGCCAGGCGCCGTAGGCCAGGGCGACGCCTTCCTCCTCGGTGGTCAGCACGATCGCCTCCATGTCGGGATCGCCGATCGCACGGTTGATGAGGCGCGCGTGCCCGGCATCGGGGACATAGGAGACGATGCCGACGCCGGCCGCCTTCAGCGCATCGTACACGTCGTCCTGCCACGGCTGCGCGGCCGTCGTCGCCTGCTCGCTCATCGCATCCCGTCCTTGCCGGCGCCCTCGTGCCGCAACCGCCTCACGCGCCCTGTTTTACTTCCGGCACGGCGTTAGTCCAGAGAAACCTTTCGCCCGGCAGAGCGACGCCCTGTCGCATCGCCGGCGCGCGGGCTTTACCCCGCCCGATAAAGCATATAGTCTTATCTTTGATACCTATGAAACTGCGGACTCGCCGCCGTGCCGACGCCCCCCCTCAGCACCGACAGCTACGGCCCGTTGTACAGCCGGATCGCCATGCTGATGCGACAGCGGATCCTGTCCGGCGTGTGGCCCGCGAAAGCGCAGATTCCGACGCTGGAAGCGCTCATGGCCGAGTTCGGCGCTTCGCGCGTGACCGTGCGCCTTGCGCTCGACCTGCTGGAGCGCGACGAGCTGATCGAGCGGTTCCGCGGCCGCGGCACGTTCGTGACCGACCGGACCGCCGGCATGGGGCGAATCCGGCTCGGTCAGAGCTGGCGCGGTCTCGTCGAGGCGCTGAAGCGCACTAAGCCCCGCCTGCTGGAGACCGCGGACGACGTGCTGCCGCCGCGCGGCGACGGCCTCGATGCCGAACTGGCGCCGTCCTATCGCTGCCTGAAACGCATACACCTGCTCGACACCGTGCCTTACGCGGTGATGTACCTTTACATCGACCGGCGGCATTACGACGCGGCGGCCGAGCGCTTCAACCGGGAGCTTGTGATTCCGGTCCTGCAGTCTCTGCCGGGCCTGCGCATCGGGCGGGCCCACCAGACGCTGACCATCGGCTGCGCGGAGCCCGAGATCGCCAGCGCCCTGCAGATCCCGATGGGGGTTCCGGTCGGCGTGCTGCGGCGGGTGATCTGCGACGATGCCAACGTCGCCGTCTATGTCGGCGATCTGACCTATCGCGGCGACATGATCGAGATGCAGGTCAACCTCGACCTGGAGGGCGAGGAATGAACCCGCCCGACGGGCTCGAGGTGCAAATCTGGCGCGGCGGCGCGGAGGGCCGCTTTCAGACGTTCCGGGTGCCGCGACGGCCGAACCAGACGGTGCTGGACGTCGTCACCTGGATCCAGCGCGAGGCCGACCCGACGCTGAGCTACCGTTTCGCCTGCCGCGTCGGGGTCTGCGGCTCCTGTGCGATGACGGTCAACGGACGGCCTCGCTGGACCTGCCGGACGCACGTCTCGAAGGTGGCTGCAGACGGAAAGCTGACCGTCGCGCCGCTGGGCAACCTTGCGGTGATCAAGGACCTCGCCTGCGACATGGCGCCGTTCTTCGAGAAATGGCGGCAGGCCCGCGGCCGCTTCGAGGCGGCGCTCGGCCGCGACGACCCGCTGGTTCCGGTGTCGCCCGAAAGCCCCGAGCGGCGGGCCGCCGACGCTGCCATCGAATGCATCAACTGCGCTGTCTGCCATGCCGCCTGCGACGTCGTCGCCTGGCGTGCCGACTACCTCGGGCCCGCCGCCCTGAACCGCGCCTGGGCGGCGTGGAACGACGTGCGCGACGGCGACCGCACCGCAGTGCTGCGGGCGGTGAGCGGCGAGTCCGGCTGCGGCAACTGCCACTCGCACCAGTCCTGCGCCGAGCACTGCCCCGTCGAGATCAATCCGACCCGCGCCATCGCGGGACTGAAACGCGCCGGGCTGGTGGCCTTGCTGAAAGGCGAGCTGCGATGACCGCCCGGCTGTTCCTCGTGCAGCGGGCAACGGCGCTGCTGCTCGCGCCGCTGGTGCTGGTGCATCTCGCCGTCATCGTTTATGCGGTGCGCAGCGGACTCAGCGCCGAGGAAATCCTCGACCGCACCCGCGGAAGCGTCGGCTGGGGCCTGTTCTATGGTGGCTTCGTCGTGACGGTGGCAACGCACGGCGCCATTGGCCTGCGCACCATCCTGATCGAATGGGCCGAGCTGCGCCCGCGGATCGCCAGCGCTGCTGCGTCGACCGGGGCGCTTGCACTGCTGCTGCTCGGCCTCCGCGCGGTGTGGGCGATGACGATGATGGTCGCGCCATGATTCGGCCGTCGCGCAATCACCCCGGCTACCGGGCCTTCCTGCTGCACCGCCTGTCGGGCCTTGCGCTCGTGCTGTTCCTGCCGGTGCATTTTCTGGTGCTCGGCCTCGCCCTCGATGCGGCCGCCTTCGACGCCGCCATCGCCTGGACGGATCAACCCTTGGTCAAGGTCGGCGAATGGGGCCTCGTTGTGCTCCTCGCCGCGCACCTGACCGGCGGCGTCAGGCTGCTGATGCTCGAATTCCTGCCCTGGTCGGACCGGCAGTCGGCGCGCATCGCGATAAGCCTCGGCGTCGCCGTCGCCTTCGGCGCGGCCTTCGCCCTGGGGCTGGTGTAGCATGGCGGACATCCGCAACGAGAAGACCGACATCCTCATTATCGGCGCCGGTGGCGCCGGGCTGTTCGCGGCCCTGCACGCCCACAGGGCGGATCCGGAGCTCGACATCACGGTGGCCGTAAAGGGCCTGCTCGGCAAGTGCGGCTGTACCCGCATGGTGCAGGGCGGCTACAACGTCGCCCTCGCCGCCGCCGACTCGGTCGAGCGCCATTTCATGGACACCATCGTCGGCGGCAAGTGGCTGCCGCGGCAGGACCTTGCGTGGCGGCTGGTCACCGGCGCGGTCGAGCGCGTCCACGAACTCGAGAACGAACTCGGTTGCTACTTCGACCGCAACCCGGACGGCTCGCTGCACCAGAAGGCCTTCGCCGGACAGAGCTTCGACCGTACCGTGCACAAGGGGGACCTCACCGGCATCGAGATCGTCAACCGCCTCGCCGAGCAGGTCTGGGCGCGCAACATCCGCCGCATGGAGGAGCATCGCGCACTGGCCCTGATTCCGGCAAGGAACGGCGAGGGGATCGCAGGAGTCCTGTTCGTCGACATGCACACCGGCGAGTTCGTGCTGGTGCGGGCCAAGGCGGTGCTGCTTGGCGCCGGCGGCGGCCCCACCATGTACCGCTATCACACGCCGTCCGGCGACAAGAGCTGCGACGGCATGGCGATGGCGCTGCGCGCGGGCCTCGCACTGCGCGACATGGAGATGGTGCAGTTCCACCCGACCGGCCTGCTGGCCGGGCCGGACACGCGGATGACCGGTACGGTGCTGGAGGAGGGGCTGCGCGGCGCCGGCGGATACCTTCTCAACGGCGCCGGTGCGCGCTTCATGTTCGACTACCATGCGCACGGCGAACGGGCGACGCGCGACGTCGTCAGCCGCGCCATCTATCAGGAGATGCGCGACGGCCGCACCACTCCGCTGGGCGGCGTCTATATCGAGATGAAACACCTCGGTCCCGATATCGTGGCCGAGAAGTTCAAGGGCATGGTCAAGCGCTGTGCCGACTGCGGCTTCGACCTTGCCGGCGGCCGTGTCGAGGTGGTGCCGACGGCCCACTACATGATGGGCGGCATAGAATTCGAGGCGGACTGCAGCACCGCATTATCCGGCCTGTTCGTCGCCGGCGAGGATGCCGGCGGCGTGCACGGGGCCAATCGGCTCGGCGGTAACGGCGTTGCCAACTCGACGGTCTATGGCGGTATCGCCGGCGACGAGATGGCGGCGTTCGTCGCCCGCGAGGATGCGTTCCGCGAGCCGGACATGGCGCTGGTCGGGGCGGCGGTGGAGGCGGCCCAGCGGCCGTTCGGGCGGCCGGCCGGCGGCCTGTACCGGCTGCGTGAGCGGCTCGACGATCTGATGTGGGACCGCGTCGGGATCATCCGCGAGGCCGACCAGCTGGCCGCGGCGCTCGGCGAGCTCGATGCCCTGTCGGCGGAGCTCGAGGAGACCGGCGTTGCCGGCGAGAGCCGCGCCTTCAACCTGACCTGGCACGACTGGCTGAACCTGGAGAACCTGCTGCTGGTCTCGAAGAGCATTGCGGTCTCGGCGCTGGCCCGCGAGGATTCCCGCGGTGCCCATTACCGCAGCGATTTTCCGGATACCGGCGCGCTCGAGGACTCGGCCTTTACCGCAGTGCATCTGTCGGGCGACGCCCTGAAGCTCGAGATGAAGCCGGTCGCCTTTACCATCGTCGCGCCCGGCGAGTCGCTGATCGAGGGCGAGGCCGGTGCCCCGCCCGATGCGGCGCAGGGTTGACGATCACCGATAACGACGAATGTTCCTGTTGAGGAGGATGAGTCCATGATTTCAGCAGAGCGCATCGAGGAGGCGGCCTACGGGGCGATGTTCCGCGCCGGCATTGAGATCCCCGAGGATTACGAGGCCGGCCTGCGCGCGATCGCGGAATCGGAGACCGGCGACCTGTCGGCCTTCGTGATCGAGGCGATGCTGGAAAACTATGACGCCGCGCGCGAGGATGGTCGCGCCATGTGCGCCGATACCGGTCTGCCGCGCTGGTTCGTCAAGGTCGGCAACGAGGCCCGGTTCGAGGGCGGGTTCGTCGAGCTCGAGCGGCGCCTGCGCCGGGCCACGGCGCGGGCGACGCACGACATCCCGCTGCGTCCCAACCGGGTGCACCCGCTGACCCGTCGCGACCACAACAACAATGTCGGCATCAACGCGCCGGAAATCGAATACAGCTTCGAGCCGGACGCCGACTGGATCGACCTGACCACGGTGCACAAGGGCGGGCTGTTCGGCTCCGACTACCGGATGCTGTTCCCGGCCGACGGCATCGACGGCATCAAGCGCTTCTTCATGGACACGCTGATCGCCTTCGGCAAGCGCGGCCTCGCCTGCCAGCCGGCGATCGTCGGTGTCGGCCTCGGCGGCTCCAAGGACGTCTGCATGACGCTGGGCAAGCAGGCGGCCTGCCTGCGCATCGTCGGCGACCGCAACCCCGACCCCGAGGTCGCGAGGCTGGAGGCGGAGCTGAAGGCGCTCGGCAACGGGATCGGCATGGGCGCCATGGGCTTCGTCGGCTCGTCCATGGTCGTCGACTGCCACATCGAGGTCGGCGACTGCCACACCGGCGGCATGCCGGTGTCGGTGCACACCTTCTGCCTCGCCTCGCGGCGCGCGGTCGCGCGCATCCATGCCGATGGGCGGATCGAGACGCGTACCGACCCCAACTGGTTCACCCCCTACATGCGACGGGAGACCGTGGAATGGCGACAGGCGGAAGCGGTTTGAGGAAACTGCGCCTCAAGGCGCCGGTGTCCGACGAGGATTTGAAGCGGATCCGCCCGGGTGATGTCGTCTACCTCGACGGCGTGATCTACACCGGGCGCGAGGGCGTCTACCGCAAAGTGGTGACCGAAGGCGCCGATCCGCCGGTCGACCTTAAAGGCGTGAGCAACGTCAACTTCCACTGCTCGCCGGCGGCGGCGGTGCAGGACGACGGCAGCTACCGCATCGGTGCGGTTACCGCGACGGCAAGCTTCCGCTTCTCCCACGCCCTGCCGGCCTGGTTCGAGAAGACCGGCTGCAAGGTGGTCATCGGCAAGGGCGGCATGAACCCGAAGGATTACCGCGACACCTTCGTGCCGGCCGGCGCCGTGTACCTGACCACGGTCGGCTACGGCACCGGGGCGCTGCTGGGCCGCGGCATCAGGGAGGTGATCGCCGCCCACTGGCTCGACGAGCTCGGCATCGCCCAGGCGATGTGGATCTTCCGGGTCGACAAGTTCGGCCCGCTGATCGCCGATAGCGATTTGGAGGGCAACAGCCTTTTCGAGGCCCAGAACGCCGAGATCAACAAGCGCATCGAGACGCTGTACCAAGGGCTGAAGCTGCCGGCCCTGCGCCGCCACGGCGAGACCGACGACAAGACCGAGGAGCTGATCTAGGGGCCGCCACCCAGATTTCGCAGGGCTTCTGGCAGGGGTGTCGGGTCGCCGCCGGTCGCCCAGCCCTGTGCCGTCGCCAGCGCCGCCAGGTCCTCGATCCGCCCAGCGGTGAGCGGGTGGGTGCTGAGAAATTCCGGGCCCTCCTCCGGAACGGTCTTCCCCATCTCCTCCAGCAGGGTGCGGAAGAAAGCATCGGCGCCGGACACGTGGCCGTAGGTCGCCGCCACCGCGGCGAGCCCGTCGCGATCGGCCCGCCGCTCGGCGTCGCGGCCGAACCGCCTCAACAACAGGGCGTTGGGCCCCCAGACCAGCCCCTCCGCCGTTTCCGGGGACATCCCGGTCAGGGTCGCCAGGGCCAGCTGCAGCAGCAGCGTGCCACCCAGATTGGCCATGACGTCGCGGTTGGCGGCATGGGCGATCTCATGCCCGAGCACCATGGCCAGCGCGTTCTCGTCGGGCATGCGGTGGATGAGACCGCGCAGCACGATGACGTGGCCGCCCAGCGTCGCGAAGGCATTGATCTCCGGATCGTCCAGATAATGCACCGTGATGCGCAGGCCTTCGGGCAGCTCCATGTTGGCCGCCAGCTTGTCGGCGAGCGCCTGCAGCGCCGCCTCCGCGCGCAGGCCGGTCACGTCGGCCGGCTGCGGTTCGGCCGTGCCGCCGGTCTCGAAGATGGCGGCGGCCATGGCGTTTTCCCAGGACACCGGGATATAGCGCCCGGCATAGGAGCCGATCAGCAGCGCCACCATGCCCACGAACGCGAACAACGCGACGGCACCCGCGGTCAGCACGAACAGGTCCGCGAGCGGCCTGTGCCTGCTGACATTTATTCCTTCCGGGACCTTGACGTGGCGGATCTTCATGCCGGCGATCGTCTCAAAGCCTTAGGTTCGCGAATATACTGATTATTCGTTCGGAATCACCGCCGTACCGTAGGCCAGCACCTCCACCGTGCCGACCGCATCCCTCCTGCCCTTGGAGATCGAGCTGGTCTCGAAGCGCATGTTGAAGACCATGCTGGCTCCGAGCGCCCGCGCTTCCTCCTGCATGCGCAGGATGGCCTCTCGCCGCGCCCGATCCAGCAGACTCTCGTAAGTGTGGATACGGCCGCCGAAGATCATGCGCAACCGCGCCAGGAAGCGCTTGAAATAGTCGACGGAGACGACGACGTTGCCGCGTACCAGCGCCGTTGCGGGCGCGGGATTGGCCGGCGGCAGGGTCTTGGCGACGATGACCGGGATGTCGGCCAGCACGTCCTCGCGCCGGAAGATCGATTTGTAATGCCGCCGCTCGGCGATCCGGCCCGTGAAAAAGGCCAGGACCAGCAGCAGGATGACGAAGAGAACCTGCCATAATTCGGCAAAGCCTTCCATGCCCCTTACTCCACGATGACGGCGCTGCCGTAGGCAAGAATTTCCGACGCGCCCTGGGTTACCGACGACGTGCTGAACCGCACGTTGATGACGGCGTTGGCACCCTTGGCCTCCGCCTGTTGCAGCATGCGTTCGTATGCCTCATCGCGCGCCTCGCTCAACAGTTCCGTGTATCCCTTCAGTTCGCCGCCGACGATGTTCTTCAATCCGGCCATGAGGTCCCGGCCGATATGCTTGGCGCGAACGGTGCTGCCCTGGACGATGCCCAGATGCTCGCGGATCATTCTCCCGGGCACGGTTTCGAGGGTCGATGTGATCATGTTGGTGTCTCCGATTGCGGTGCGTGATTTGGCGAGTCTGCCGACCGGCGGTGGATCATCCTTGAGAACTTCACAACGCATGGTTAACAGCGGTCGTCGAATCGCAGTGCGGTGGACGGCTTGACGGCGGCGTGCGATTCGCGGAAATCATGAACTCTTTGATCCGTGGCGGCAACGCAGTCGAGGAGACGTAAGATGGCCGGTCAGCAAGTGGCAATCGTAGTGGGCGGCGGCAGCGGCATGGGGGCGGATGCGGCCTGCCGGCTGGTGGGGGACGGATACCGCGTCGCCATTCTGTCCTCGTCCGGCAAGGGGGAGGCGCTGGCCCGGGAGCTGGACGGTTACGGCGTGACCGGCTCCAATCAGTCCGTGGACGATCTTAAGCGCCTTGTCGACGGGACGGTGGAGCGCTGGGGGCGCATCGACGCGGTCGTCAACAGCGCCGGCCACGGTCCCAAGGGACCGGTCCTCGAGATCACCGACGCGGACTGGCATCTCGGCATGGAGGTGTACCTCCTGAACGTTGTGCGCGTGGCCCGGCTGGTAACGCCGGTGATGCAGAAACAGCGCGCCGGCTCGATCGTGAACATCTCGACCTATGCGGTATTCGAACCCGACGCGAGCTTCCCGACCTCGGGCGTGTTCCGCGCCGGCCTTGCCGCCTTCACCAAACTGTTCTGCGATGCCTACGCCGCCGACAACATACGGATGAACAATGTCCTGCCCGGTTTCATCAACAGCCTGCCGGAGACCGCGGAGCGGCGCGCCCGCATCCCGATGGGCCGCTACGGCCGGGCCGGGGAAGTCTCCGATCTCATCGCGTTCCTGGCCTCGGACGCGTCAAGCTACATCACGGGACAGAACATACGGATCGATGGCGGGATCACCCGCTCGGTCTGACTCGGAGCAGAACGAGGCGGCAGGAGCCACCGTGAATTCCGAGCGGTTGACTCGGCCTTGACGCATTGGCGGTGCCGTGCCACCAACGCAGCGGACATCAGCCCACGGAAGGACCCCCATGATCGACCTGTACACCTGGAGCACCCCGAACGGCCGCAAGATATCGATTGCGCTGGAGGAGATGGACCTGCCGTACACCGTGCATGCCGTCAACATCACCAAGGGCGAGCAACACGAGCCGGAATTCGTGAAGATTTCACCGAACGGCAAGATTCCCGCGATCGTCGACACCGACACCGGCATTCATATGATGGAATCCGGCGCCATCCTTCTTTATCTCGCCCAGAAGACCGGCAAGCTGATGCCCGCCGGCGACAAGTACTGGCAGGCCATGGAGTGGCTGATGTGGCAGATGGGAGGGATTGGCCCGATTCTCGGGCAGGTGCATCATTTCGTGTTCTACAACAAGGGCGTCTCGGCATACGCCGAAGAGCGCTACACGAAAGAGATGAACCGCCTCTATGGCGTGCTGAACGATCGGCTCGACGGTCGCGATTACATCGTCGATGAGTTTTCGATCGTCGACTGCGCCGTCTTCCCCTGGGTTGCCCGGTGGGACCGGCAGGAGCAGGATCTCAACAAATTCGCCAACGTGAAACGCTGGTATCTCGAGATGGCCGACCGTCCCGCCGTGCAGCGCGGCTACATCGTCCCCGACGAGAGCCAGACCATCCCGATGCCGGGTTAGGCGCCGGGCTCCTCGCCAGAACCTAGAACCCGATTGCGGCGCCGTCGCTGCGTGGGTCGCTGGCCCCTTCCATCATGCCGTCGGGATCGTGCACGACGGCGCCGGCATGTCCCAGCAGATCGTCGAACGGCCCCAGCAGCTCGACCGCGTGTCCGGCGTCGCGCAGGGCTTGCACCAGCGCGGGATCGAACCGGTCCTCCAGCTTCAGGCTCACCGATTCCTCGCCCCAGGTGCGGCCCAGCAGCCAGCGCGGCGCGGTAATCGCCGCCTGAAGTCCCTGTCCGAACAGCACGTGCCGCGTGAACACGGCGGCCTGGGTCTGCGGCTGGCCTTCGCCGCCCATGTTGCCATAGACCATGACGCGTCCGTCGGCGAGGCGCGCAAGCGCCGGATTGAGGGTGTGGAACGGCTTGCGGCCGGGCATGAGAGGGTTGGCCGCTCGCGCATCCAGTGCGAAGCTGATGCCCCTGTTTTGCCATAGGATTCCGGTTTCCGGCAAAACGACGCCGGAGCCGAACTCCCAGTACAGGCTCTGTATGAAACTGACGGCGCGGCCGGAGCCGTCGATGGCGCCGAGCCACACGGTATCGCCGGGATTGGCCGGTTGCGGCCACGGCAGGGCGGTCCGGCGGTCGATCTTCGCCGCCTCGTCGTCGAGGAAGGCGGGATCGAGGAATTCCCGGGTGTTGCGGGCCATGAAGGCGGGGTCCGTGACGTGCTGGTCGCGTACCAGGAAGGCCCGCTTGGTTGCCTCTATGAGGCCGTGGACATGGGCGAACCCCTCTGCCTCGGTGACGCCCAGCCGGTCGAACAGGGCGAGGATCATCAGCGAAGCCAGGCCTTGCGTCGGCGGCGGCATGTTGTAGAGGGTACCGGCGGAAATGTCGACCGACAGCGGCGTCACCCGCGACGCCCTGTGGCGGGCCAGATCCCGGGCTGCGAGCGGACTCCCGACGGATTCGAGATCCCGGGCGATCGCGTCGGCGAGGTCGCCGCGATAGAAATCGTCCAGCCCTGCGTCGGCGAGTCGCTCCAGCGTTCCCGCGAGGCGCGGCTGGCGGAACCGGGCACCCTCGCCAGGGACGGCGCCGTCGACGAGAAAGGTCTCGACGAATCCGGGGGCGTCCTTCAGCCCGTCCAGTTTGGTCGCGGTGTTGGCCCGCTGACCCGCGGTGACGGCAATGCCGGCGCGCGCATGATGCACCGCATCGGCGAGCAGCCGCGACAGCGGCATGGTCCCACCCCATCCGCGCGCGATCTCCAGCGCGGTGTCCCAGCCCGCGATCGTGCCGGCGACGGTGAGCGCCGCCAGCGGGCCGCGCTCGGGAATGTTGGCCAATCCCTGGTCGCCATAAAATGACGGGCTGGCCGCGGCGGCCGCGGCGCCGCAGGCATCGATGCCGACGACGTCCTCGTCCGGCGCCGCGATCAGCCAGAACCCGTCGCCGCCGATGCTGTTCATATGCGGGTAGACGACTGCGATGGCCGCGGCCATCGCCACCATCGCCTCGACCGCGTTGCCGCCCTCCTTCAGGACGGACAACCCCGCCTCCGCCGCCAGATGATGCGGCGCCGTCACCATGCCGCGCCAGGCGCGTCTGGTTTTCAGCATGGGGCGTCCGGTGGCGACGAAGAGGCGCCGGGCGCCGGCGTCAGGACTTGGCCTTGTCCTGTTCCTCGGCGAGCTGGCGCAGGGCTTCCTCGAACTTGTGCTGCATCTCGATCTCCACCATATGGCGCGAGATGCCGAGGCCCTTGGCCTCGAGGTCGGCATGGACCTTGTCGATCACATCGTCCTGGCCGGGGCGCTCGAAGTCGGACGCGACGACTTCCTTGGCATAGGCCTCCGCCTCGGCGCCCTCTATTCCCATCTTTTCGGCAGCCCACAGACCGACCAGTTTGCAGCGCCGCACATTGGCCTTGAACGCGCGTTCCTGGTCCATCTTGTATTTGGTCTCGAATGCCTTCTCGCGATCGTCGAACTTGCTCATAAAACGGACTCTCCTGTGGGATGAGAACGTGCCACTTTCGCAGCATAGGGTGCGGTGCGTTGCGAAACCATTAACCGCCGCCCGGCCCGGAATGCAAGCGCCCTATCCACCGCCGGCCGCTCCGGTGACCGCCACCCGCCGCTATTAATCTGGGCACAGCCGCCGGGCGGGGCAAGACCGGCAATGCCCCGTCATTGCGGCACGCGGAGCAGAAGCTTGCCGCGCGTGCGGCGTCCCTCGATGGTCTCATGGGCCCGCCGCGCTTCGGCCAGCGGGAATTCGCGGTCGATCGAAACGACGATCCGGCCGCCTGCGGCCGCCTGGAACAGGTCGTCGCCGCGCCATGCGATCTCCTCTGCCGTGGCCGTGTAGTCGGCCAGATGCGGCCGCGTGAAGAAGATCGAGCCGGCCTCGGCCAGCTCCAGCGGCGCGATGCAGTCGACGACGCCGGAGGTGGTGCCGTACATGATGCAGGTGCCGCGTCGGCGCAGGCTGCGGATGCTGCGGGCGATGGTATCGCGCCCGACAGAATCGTAGACGACGTCGACGCCCTTGCCGCCGGTCAGCTCGCGCACGATCGGCAGGAAATCATCCTCACGGTAGAGGATGCAGGAATCGGCGCCGCGCTGGGTTGCGAGCTCGGCCTTGTCGGCGCTGCCCACGGTAGCAATGACGCGGGCCCCGCGCAGCCTGGCCAGCTGCACCAGAAGCTGGCCGACGCCGCCGGCGCCGGCATGGACGAGGCAGGTGTGCCCCTGCTCGAGCGGGAAGGCGGAATGCGTCAGGTAATGTGCCGTCATGCCCTGCAGCATAAGGGCCGTCGCCACCGCAGGCGGCACGCCCGTCGGGATGCGGACGAGGCGCCAGGCGGGGACCACCGCGAATTCCGCATAGGCGCCCCGGGCGAGACACCAGGCGACGGCATCGCCCGGCCGGACACCCTCGACGTCCTCGGCGCACGACTCGACCACGCCGGCGCCCTCCATGCCCAGCACCATCGGCAGAGGCGTCTCGTAGGTCGTCGACTTCCGGTAGATGCCGCTGCGCATGTAGATGTCGAGGTAATTGATGCCGGCATAGTCCACCTTCACCAGGACCTCGCCGGGTCCCGGCTCAGGCCTGTCGACCTCGAGCAGGTGCAAGGTCTCCGGCCCGCCGAACTCGTTCACGCCGATCGCCTTCACGGGAACCCTCCTTGCCGTCGCTGGGGCAGTGGCGCACGGCTCGTCTTGGCGCCGGATCGAATGTTAACAAGAAACGTCCCCTCGCGTATGCTTCGTCTGCCGGTAGACGGAAAATAAGGGGGGTGCGACATGATACGTATCCTGGGTCGCGAAGATTCGATCAATGTCCGCAAGGTGCTGTGGTGTTGTGCGGAGCTGGGGCTTGCCTACGAGCGAGAGGACTTCGGCGGCCCGTTTGGCAAGACCGACACGCCGGAATATCTCAGCCTCAACCCGAACGGCCTGGTTCCCACCGTCCTCGACGACGGCCTCGCGATCTGGGAATCGAACACCATTCTGCGGTATCTGGCCACCAAATACGGCGGCGGGCCGCTCTACGGGGAGGATCCGGCGCGGCGCTCGCTGATCGAGCGCTGGATGGACTGGCAGCTTTCGGTCGTGGCGCCGCCGATGACCGTCGTGTTCATAAACCTAATCCGCCTGCCAGAGGACGAGCGGGACATGCCCGCCGTCGAGAAGAGCCGGGGCCTCCTGGCGCAGGCCATGACGCTGCTGGACCGGGAGCTGGGTGACGGGCCGTTCATGCTGGGGCGGGACTTCACGCTGGCGGATATCCCGCTCGGCGTCGCTGTCAACCGCTGGTTCGAGCTGCCGATAAGCCGCGAGAAGCTGGACAATCTCGCGCGGTACTACGGCACGCTGCGCGAACGGGAAGGCTACGAGCGTTTCGTCGCCTGCGGCCTGCCGTAATCCGCTGCGGAGGGCCGGTTTTGGTGCGACAGATTTGTATCGCTGGAGATCTCACCCGCCCATTGACATTTCACGTGTGCACACACATATATCGCGGTCCAGACGGCATTTGCCGCCGCTGAAATCGGCAGAAATCAGATGGTTACGCCATTCAATCGGTGGCGACCGGTTCTGTTTGTTGTCGGCCTGCTACTGATCGTCCTGTCCATCGCCGAAATCATCCCTGCCGCGGCTGACGCGGCGGTCGGAAACCGCGACTGGCTCGTCTTTGCCGCCTCCAGCGGCCTGACGCTGTTGGCCGGCGGGCTGCTGACGCTGGTCTCCTACAAGCGCTACCAGCACCTGACCGTCTCCCAGGGTTTTCTGCTGACCGTCGTCAGCTGGCTCATGATTTCGCTGTTCGCGGCCCTGCCGCTGCGCCTGTCGGGCCTGCATCTGTCGTGGGCCGACGCGGTGTTCGAGGCGGTGTCCGGGCTTACGACCACGGGCTCAACCGTTCTCGTGGGGCTCGACACCATGCCCCCGGGCCTCCTGCTGTGGCGCGCACTGCTGCAGTGGCTCGGCGGCATCGGGATCATCGCCATGGCAGTGCTGCTGCTGCCGTTCCTGCGGGTCGGCGGCATGCAGCTGTTCCGCATGGAATCGTCCGACCGGTCCGACAAGGTCATGCCGCGCGCGGCCAGCATCATCGGCGCGATCGCCCTCGTCTACCTGGGGCTGACGCTGGCCTGTGTGCTTGCATATTGGCTTGCCGGGATGACCGGGTTCGAGGCGATCATCCACGCCATGACGACCCTGTCGACCGGCGGCTACTCGACTTCGGACGGCTCGCTCGGCCATTTCCACAGCGTGCTTATCGACTGGATCGCCATCCTGTTCATGGTTCTGGCGGCCCTGCCGTTCGTCCTCTATGTGCGGATGCTGGGGCACCGGCACGTGCCGGTCTGGAGCGACATCCAGGTGCGGTTCTTCCTTACGACACTGGCCGTGGCCGGCGGGCTCATCACGCTTTGGCTGTGGCGCTCGCGGCACGTCCCCCTGGGCGAGGCGCTGACCGAGGGCATTTTCAGCGTCGTTTCGGTGGTCACGACCACGGGATACGCGGTCGAGGACTACGGCAAATGGGGTGCCTTCGCCGTCGTGCTGTTCTTCCTCCTGATGGCGCTGGGCGGCTGCACCGGCTCGACCGCGGGCGGCCTCAAGGCCTTTCGCTTGCAGGTGGCCTGGATCGCCATTCGCGAGCACGCCATGCAGATCGTCCAGCCGCACCGCGTGCTTGTGCGCAACTACGGGGGACGGGCGCTGACCGACGGCGTCGTCGCCTCGGTCATGATTCTCACACTGGCCTTCGCTTTGGCGGTCGCGATGCTCGCCGTGAGCCTGGCCCTGACCGGGCTCGATCCGGTGACCAGCATGACCGGAGCGCTGACCGCGGTGGCCAATGTCGGGCCCGGGTTGGGCCCGGTGATCGGCCCGGCGGGGAACTTCTCCAGTCTCTCCGATGCGGCCGAATGGCTGATGTCGGCGGGTATGCTGTTCGGGCGGCTCGAGTTCGTGACCATCCTCGTCGTTCTCACCCCGGGCTTCTGGCAAGAATAAGCCGGCCCGCCACTCGCCCGGCACGGCCGATTCGTGGTAACAGACGGCCCATGTGCACACTCGTGATCCTGCGCCGGCCGGCGCACGACTGGCCGCTGCTGCTGGCCGCCAACCGCGACGAAATGGCCGGCCGCCCATGGAAGCGGCCGGCCCGCCACTGGCCGGACCGGGCCGACGTCGTCGGCGGCATCGACCTCGAATCCGGCGGCAGCTGGCTGGCCCGCAACGATGCCGGCGTGGTGGCCGCGGTGCTCAACCGGGTCGGCACGCTCGGCCCGGCCTCCGGGAAACGGAGCCGCGGCGAACTCGTCCTCGAGGCCCTCGACCACGCCGATGCCGGCGCCGCGGCCGTGGCGCTGGCCGATCTCGATCCTGCCGCCTGGCGGTCCTTCAACCTGGTGGTCGCGGACAATACCAGCGCCTGGTGGCTCGCAGCGCGCGATGGGGCGCGTGCCGTCGTCGTCGAACGCATTCCGGAGGGCCTGTCCATGCTCACCGCGCGCGACCTCAACGATCCCGAGAGCGACCGCATCGCCCGCTACCTGCCGCTGTTCCGCAAGGCGCCGGTGCCGGATCCGGCGGCCGGCGACTGGGATGCGTGGGCAAGACTGCTGGCCAGCCGCGACAGCGCCGCCGGCCCGGCCGGTGCCATGAACATCGTCACGGAAACGGGATTCGGCACCCTGTCGGGCTCGCTCCTCGCGCTGCCGTCGAAGGAGGCCGTCGATCCCCGCGGCGTCTGGCTGTTCGCCAGCGGAAGGCCGGGGCAGGCGCCGTACGAGTCGGTGGCGGGCTGACAGCCGTCACCCTGTCGCCGCCAGGTACCAGTCGAGCACCTGCTCGCCGGTCCACAGCGCGACGTCGGGCTTCGCCTTGATGTGTTCGTAAATCTTCTCGAGATACCCGATGCGGTGTGGCACGCCCGACAGGTACGGGTGGACGCTGATCGCCATCACCCGCGTCGTTTCGGCGCTCTCGGCGTACAGCCGCTCGAACTGGTCGATCGTGCGCTTGTACATCGCGTCCGAAGGCTGGTGCTGCAGGGCGAAGATCGGGATGTCATTGGTCTCCACCGAATAGGGCACCGAGACAACGGAGCCGGTCGCGGTCTTGATACGCAGGGGCTGGTCGTCGAGCACCCAGTCGGCGACGTATTCGATGCCCTCTTCGGCGAGGATGTCGATGGTCTCGTCGGTCTCGGTGAGGCCGGGGCTTTCCCAGCCGCGCGGCGCCTTGCCGGTGAACGCCCTGATCGCCTCTATGGCGCGGCGGATCTCCGCGCGCTGGTCTTCGAGATGATGCATCGGTCCCTGCACGTAGCCGTGGCCCATGAACTCCCAGCCGGCCTCCAGCGCCGCCGCGGCGATCTGCGGGTAGGCCTCGCAGACGATGCCGTTCAACGCCATCGTCGGCACTATGCCGTATTTCGCGAAGCAGTCGTACAGCCGCCAGAAGCCGACACGGTTGCCGTATTCGTGCCATGACCAGTTCGGCAGGTCGGGGACCAGGGGCTTGCCCATCGGCGGGGGCAATACGGTGCGCGGCATCGCCCGCGCCGGGCTCCACATCTCGACATTGATGATGGTCCAGACGACCATCCGCTTGCCGTCCGGCAGACTCAGCGGCGGCCGCTCCGTGATCGGCGAATAGGGAACCCGGTCCTCGTATGACGGCATGCGCGCCTTCCCGAATTTTCTGACTAATCCGTACCGACGCCTAGCACGATTCACCGTGTCGCGGAATGCCGAGGCACCGGTACGACGCCATTGTGCCCGATAGCTTGACTATCGGGAACTTAATCGATCGGTTGTTCGGTAAAGCCTCCGAGCGGACCAAGCTCGTGTCTGTCACGACGTGCCACGGGTGGCGCCTGCACATAGAGCGTGATCAGCTGCGCGAGCGACTCCAGCGAATCGAAATGGGTCCGCTCATAGCCATGGCTGGCGTCAATGCCGAAAGTCAGCAGGGCGGTGCGGATGTCATTTCCGGCTTCCACCGCGGAGGCGGCATCGGTCCTGTAATAGCGGAACACCTCGCGCTGGTGTCGAATGCCGGTTTCGCGGGCAAGGCGAAGCAACATCTGCGTCAAATGCCAGTCGAACGGCCCAGTCATGTCCGCCATGCCGATTGTCACGCCGAATTCCGACGAGTTTTGCCCGGGCGCAACGGTGCCGTTGTCGATCGAGACGAGTTCTGCCACGTCGCCATGCAGAACGGCGGACGCTCCGGAGCCTACCTCTTCGGAGATCGTGAACAGAAAGTGGCAATCGACGGGCAGTACGACGTCCGACCTCAGGATTGCCCGTAATGCCACCAACATAGCGGCGACACCGGCCTTGTCGTCCAGGTGGCGGGACGAGATGAAACCCGACGGTGTGATTTCCGGCACCGGATCGATGGCAACGATATCTCCGATTTGAAAGCCGGCAGCTTCCAGGTCGCCGCGATTGCGCGCCAACTCGTCCACCCGGATCTCAAGATTTGTCCACGCGACGGGCTGCGTGTCGATCTCGGTGTTGTATGTATGGCCGGACGCCTTCAGCGGCAGGATGGTGCCGCGCCGCGGCCCGACATCGGTAAAGACGGTCACTCGCGCTCCCTCGGCGAAGCGCGCCGACCAATGGCCGATCGGGACGATTTCGATTCGACCGTTGTCCTTCAGCATTTTTGCCTGGGCGCCGAGCGTATCGAGATGTCCGACGATGGCGCGGTCGGGGCTGGACTGCGAGCCGGCAAGGTTGACGCGAATGGCGCCGCGGCGCGTAAGCTCGTATTCGGCCTGCATGTCGTCAAGCAGGTCACACACGAAACGCACGATCGAATCGGTGTAGCCGCTGGGGCTCGGAATCTCGAGCAGGGCCAGCAGCAGCTCGGCAATCTCCTCGCGCGGGATGTCGAGGGGTTGCAGGCCGGACTTTGATCTCGCAGCGATGTTCTCCTGATTCATCACGCCACCTCCGCCGTCTGGGGAAACAACAGGTCCACGAAGCGCTCCGCGGTCGGCTGCGGTTCATGGTTGGCGAGGCCGGGGCGTTCGTTCGCTTCGACGATGACATAGTCCGGCCCATCGACGGCCGGAACCAGGAAGTCAAGACCAACAACGGGGATATCGAGTATCCGGGCTGCGGATTCCGCGGCCTCCGCCAGTTTGGAGTGCAGCAAATCGGTCGCGTCGACGATGGTACCGCCGGTATGGAGGTTCGCGGTTTTGCGGACCTCGAGATGCTCGCCTTCCGGAAGCACCGTCTCCATGTCGTATCCGGCTGCCTCCACGCAGCGTCGCGTTTCAGAATCCATCGGGATCCGGCTTTCGCCACCGGTGGTGGCTGCGCGGCGGCGACTCTGAACGGCAATGAGGTCGGCTATGGTCGCATGACCATCGCCCGTGACGGCGGCAGGGCTGCGGATCGCGGCTGCTGCGACCTTGCCGCCGATCACGATGATCCGCAGGTCCTGACCTTCGCAAAATTGCTCGAGCAGCACCCGTGCGTCGACGCGCGATGCCGCTTCGATCGCCGCGGCCATGGTTTCGGTGTCGCGGACGTCCACGCTGATGCCTGCCCCCTGCTCGCCACGCGCGGGTTTGACGACGATTCGCTCGTGGCGGGCGAGGAACGCGCCATCCTCGTCCTGGTCGCCGGCTTCCATCTGCGCCGGCACGTTGAGCCCTTCGGCTGACAGCAGCCGGTGCGTCAGCGCCTTGTCGTCGCAGCGAGCCATTGCAACCGCCGAAGTCAGGTCGGACAGGGATTCTCGGCAATGAATCCGCCGGCCGCCGTGGCTGAGCGTGAACAATGCTGCCTCCTCGTCCTCGATCTCAACACCGATTCCGCGCCGCCGTGCTTCGTTGATGATGATCTGCGCATACGGGTTCAGACGCGCGTCCAGCTCGGGCCCGGTGTAAAGCTTTTCGTTTATCGGATTCTTGTGCTTCAGGCAGAAGGCTGGAAATCGTTGAAAGCCGAGTTTCTCGTATAGCGTGATCGCCTGCTCGTTGTCGTGCATGACGCTCAGGTCGAGCCAAGCAAGCCCACGCGCCGAGTAATGTTCGGCAAGGTGCCGTACCAGACTTTCACCGACTCCCGCGTACGCGGCCTGCGCGTCGACGGCCAGGCACCAAAGGCTCGCGGTCATTTCCGGGTCGTTGAAGGCACGCACATGATCCACGCCGGTAACTGTTCCGATCACACGACCGGAAGCCGAGTCCTCGGCAACCAAATACGTGAGCCGCCGCGAACCCTTGTTCTGGAGCACAAAATCGCGCGGCACCGGCACCATGCCCTGTTGCGCATAAATCCGGTTCATCGCGGCTACATCGTTGCCGCCTCGCAGTCGGCGGACGAAGAAGCCGTGCGGGCGGGTACGGCGCGGCCGGTAGTTGGCGAGTGAAAGGCGATAGGAATGCGACGGATCGAGAAACAGGTCCTGAGGGGCCAAAGCGAGCGCCACATGAGGGTCCCGGACGTAAAACGCGATGTCGCGTTCATCGGCGGCCTCTTTGCGGAGGGCCGCAACAAGATCCTCCGTGCTGGCAAAGGTATGGGCGAAGATCAGACGGCCCCAACCGCAGTCCAGAAATGCGTTGTCGTCCGGCGCGCTCTGATGGGCGCCGGTCGGCAACGGCCGCCAGTCGGATGGGCGGCGGTCGTGCGTTGCTCGATGACCTGTCTTGCGTGCTCGTAAAGCGCTCATGCCATATCCTGATTCATCAGATTTCGTGCGACTGAAGCCACAGCTCGAGCAGCGTTACCTGCCATAGTTTTGACCCGCGCAACGGGGTGATGTGGTGGTCTGGGTTCTGGAGGAGCACATCAACGTATCCGGCATCGAAAACGTCGCGCTTCCGGGCACGCGGATCCGCCAGAACGCCACGAACCATCTCGAGCACATCACCCCTGAGGTACTTCAGGGCGGGCACAGGAAAATAACCCTTCGGCCGATCAATCACCTCTGCCGGCAAAACCCTGCGGGCCGCCTCCTTCAGGACGTACTTGCCGTCTCCGGCCACCTTGAGTTCCGCCGGCACGCGCGCGGCGAGTTCGACCAGATCATGATCGAGGAACGGCACCCGCGCCTCGAGGCCCCAGGCCATCGTCATGTTGTCGACCCGCTTGACCGGATCGTCGACGAGCATGATCGTGCTGTCGATCCTCAGTGCCTTGTCGATGGTGCGGTCCGCACCCGCCTTGCTGAAATGGTCCCGAATGAAGCACTCGGCGTGGTCACCGTTGCGGAATCGCGGATGGACTGCGGACAGGTATTCATCGTGGTCACGGTCGCGGAACAGGCGCCCGTAATCCGCCTCCGCATTGCTGCTCTCAATCAGCGGCGGATACCAGTGGTAGCCGCCGAACACCTCGTCGGCGCCCTGTCCGGACTGCACGACTTTGAGATGGTTAGAGACCTCCTGGGAGAGAAGGAAAAAGCCGATCACATCGTGGCTCACCATCGGCTCCGACATCGCGCGGACACAGTTCGGTAGAGAGGGCAGCAATCTCTGCGAACTATCGACGCTGATCTTGTGGTGCCGGGTGCCGAAATGCCCGGCGATGATGTCGGAATATCGAAACTCGTCGCCAGCCTCGCCGTTGACCGTCTCGAAACCGACCGAGAAGGTGTTCAGCCCGTCCTGGCCTTCTTCGGCCAGAAGGCCGGTGATAAGGCTTGAATCCAGCCCGCCGGACAACAGGACGCCGACCGGCACGTCCGCCACCAGCCGCCGGCGCACGGCAGTGCGCAACGCGTCCAGAATGCGCTCCTGCCAGTCCGCCTCGCTGCAGCCCGCATCGTCGTCGCGGGGTCCGAAGCGAAGCGACCAGTAAGTGCGTTGCGTGCGTGCACCATCCGGCTCGACCGTCATCACCGTCGCCGGCGGCAGCTTGCGTACACCCTTCAGTATGGTATAGGGGGCAGGCACGACGGCATGGAAGTTCATATAGAAATTGAGCGCTACCGGGTCGATGTCGGTATCGACGTCGCCAGCGGCAAGAAGTGCCGGCAGGCTGGACGCAAAGCGCAGTCCTCCGGGTGTCTCCACGTAGTACAACGGCTTGATGCCGAGGCGGTCGCGCGCCAGGGTCACACGTCCCGAGTCGCGCTCCCAGACGGCGAAGGCGAACATCCCCGAAAACCGTTCCACGCAGTCCGGCCCCCAGGCATGGAACGCCTTCAGGATCACTTCCGTGTCACCGTCCGAGAAGAACCGATAGCCCTCGCCTCGCAACTCCTCGCGCAGCTCACGGTAATTGTAGATCGCACCGTTGAAGGCGACCGTAAGGCCGAGTTCGGGGTCGGCCATTGGCTGTTGCGCCCGGTCGCTCAGATCGATGATCTTGAGTCGCCTGTGGCCGAGAGCGAGCCGGCTTTGCGCAAGCAGGCCACTGCCGTCCGGTCCGCGCGCCACCAACGCGTCGGTCATGCGCCGCACGGCATCCGTGCAGGCCGCGGAATCGTCGAAGCGTATGTCGCCGGCTATGCCGCACATATCAAGATGAGTCTCTTCTTGCGGTAAGGGAAATCGGCCGGGCCGGACAATACTGGCTGGGCTCGAAATGGTTCATGAAGCGTAGCGTTAAGCGAACTTAGCCATAATGCTCCCGAATTTCCAGAACAACGGACGCTTTTACATATAGGAGTCGAACATAATATTGTCAACAATGCAATTTATATTTTGATATTTTGCATATATTTCTAAAGTAAAGAATCACCATTTGGAAACTCTAAAGATTGTTACTCGCAGGCGATCGCCGGAGCGCCAAGATCAAGGCAAATCAAGCCGCAGCGATACTTGCTCGTTAGTGGCCGTGGTCTTCGGACGACGCCTACCGGACGACCTGTCTCACTACCAGGGCAGGTCCAGGGCGCGCGTGAGGAACCGGGTGAGCGGCGCGAAGGTCCGGCAAGTCTCCGCGAAGTCGTCCATGAAACCGGGCGCGCAGGCCTCCGCCTCGGTGAAACGGGCGAGCGCGAAAAAGTCCTTGCGCTTGATGTCCTCGATCAGCGGGTGCTCGGGGTCGTAGCCGCGCGGCGGGCGTTTGAGCGCTTCGCCGGCAAGCTGCCCCTTGGGGCCGAGCGCCTTCGCCGAGGTGACTCGTCGCCAGCCGGCGGAATCGGTGGCGATAACATCGCGAATCTTCGCCAGCGCCGGGCCGTCCGGATGCCAGACGCCGCTGGCCGCGAACACGCCGCCCGGCTCGATGTGCAGGTAGAAGCCCGGCGCATGGGCATCTCGCGCCGCCTCGTGGCGGAAATGGGCACCGGCATTGGTCTTGTACGGCCGCTTGTCCTTCGAGAAACGGATGTCGCGATGGATCCGGAACAGCGAGCCGCCATTGGGTCGCGGGTCGGCCACGTAGCGGCCGCTGATGCGCTTCAGGTGAGGCGCAAAGCCGGCGATGAACTCGAGCATCGGGTCGCGCACGTCAGCGAGGTAGCGCGCCTTGTTGGCCGCGAACCAGTCGCGATCGTTGTTCTGTTCGAGCTCGCGCAGGAAGCCGAACAGCGCCGGGGTGAAATGGGGTTGGTCTGCCATCGCCGCCTCTCTTTTCCTTGGCGGGAGACTAAAGGGATTCATGCGCCGACGGAACCCGAGCAACCGATGATCCAGACCCGTCCCAAGCATGCCTCATCCTGAGCCTGTCGAAGGATGCGAACGAGAGCACTCGCGATGTGCCAAAGCGCATGGAACCAGCGGTTCTGGCGTCCGCGTTTCGCACTCCAATACATCCTTCGACAGGCTCAGGATGAGGCGCGGGTTGGTGGCAGGTTATGTGAGTCGCTATCAGGCTGCCTAGTTGCCGAGGTTGCTCTTGGCGACGTTGTACCAGTCGCGCTGGGCGCGGAAATAGCTCTTCGGCGCGGTCTCCACCGAGGCGATGACGCGTTCGAACTCGGCGCGCGCCTCCTCGACGTGGCCTAGGCGCTGCAGCAGGAGGGCATAGCGGCAGCGTGCCTCCTCGCCCGGGTAGTAGCCGGCCAGCGCACCGTACTCGACGAGCGCGCCGTCGGTATCGCCCAGCCCCTCGCGGCTGCGCGCGTAGAGCAGATGCGCGTCCGCCGACTCGAAGTCCGGCAGCAGCTCGCGCAGCCGATCGAGCGTTTCGCAGACACCGGCGTAGTCCTGCTGGCCGAACTGTGCCCGCGTCAGCCCCAACAGCAGCGCCGGGTCGTCCGCATGGGCACCGGTCAGCGCGGTCTCGTATAGGGTGCGGGCTTCGTCGTAGCGCTGCTGCGCCATCAGCGCCTCGGCAAGGCGCTTGCGGTTCTCCGCCGTGTCGGTCAGCCGCAGCGCCGCCGTCGCCTCCCGGAGCTCGCGCTCGGGGTTGATCACCCGGCCGATGTCCGAGGCCGCCTCGCGCGCTGCCCGGCTGTGTCGCAGGTCAGGCAGGATCTCCATGAAGAAATAGATCGCCGCGCCGATACCCGGCAGCGCGAGGATGATCATGAACCAGTAATAGGGCTGCCGCGCGCGCAAAGCGTGGATGATGCACAGCACGTTCAGCACCAGCGTCAGGCCGGCCAGTGCGGGCATGGGACCCCTCCGGTATCAAACCACGGTAGCGCGCACGACTATCGCACGCAACGTCTTATCGTCCGGTTAAGAGGGGGAGGGGGCGCTCCGGCGGGCAGAGCGCCGGCGCGTCAGGCACCGGCGGTCTCGATGTGGTCGGCGATGTCGTCGAGCAGCTTGCGCGCGGCCGCGGTCTCCATGCCCGGCTTCTCGCCGACGGTGCGCAGCCGCTCGGCCAGCGACATCCGGCGCGGGTCGCCCGCCGCCAGGGTCGAGATCACGGTGACCAGTGCCCGCGTCGCGCCGTCCAGCTCCCTCTCCAGTGTCGCAACCCGCGCCTCGAGCGCCTTGATCGTCTCATTGCTCATCGTCGTCTCCGCACATGCCACGTTGTGGTCAACGGCCGTTTATCATGCACATCATGCGTTAGCGCGAGGTTAATGGGCGCGGATTGCCGCCCGTCCGGCGCGGCGGAACGGCTGCGCGTCAAGCGGCGGCGGGGGCCGACGCCAGAACCTCCAGCACCGCATCGATGTCGGCCGCCGTGTGGTCGGCCGAGACCTGGAAGCGGATCTCCTCCTCGCCGCGCGGCACCACCGGGTAGGTGATCGCCGTCGCCAGCACGCCGTGCGCCCGCAAGTGCGCGACCAGCGCCGCCGTGCGCGCGGTATCGCGCACCATCAGCGGCACCACGGGATGCTCGCCGGAGATCGTCTCGAGCCCGAGCTTCCCGAGACCCTCTTCGAAGCGCGCCGTCATCGCCCGCAGGTGGCGCAGCAGCGCCAGCCCCTCGCGGCTGTCGAGGATGTCGAGGGCCCTGGCCGCCGCCGCCGCCTCGCCCGGGGTGCTCGGGTTGGAGTAGATGTAGAACGGCGCTTTCTCGCGCAGGAAGTCGAGGATCGTCCGGCTTCCCGCAACGTAGCCGCCGTTGACGCCGAGCGCCTTGCCGAGCGTCGCGATCAGGAGGTCGACCGGCGCCCCGCCGACATGCTCCTCGGTGCCGCGCCCGGTCTCGCCGATTGCGCCGACGCCGTGCGAATCGTCGGCGACCACCAGCACCCCTTCGGCGAACGCCTCATCGAAGCGCCGCGCCAGCGCCACGATCTCGCCGAGCGGCGCGTGGTCGCCGCGCATGCTGAAAATGCCGTCGGTCACCACGATGGCGCGCCGGCAGGCCTTTGCCGCCTTGGCGAGGCTCGCCTCGAGCTCGCCGAGATCGAGGTGGCGGTAGATGTGCTTCTCCTTGGGCCGCGCGAGCCGCATCGCGTTGATGATGCAATTGTGGTTGAGCTCGTCCGAGATCACCGCGGTCTCGTCGGTGATGAGCGGCGGCAGCGTGCCCATCACCGTGGCGTAGGCGGAGCTGAAGATCATCGCTGCCTCGCGGCTGTGGAACTGGGCGAGCTTGCGCTCCAGCGTCACGTGCGCGTCCCAGGTGCCGCTGATGAAGCGCACCGCGCCGGGCCCGGCGCCAAAGGCGCGCACCGCCGCCTCTTCGGCCGCGATCACCTCGGGCCGCAGCGCCATACCGAGATAGGAGTTCGAGTTCATCCGCAGGAACGGCCGCTCGCCCTCGCCTTTCAGGAGGTAGTGTGGCCCGTGCTCGCCGTCCGCCGGCACGACGCCGGCGAACACCGTCTCGGCGCCTTTCAGCGAGCCGGCCGCCTCCAGCGCCTTGAGCTCTTCCATCAGCGTCTCTTCCAGTCTCGGGCGGGTCATCCTCGTGCCTCCTCAAGCTCGAAAACTTTCTATGAATCCTTTTGCCCGGCTCTACCGATCGTCCTGCCCCCTCCCCAACCCC
>JBFIFO010000034.1:0-27828 GCA_041602815.1 Alphaproteobacteria bacterium | reverse complement strand
CTCGACGGCGCGGCGGGGATCCATGCGCTCGCCTGCGACACCGACGGCGTCGACGGCAGCGAGGACAACGCCGGCGCCCGGATCGCCCCGGACAGCCTGGCGCGCGCCGCCGCCCTGGGGCTCGACGCGCGGGCCATGCTCGCCGACAACGACGGCTACGGCTTCTTCAGCGCGCTCGGCGACCTCGTGGTGACCGGCCCGACCCTGACCAACGTCAACGACTTCCGCGCCATCCTGGTGACGCCGTAACGCCGTCACCGCACAGGGTTCGGCCGCGGCCCCGTCAGCGGGTTTCCCCGTCCAGCGTCAGCAGCGGGTCGTAGAGCTCCGGCCGGCGGTCGCGGAACAGGCCCCAGGACGCCCGCAGCGCCCGGATCTCCGCAAGGTCGACCTGCGCCGTGACGACGGCCTGGTCGTCGCGGCCCGCCTCGGCCAGCTTCTCACCGGTCGGCCCGGCGATGAACGACGAGCCATAGAAGGTCATGGCCGCGCTGTCGTTCTCCTCGACGCCGATCCGGTTGGCGGCGGCCAGCGCCACCATATTGGCCGCCGCATGTCCCTGCATGACACGCTGCCAGTGATCGCGGCTGTCCAGCTCCGGGCTCTGCGGCTCGGAGCCGATGGCCGTTGGGTAGAGGAGGATGTCGGCCCCGAGCAGGGCCATGGCGCGCGCGCACTCCGGGAACCATTGGTCCCAGCAGATGCCGACGCCGATCGTGCCGAACCGGGTTCGCCATGCCTTGAATCCCGTGTCGCCGGGACTGAAGTAGAACTTCTCCTCGTATCCCGGCCCCTGCGGAATGTGGCTCTTGCGGTAGCAGCCCAGGACCGATCCGTCGGCATCGACGATGGCGATGGCGTTGTAGTAGGCGTTGTTGGCGCGCTCGAAGAAGCTGACCGGCAGCACGACCCCGAGCTCGCCCGCAAGGCCTGCGAACCGCGCGATCAGGGGATTGCCCCCGAACGGGCGCGCCAGGGCGAAATGCTCCTGCTTCTGGTCGGGGCAGAAATAGGGGGTCTCGAAAAGCTCCTGCAGGAGGACGATGTCGGCGCCCTTGCCGGCGGCTTCGCGGACCAGCGCCTCGGCCGTGTCGAGATTGTTCTCGATGTCCCAGCTGCAGGCCATCTGCGTGGCCGCTAAGGTGACGACGGTCACGATCCCGGCCCCGCCTCGGGCTGCTGCTGGGTGATGCAGTGGATGCAGCCGCCGCCGCGGATGATATCGGTCGACGGCACCTGCACCACCTTGCTGTCGGGAAACGCCTGGGCAACGGACTTGTAGGCGGCATTGTCGCGGCGGTCCTCGAATGCCGGCATCACGATTCCGCCATTGGCGATGTAGAAGTTGACGTAGGAGCTCGAAAGGCGCTCTCCGTCCTCCTCCATGCGGGTCGGCTGGTCGAGCGTGATCACCTCCAGAGCGCGCCCCTTTGCATCGGTGCTGGAGCGCAGGATCTCGAGATTGGCGGCGAAGGTCTCGTAATTGGGATCGCCGGAGTCGGGGCAGGATGCGGCCAGCACCACGCCCGGACCGGCAAAGCAGGCGATGTTGTCGATATGGCCGTCGGTCTCGTCCTCGTGATAGCCGGCGGGCAGCCAGATGATCTTTTCGACGCCCAGCCAGTCGCGCAGGCTCTGCTCGACTTCGGCGCGGTCCATACCCGGATTGCGGTTGGGATTGAGGAGCACAGATTCGGTGGTCAGCAGCGTGCCCTCCCCGTCGGTGTGGACGGCGCCCCCTTCCAGCACGAACGGCGCTTCGAGACGCCGGATGTTCTGGTGGGCCAGCAGCCGCTCGGCCACCCGCGCATCGTTGTTGTAGAATTCGTATTTCTTGCCCCAGGCGTTGAAACGCCAGTCACAGCCAGCGATTCCGCCCTTGCCGTCGATGACATAGGTGGGCCCGACATCGCGCATCCACGAATCGTCGATGTCCATGGGCAGGATGTCGACCCCGCGCCCACAGGCCAGGGACGCCGCGGCAACGTCGCCCGGATTGGCAATCATGGTGACCGGCTCGAAATCCGCGATTGCCCGCGCCACCGCCGCGTAAGCCTTTCGCGCATCCTCGATCTTGCCGCCCCATACGTCCTCGCGGCACGGCCACGCCATCCAGCAACGGGCATGTTGCCGCCATTCGGCGGGCATATAGAAGTTCTCGCTGGCAGGCACGGTCGTCATCCGGGTCTCCCTACTCGGCCAGCACCAGGGTGTCCTCCGGCGCCCAGGATATCCACAAATCGTCGCCGATCAGGACGTTGGTGTCGGTCCGTCGCGCGGCGTTCTGCACCGTCGTCGTGAACTGAACGCCGGTATCGGTGTCCAGCAAGATGTGGCTTTCGTTCCCGTAATAGGCAACGTCGCTGACCTTGCCCTTCAGGCCGATCCGGTCGCCGGCCGGCTGTTCCTTCGACAGCAGCGTCTTCTCCGGTCGCACGGCGATGCCGATCTCGCCCGCGGCGTTGCCGTCATGCGGCACGTCGATCCGGCCCATGCCGTCGATTTCGACCGCAAGCCGGCCGCCGGAGAGCCCCGCCACCCGGGCCTGGAGGAGATTGATCTTGCCGATGAAGTCGGCGACGAAACGGCTGTTGGGGTGCTCGTAAAGGGCCCCGGGCTCTGCGATCTGCCGGACCACGCCATGATCCATCACGGCGGCGCGGTCGGCCATCGAAAGCGCCTCGTCCTGGTCGTGCGTGACGATCACGAACGTGATACCGACCGAGTGCTGCAGGTGGACGAGCTCGAGCCGCATCGCCTCGCGCAGCTTGGCGTCCAGCGCGCTCAACGGCTCATCGAGCAGCAGCACCTTGGGTTTCTTGACCAGAGCGCGGGCCAGGGCAACGCGCTGGCGCTGGCCGCCGGACAACTGGTCCGGCTTGCGCCGGCCATAATCCTCGAGATGGACCAGCGTCAACGCCTCCCGGACCCGGTCGCCGATTTCCGTCCTGGCTACGCCGGTAACCTTCAGACCGTAGGCGACATTGTCGAACACCGTCATATGCGGGAACACCGCGTAGGACTGGAAGACCATGTTGACCGGCCGCCGGTTCGGCGGCACGCCGCGCATGGGCTGGCCGTCGATCTCGATCGTGCCTTCGGTCGTCGTCTCGAACCCGGCGAGCATGCGCAGCAACGTGGTCTTGCCGCAGCCCGACGGTCCCAGCAGCGCGAAGAATTCACCCCTCCTGATGTCGATGCTGACGTTGTCGACCGCCGTCACCGTGCCGAATCGCTTGGTCACGTTGCGGATGCTGATAATCGGTGGCTGGTCGGTCATTGTTCCTTGCGTCCCTTGGCCCAGCGCGACTGCATGATCATGGCGACCAGCGTCAACGAGAGCGTAATGACGATGAGCACGGTCGACGCCGCATTCACTTCCGGCGTCACGCTGAACCGCAACATCGAGTAGATCTTGATCGGGAATGTGGTGGAGCCGACACCGGCCGTGAAGAAGGTGATGACGAAATCGTCGAGCGACAACACGAAGGCCATCAGAGCGCCCGCAACCAGCCCCGGAACCATGTACGGGAAGGTGACGTGCCAGAAGGTTTGCCATTCGCTGGCGCCGAGATCCCGGCTGGCCTCTTCGAGCGACACGTCGAACCCGGCCATGCGGGCACGGATAACCACGGCGACGAAGGGGATGGTGAAGGCGATGTGGCTGACCGTGATGGTCACCAGGCTCAGGTTCATGTTGATGGCGTTGAAGAACACCAGCATCGCCACGCCCATGCAGATCTCGGGGATCACGATGGGCAGGTGCGCCACGCCCTCATAGGTGCCCTTCCACGGAAACCGGTAGCGATAGAGCGCGAGCCCCAGCATCGCCCCGAGCGCTGTCGAAACGACGGTCGAGGTGCCGGCGACGATCATCGAATTCGTGAACGCGTCGTGCAGCGACGCGTTGTTCAGGGCCTTCTCATAGTATTTCCAGGTGAACCCCCGCCAGGTGATGTTGCGCCGCGAGTCGTTGAAGCTGAAAACGACCAGGGTGACGATCGGGAAGTAGAGGAAGATGAAGCTGAGGAAGAGCGTCAGCTGCATCCACGGCCGCCGGAGGTAGTCCAGCGGGTTGATCTCGCGACGGGCGCGCCGCCGTCGTGCGGGCCGGGCGGCGATCTCGCTCATGCTTCCGCCCTCTTGGTCGTGCGGTACCGCGCCACCATCGCGTTGATCACAAAGAAGATGAACACCGGGTACATGATCATGAAGGACAGCGCGGAGCCGAACGGCCAGTCCCGCGCGGCGCCGTATTCGCGCGCGATCAGGTTGCCGATCATCAAACTGTCGGTGCCGCCCAGCAGGTCGGGCACGAGGAAGTTGCCCATCGACAGGATGAAGACCAGCAACGAGCCCGAGATGATGCCCGGCATGACCAGAGGCACCAGCACCGACAGGAAGGTACGCCACTGCCCGGCACCGAGGTCGAGGCTCGCCTCCATGTAGGACCGTTCGAGCTTCTCCAGGGTCGCATACAGCGGCAGTATGAGGAACGGCAGGTGCACGTAGACGAGGCCGATGACCACCGCGTACTGGTTGTAGAGCAGCTCCAGGGGAACAAACTCGCCGATCGCGTCGGGGAAGCCCACGAACGTGATCACCGCATCGACCTTCTCGTGCACCCATTCGAGCCCGAAATTGAGGAATCCGCGTGTGCGCAGGACCGCGATCCACGCATAGGTTCGAATCAGCAGGTTGGTAAAGAACGGAAGGACGACGATCAGCAGAAGTGGATTCTTCCACCGGCTCGGCGCGAAGGCGATCCCCATGGCGACCGGGAAGCCGACCACCAGGCAGATGGCGGTGCTGACGGCCCCGATCCAGACCGACTTCAGCAGGATCCCGAGATGGATCGGCTCGATCGCGCGCAGGTAGTTCTCGAAGCTGAGAGCGAGGTAGGTCTGTCCCTGCGGCCCGCGTTCGCCGAAGCTGTAGATCCAGACCAGGACCAACGGAACCACGAAGAACACGAGAAGCCAGAGGCTCGCCGGCCCCAAAAAGATCGCGAACGCCGCCTTGTTTTTGCGCCACTCTTCCATGGCTGTCCTTCAAGTCCCCCGAATCACGCTGCGCACCCGGTCAACTCACCGGCGCAGGCCGCAAAAACGGCGTTGTGCCGATCGACGTCGTCGGCCGTCGTGTCCGGCGAGATCAATAGCATATTGTGGAATGGCGTCACCAGAATGCCTCTGTTCAGGAAATAGAGATGGATCAGGCGGTCGAGATCACGGTCGACGCCGGCAAGCGCGTCCGTCCCGTTGCGCGGCGGCCGGGGCTGGAACCGGTACTCGACGCGGGCGCCGAGTTGCGTGACGTACCAAGGCAGGCGGCACGCCGCGACGGTCTCGCGCACCCCCGCTGCCAGCCGCTCGGCCAGCGCGATCATGCGCGCATAGTTCGCCTCGGTCATCACGGTTTCCAGATTGGCTCGCATGGCGCGAAGGGCCAGCGCGTTGGCCGTCAGGGTGCCGCCGATTCCGGCGACCGCGCACCCGGGCAGCGCGGTCCGCCGATGCACCTGTTCCGCGACTTGCTCCGACAGGCCGTAGACCGCCACCGGCACGCCACCGGCCAGCGGCTTGCCGATCGTCAGAATGTCGGGCTCCAGCCCGTGCGCCGCCGTGTAGCCCCCCGGGCCGGAGGAGATCGTATGGGTCTCGTCGATGATCAGCAGCACGTCGTGGCGTCGGGTCACGTCGCGCAAGTCCCGGTGATAACCGGGTTCGGGCAGAACGATCCCGGAATGGTTGGTCAGCGCCGGCTCCGCCAGGACGCATGCGACATCGCCCACGCCGAGGGCCCTGTCCAGCGCATCGAGATCGTTGAACTCGACGACCCGCGTGGTCTGGCCGGGATCGACCTGTGGCCCGATATTGCCCGGTCGCGACACGACATTCCCTGCGTGGCACGTCGCAATGGTCTCGTCCACGGTGCCGTGGTAGCAGCCCTCGAAGACCAGGATTTTCGGGCGGCCGGTGATTTCCCGCGCAAGGCGCAGCACGAAGCGGTTGGCGTCGGTCGCGGTCATCGCAACCTGCCAGAATGGCAGCCCGAACCGTCTCGCCAAGTCCTCCGCGACGACGACCGCGTCCTCGGTCGGCAGCATGAAGGTGAAGCCGCGCCGCGCCTGATCGGCCACCGCGGCGGCGACCGGTTCCGGCGCATGGCCGAACATCGCGCCGGTATCCCCCAGGCAGAAATCGAGATACGCATTGTCGTCGACGTCGACGATCCGCGCACCGCACGCTTCCTTGGCGAAGACCGGAAATGCGCCGGCCCACTCCACCATCCACTGCATCGGAACGCCGCCGACGAGCGATCGCGTGGCCCGGTCGTACAACTCTCGCGACCGCGGATGCGATTCGACGAAGCGCGTCGCCTCGCGTGCCGCAAGGGCGGTCAGTCTGTCCGGAGCGACGCCAGTCATCTCGGTGTCATTTTCGCGCGACCATGAACAAGGGGGCGGGAAGCGCCAGAGGCGCTTCCCGCCCGCAACGAATGGGACCGGGCCGCCCTACGCGGCCTGAATGGCGGTCCACGCCTCGTCGTACAGCCGCGTGTGTTCACCGACGCTGAGCAGCGCCTCGCAGTTCGCCAGCACGTCGGCCGGTGCGAACACCGCCGGGTTCTCCGTGTATTCGGCCGGCATCCTGTCCTTGGCCGACTTGTTCGGCGTGGCGAAGTAGATCGTCTCGGCGATCTCCATGTGGACGTCCACGTCGTGTAGGAAGTTGATGAAGTTGTGCGCGTTCTCCGGGTGCGGTGCACCGGTCGGGATGCAGAGGTTGTCGACCCAGACGTTCGAGCCCTCCTTGGGCACGACATAGGTCAGGTCGTCGTCCTCCTCCATCACGGCCGCGATGTCGCCGCTCCACTCCATGGTAATGTCGACCTCGCGGGACAGCAGCAGGTCCTGGCCGTTGTCCTCGGCAAACGTCTTGATGTGCGGCTTGGTGGCGATCAACAGGTCGCGCGCCTTGGCAATCTCGGCCGGGTTCGTCGTGTTCATGCCGTATCCGAGATACTTCAGGCAGCAGCCTAGGACCGCCCGCATGTCGCCCAGATAGGCGATCCGGCCGGAATAACGCTTGGCGCGCGACGGCTCGAAGACATCGGCCCAGCTGACCAGCGGCCCGTCGACCTTCGACTTGCGATAGCCCAGCCCGATCGTGCCCCACATGTAAGGAATGGAGTGCTTCATGCCGGGATCGTAGGCCGGGTTGGTGAATGCCTTGTCGAGGTGCTTGATGTTGGGGATCTTGGAATGGTCGAGCGGCGTCAGCATCTTCAGCGTCAGCATGTCCTCGACCATGTAGTCGCTCGGCACGATCACGTCGTAGCCGGGATTGCCCTCCTTCAGCTTGGCGAACAGCTCCTCGTTATCGGCATACAGGTCGTACTGGACGACGATGCCCGTGCGCGCATTGAAGGTGCCGAGCGTCGTTTCGCCGATATAGGTGTCCCAGTTGTAAACGTTGAGGCGCTTTGCCTCGGCGCCCCAACTGCGCTCGCCCGCGCCGACGAAGGTTATCCCGACGGCCGCGGCCGACCCCTGCATGAAGCCCCGTCGCGAAACCCCGGGTAAAAGCCTCTTGCCCATCCTTTTCATCTCATCACTCTCCCTGCGCTGGTTTCTCGATGACGAAAGAGCCGAGTAAGAGGTCCGGCTCGGAAAATTGTACTGCTGTTGTAATTGATACCGATATCCCATGGCCTGTCAATGTCCGGCAGTGTTCGGATTATTGCACGGTTCGCGGCACCACGCGGACCCCGTCAGCGATCAGGTCGCTGGGATGGAGAATGACCCGCTCGCCCTCGGACAGCCCCGTGTTGACCTGCGCTTCGCGCCCGTTCCCGTGATCGATCTCAACGTGGCGGAGGTGCGCCCGCCCGCCGTCGGCCACGAAAACCGCCCAGCGTTCGCCGTCCCGGAACAGCGCGCCCAACGGCAGTTTGAGAACGTCCTCGCCGCGCCAGACCGCAATGTGCGCCTCGATGCGGTAGCCGTGACCCAGATTGCGCCACTGCTCGGGCGGATCGGTAAAATCGATCAGCACGTTGACGCGCTGCTCCTCGATTCCCAGGGCTGAAACCTTGGTGAATCCGGTGGGTTCGACGTGGCGGACGCGACCGGAAAGCGCCGTGCGGCCGCCCCAGTCCTCGATCACCACCGGCGCGCCTTCCGCAACGCGCACCGCATCACTCGACAGCAGGTCGACGACGACCTCGAGGTCCCGGGCATCGCCGACCTCAACCAGGGGCGTGCCGGCCGCGACCACGGTTTCGCTCTCGTGCATGACGCGCAGCACCCGTCCGTTCACGGGCGAGAATACATCGACGCAGCAGAGCTGGCCATCCGATGCGTCGCCGGACCGGCCCGGCTCGATCAGGCCGGCCCGTGCGACCTCGAGCTCGAACCGGCGCATTTCCACGGTCGCCTCTGCGGTTGCGACCGCTGCTTCGGCGGTCCGGACGGTCAGTTTCGCGCGATCCAGATCACGCTGCGATACGTTGCCTCGCTCGGCCAACCTCTCGGCACGCACGAGTTCCGCTTGCGCGAAATCGAGTTCCGCGATGGCACGGGCCAGCTCCGCCTCGGCTAGCGCGTAGGCGGCCTTCGCGGCCTTTTCGAGCGACTCGGCCTGGGCGCGCGCACGGCGGTCGAGAAACGCCGGATCGGTCGGCTGGATGGCGGCGAGGACCGTCTCATTGGCCACGACGACATCGCCGACATGCCGTTCGATCCGCAACAAACGGCCCGGCACCGGCGCGGATACCAAATAGACCTCGCGCACCCGCGTGCGGCCGTCGCCGTCGATGGTGACGACCAGCTCACCCCGTTTGATCGCGGCGATATCCACCGGCACGGGCTGCGGCCAGAATGCATAGACCAGGCCCGCGATCACGGCGGCTGCGACAGCGGCATACCAGATCATTTGTTTTACGGGCATTGATTTGCCTTCCTATTCCCGGGTTTTCAGGACCGCGACGAGATCCAGGCGGTCGATGCGCCGGCGCACGACGAGGCCGGTGACGGTGGCAGATGCGATAACCACCAGTGCAGAGAACCCGAAGGTTTCACGCGAGACCGCCAGTGGAATGCGAAACAGCTCGGTCTCGAAACTCATTGACATCGACCATGCGAGGCCGTAGCCGATCAGGAATCCCGGTGCCAGCGCCACGATGGTCAGAAACGCGAACTCGCCGAGCAGGATCCACGAAACTTCCGCCCGGGTGAACCCGAGAACCCGCAGGCTGGCCAATTCGCGCCCCCGTTCGGACAGCGAGATGCGGGCACTGTTGTAGACCACGCCGAACGCGATCATGGCGGCGAACATCACGTTGAACGTGGTCATCAGCAGCATGTTCTCGGCCAGCGTTTCGCGGAAACTTCTCACCGCCGCCGCCTCGACCGTCACGCCGGCGACAGCTGGCGTGTCCTTGAGTTCCGCATAGAGCCTGTGCTCGAAGCGCGAGTCGGTCTGCAGGTAGGCGAGCGACACCATCGGCGGATCGCCCATGAACCGATTGAGAGCTTCCAGGTCCATATAGGCGGAGGTGCCGAGGAATTCCTGCACGATCGCGGAAACCTGGATCTCACCTGTCGGACGCCGGCCTTCCATCGCCTCGACCTGGATCCGGTCGCCACGGCCGACACCCAGTACATCCGCCAGCTTCGCCGACAGGACGAGACCCGACGGGGGCATCGAGACTGGCTGCAAGTCCCGGTCGATCAGACGGCCGAGATCGCCGTCATCGCCCAGTCCGATGACCGCCGTGCGCCGCGACACGTGGCCATTGCGGACGCGTACGGCGACCGCGCGCACCGGCTCGACCCGGAGGACACCGGGCAGTTGTGCGAGCTCGTGGACGATCCGTGCCGGCCTGGCCTCGACCAGCGACACCGTCACGTCCTGGCGGTGGCTGCGGTTGAACTGCACGTCGATGATGAGCTCGATCGAGTCCATCATAAACATCGAGCTGATCAGGATCGCCGCCGACATGGCAATGCCGAGCACTGTCAGTCCGGCGCGCAGGGGCCGCCGCATGATGTGTCGAATGATCATCCGCGTTGCCTGAGCAAGGTACCTGGCGAGACCGAGCCGCTCGAGCAGGGTTTTGCGGTAGACCGGTGGCGCCGCCGGCTGCATGGCGACCGCCGGCGCCAGCAGCGCGGCGCGGCGCACCGCGCCCAGAGTTCCGACGAAGCCGGCGCCGAAACTGATCAGCGCGGCCGTCGCGAAGGTCCCGGGATCGATCGTGAAGTACAGGAACGGGAACCGGAAGAACTCCGCATAGAGCTCGGTCAGGCCGCGGCCGAGCCAGGCGCCGCCGGCGAACCCCAGGACCACGCCGGTCGCAACGATGGCCAGCATCAACTTGGCATAGTGCCAGGCCACGGCACGGCCGGTGTATCCGAACGCCTTCAGCAGGCCGATCTGCTCGCGCTCCGTCGCAATCAGCCGTGAGACGACGATATTGAGGAGGAAGGCCGCAACGCCAAGGAAGATGAGGGGGGCAACGGTGCCCATCGACCGCAACTGCACGAGTTCGTTGGAGATGTACCAGTGGGATGTCTGGTCCTTGCGGCCGTAGGCGCCAACACCGCCATAGCGCTCTAGCAACCTGTCCAGGTCGTCGATCACCTGCTGTTCCGGCGCGCCGCGCATCAGGGTCAGCGAGACCGCGTTGAACGAGTCCTCGAGGTCATAGGCCGCGGCCAGGGTCTCGCGGCCGACCCACATCACGCCGAACAGGCGGTCATCGGGCATGATCGCACCGGGACCCAGCGAATAGATGTATTCGGGAGACAGGGCGACGCCGACGACGGTCAGCCGCCGTTTGCGTCCGTTGATGACGGCATGGAAGGAATCGCCGGGCAGCAAGCCGTGCGCTGCCGAGAATGCCTCGTTGAGGACGACCTCCCCAGTGCGTTCAGGCTCGACGTATCGCCCGATGCGCATGTGCAGGCCGTTAAGGTCCGGTGCGTGGCGCTCCGGTACCGAAACGAGCAGACCGCGCGCCGGTTCGGCCATGCCTGCGATATCGAGCATCACGATGGACACGATCCGTGTTTCGACCCGGGCCACGCCGGGAATGGTTGCGATTCTGCGGGCGAGCCGCTCCGGCGCCCGTTTGACCGTGGCAAAGACTTGCGCGAAGCGATAGCGCTCGTAATACGCGCTGCGGGTTTCGTCCAGGGAGCGCAGCGTGCCCAGCGACATCACATACATCGCAACGCCGCAACCGATGACCAGCGCGATGGCCAGGGCCTGCAGCCAGATCCGGCGCACATCGCGGTGCAGTTTGCGATCGAGGGCCCGCATCGGATCACCAGACCAGTTCGCGGGCCGGCCGCCGCGTTTCGTTGACCCGGATCTCGGCCACGGCGCCGTCGGCAAAGCGGATGATACGGTCTGCCATCTCGGCCATTCCGGCATTGTGGGTGATCAGCGCCGTGGTGGTGCCGAGCTCCCGGTTCACGGTCTCCAGCGCCTCGAGCACGACAACGCCGGTCTTGCTGTCGAGGGCGCCGGTCGGCTCATCGCACAGCAGCACGTCGGGCCGTTTCGCGATGGCGCGGGCGATGGCGACGCGCTGCTGTTCGCCACCTGACAGCTGCGCCGGGAAATGATCCATTCGTTTGGCCAGGCCAACCAGCGTGAGGGCCTCGCCGGGAGCCATCGGGTCGCGCGCGATCTCCGTCACCAGGGCGACATTCTCCAGCGCCGTCAGGCTGGGGATCAGGTTGTAGAACTGGAAGACGAAGCCGACATGGTCGCGACGATAGGCGGTCAGCTCGGCTTCGCGATAGGCTGTCAGTTCGTGGTCGCGAAACCAGACCGTGCCGGCGCTTGGATGATCGAGCCCGCCGAGGATATTCAGAAAGGTCGACTTGCCGCTGCCCGAAGGACCGAGCAGCGCCGCCATCTCTCCCTCGTGGAGATCGAGATCAACGCCGCGCAAGGCGTGGACGTCGACGTCTCCTGTGCGATAGACCTTGGTAAGGCCACGCACCCGGAAGGCGGCCGGATCGCTTCCAACCGCAACCATGTCTGTCGATTCCGCCATGACGTGATCCGTCGTCGCGTGTCCGCCGTTGTCGTTTATATCGCAAGGCCGCGTCCCCGCCTTGCGATATCGCAAACTCCGGGTCGGTCCGGCCGGGCAGGCTGGTGACCCTTGGTGAGACAGTATGTCGCAGGGTTAGACCATACCAATTATACACTCTTTTTTGTATAGAAATAACATTGACTGCTATCGGAGTACCCCTTTTATGGTACGCGTCGGCGTCTCCGCCGGGTGTGCTTGTCGGTACTGGATTCGCCATAAAGACGAAATGGGCCTTTTCGATGCCAAGGTCCGGTTCGCCCCTCCATCGAGGACGCCAAGTTCATGAAAATGCTGATTGTCGATGATCAGGCACTGTTCCGTCAGGGCGTGGCCATGATCCTTCGAGAGCTTTACCCCGACTCCGTGGTTCTCGAAGCGCCGACCGCGGCGGCAGCCACGGATGTCGCCAAACAGCATCGCGATATCCGTCTCGTACTGTGCGACCTGGAGCTGGAAACGCGCTCCAGCTTCGATACCCTCGAACGCCTGGTCAAGTTGCTGCCGGCAGCTGCCGTGGCCGTGATCTCGGAATCGGATGATCCGACCGATATTGCGCGGGCCTACCGTGCCGGCGCCAAAGGCTATATCGAGAAGTCTTCGAGTTCGGACACGTTGCGCCACGCCCTGCCCTTGATCCTATCCGGCGAAACGTTCATCCCTTCGAGCGCCATTGCCATGCTGACCGACCCGGGCGCAAAACGGCGGGGCAGGCACGCCGACCCGCAACCGAGTCGTCTTCTTACGCCGCGTCAACACGAAATTCTGCTGCTGATGGCTCAGGGCATGCAGAACAAGGACATCGCATCCGAGCTCGGCATGCTGGAAGGCACGGTAAAGGTGCACGTCAAGAGCATTCTGCAGCGGCTCGGCGTCAACAACCGGACCCATGCCGTCGTGACCGGGCTGCGCAAGGGTCTCGTGCCCTCCAGTCTCGTCCTGCCTGACCGCGAAACCTGCGAATAACGGCGGCGTTACCGCCGTCATTCGTGCTCTCGTCGTCTGCCATGTGTTCCCGTTTGCCGCGGGTTGTGGCAACCTGCTGCGTAATTTCATATGAGAGCGGGACAACGGAATTGGCGACAACGACGGAACAGGCATCATCTGGTGGCCGTCCGCAACCGCGGACGAGCCGGTTCCATGCCGATCTGGCTCGGCGCATTCTCGAGCTCGTGCGCGAGGCCGACCGTCCCGCCGGCTGGCAGCTGAAGGAGCAATGGCTGGCCGAGCAGCTCAATGTCTCCCGATCGCCGGTGCGCGCCGCGTTGCGTTTGCTGACGGAGCTCGGGATCGTGACTGCGGTCCCGAATCAGGGCTGTTTTCTTGCGTTGCCGACCAGCGGCCTCAACGATTCGCTCCGTAAAATCCCGCCCACGGAAGAAGAGCAACTCTATCTTAAGATCACGCGCGACCGGTTTGTCGATCGCATCGGCATGAACATCAACGTGACCGAGCTGGGACGGCGTTACGGCGTCAGCCGGTCGATGATCGGGCGCGTGTTGTCGCGCCTCGCCGAGGAAGGGCTCGTCGAACGGGACGCGGGAAGGGGATGGAGTTTCTTGCCATCGCTCAACAACCCCGAGGTTTACGAGGAGAGTTACCGGTTCCGCATGCAGATCGAACCGGCGGCGATCCTCGATCCCGGCTTCCGTCCCGACCCCGCGAAATTCGCGGAAATCCGCAAGGATCACGAATCCCTGCTGGCAGGCGCTGTCCGTACGGACCCGTTCCAGCGCCTTGTCGAAATCGATGTGGAGTTCCACGAGACCATCGGGCGTTGCTCACAGAACCGGTTCATCTTGCAGGCCATCCAGCAACAGTCGCGGCTGCGGCGCATGACCGAGTTTCATTTCCGCGCCGACCGCGAGCGGATGGCCCAGTCCTGCCGGGAACATCTGGCCATTCTCGACGCCCTGGAAGCAGGTAATCGCGAGCGCGCGGCCGAACTCATCCGATTGCACATCCGGATATCGCGCGACCTCGTCCCGAGCTTCGCAGACAAGAAGTGACGCTAACATTGGACAGGTTGCGAAAGTCGGCGCCCGCCGCTGACCGGCCGGTACAGATGAATCCCCCCGGCAATCGCGGCACGGATAACAAGAAGAGAAGAGGCATCACATGAGCGACAGCGGAGTCATCGCGTTCTTCCCCGAGGCGGCGTTCGGGCCAGCCCTGAATTCGGTCGGCATCGCGCAGGCCTGCGAAAAGCTTGGGCACAAAGCGGTATTCCTGACCGATCCGGGGATGGCGGGCGTCTACGCCGGGTACGGTTTTGAGGAGCACCTCGTAAACATGTCGGAGCCGATGGAGCCGGAGGCGATGGCGAAATACTGGTCCGACTTCATCAATGGCCATATCCCCAACTTCAGCAAGAGCCCATACGAGCAGATCGGCAACTACGTGAAGGAGTGCTGGGAGGCGATCGTGGAAACCGCCGTGTGGGCGCAGAAGGACCTGCCGGGCGTGCTGGACGGGGTGCAGCCCGACATCGTCTGCGTCGACAACGTGGTCCTGTTCCCCGCCATCAAGCAATACGGAAAGCCCTGGGTGCGGATCATCTCGTGCAGCGAGAACGAGATTCCGGATCCGGACATCCCGCCGCATCTCTCCGGCTGCGGCGAGAACGACAAGGCCTGCTTCGAAAAATACACGAGCCGGTTCAATGAGGTAATCAAACTCATCCACGACCGCTTCAATGCCTTTCTCGCCGAATGCGGCGAAGCCCCCTATCCGCTCGGCGAGTTCTTCGAGGCCTCACCGAATCTCAACTTGCTGCTCTACCCCGAACCGGTGAAGTTCAACCGCCGCAATAAGCTCGATCCCGCGCGCTTCCAGTATCTAGAGGGCTGCGTGCGCCAGGATGAGGCCTACGAGATCCCCGAATTCAAGGCCAACACCGACGGCCCGCTGCTCTATGTCAGCTTCGGCAGCCTCGGTTCCGGCGACACCGCGCTCCTGAAGCGACTGATGACGGCGATCGCGGGCCTGCCCTACCGGGCCCTGTTCAACGTCGGCGACTATATGGATGCGTATGACGAGGTGCCACCGAACGTGCAGATCCACAGCTGGTACCCGCAACCTTCGGTGATCCCGCAGGTCGATGCGGTGATCCACCATGGCGGCAACAACAGCTTCACCGAGTGCCTGTATTTCGGCAAGCCGGCGATCATCATGCCCTATGTCTGGGACGGGCACGACAACGCCACCCGCGTCCAGGAGACCGGCCACGGGCTCAAAATGCACCGCAGTGACTGGACCAATGGAGAGCTGGCTCGCAATCTTGCGACCCTGGTGACCGACCGGGCGCTGCAGGAGCGGCTGGCCGCCACCTCGAACCACATGCAGGCGCACCACGGTCCGACCAAGGCTGCCGGATTGCTCGACCGGCTGGTCAAGGGTTGACTGGCGATGGCCGCGAAACCGGCGACCTCGGTGCCACGTCTTGCCGGCGCCCGTGCCTTTGCTGGAGAGCTAACCGACTGGGGCCCGGTGCTGACGATGATCGAGGGGCGGTCGCTGACATCCGGCGTGCTGATCCACAAGGACCCGGACGGCGAGAACGAATGCGGACTCTGGGTGTGCACGCCGGGGTACTGGAACTGCCATGTGACGCGGGACGAGTTCTGCCATTTCCTGGCGGGCCGTGCGACCTACACCCACGAATCGGGTGAGGTCATCGAGATCGAACCCGACACCGCGGCGTTCTTTCCCGCCGGCTGGCGCGGAACCTGCCGGGTGCACGAGGCAGTGCGCAAGGTCTACATGATCCGCTGACCACCCGGCGGCCCCGATATCGGTTCTTATTTCGCCGGCCGGGGTCCGTCGATCGAGACCGTCATTCCGTTGTCGTCGCGCGCCAGCAGCACCAGTGTCGCCTGCCCTTCCTTGACCGGCACGTCGCGGACGGTCACGTCCCCGCGGGCGGTACGGACGATAACCGAATAATCGCCCTGGTAGAGGCTCATCGCCTCTTGGTCGGTCAGGCCGATGGCAGTCTGCCGACTGCGGCTGTCGAGCACCTCGAACGGCATTGCCAGAGTCTTGCGGATCGCATTGGCCAACGCGGCGCGGTCTTGGGCATCGAAGAACCGCCCGCCGCCGGCTTCGGCCGCGCGCTGCATGTCCTGCTTGACCTTCTCTTCGGCGAGCGCGAAGCCGACGATATCGAGCTGGACGTCGATTCCCTGCTCCCGCAATTCCGTCACCACAGTCGCGGGGTCCGCCTTGCACTCCTCCTTGCCGTCGGTGACCAGGACGATGAGTTTCGGTCCCTCGACTCGAGCCAGATCCTTGCCGGCCTGCTGCAGCGAGTAGGCGATCGGCGTGGTGCCGAGCGCTTTGATCTTCTGTACCGCCGCAAGCAACTTCTTGCGGTCCAGATCGCCGATCCGCACGACGAGTTGCGAATCCTCGCAGTCGCCTTTGGTGCCTTCCCGTTTGCGGTGCCCATAGACGCGCAGTCCCACCTGTGAATCGTCCGGCAGCAGTCCGATGATTTCGCTCATCACGTCCTTGGCCACGTCGATCTTCAACTTGCCGTCCACCTTGTTCTTGCGCGATCGCATCGAGCCCGACGCATCGACGATGAGCTCGATCGTCGCACCGGCCATGGCCTTGCCCTCCGCCCAGGCGACACGCAGGGTCCCCGGTCCGGGGCCTTCCCGCAGGGCGACGCGATAGTCGGCGGGGCGCCGCATATGGCAGGCGGCGCGATCGAAGGCAACATCGAGATCGGCCTGGTTGCGAAACACGGCATAATGGCCGCCATTGACCGCCGCCCAGTCCTGCATCAGGTCCTGGAAGTGTTCAACACCCCTGGCTTGGAGCTGCAACTCCATCGCGAACACACGCGGTTGCACCTCGTGAAACAGCTGCCACATGCTGGCGGCGATCCTGTCGCCGCCGGAGTTGGCGTCGGTCAGGAAGACGATGCCGCGATTGCCCTGACGCTCGGCCAGCGCCTTCATGGCACCAACCAATGTCTTCTCCGATTCGCTGGAGCCGTCCTTTCGATCGTACGCCCCAATCGCGCCTTTGAGCGCTATTGGATCGTCGGTCCAGTTCTCCAGCAGAGGTACCGGATCGCGATCGCGGAACGGCAGCAGGTTCACCACCTCGAGACCGGGGCGGATATCGTCCACGAAACGGGCGATGGCGCGGTACATCGTTTCGTGATAGGCGCTGACGCTGCCGCTGTTGTCCCAGGCAATCATGATCGACCGGGTGGCTTCCCGCACCCGCAGGAGATAGCTCTCACCCTGTGCGACCTCGGCATGGAAGAGACGCACACCTTCGAGCTCGTCGGCCTCGACGAGTGCCACGGTTTCGCCAGCGGAATTTTGCAGGGTCGGGATCAGACGTGCGGCGCCCGCACCATCGAACGCGAATTCGAGGCGCCTCATGCCGTCCGGTACGTCGACCCGGAACCAGTCCTCATCCACGCCGACTTGGACCCGGCCGCCCAGCGCGGCGCCGACCGCCAACAGCGTCGCCGAGTCCGGTCCCGGACCGCCGTCGTCCTTGAGACCCGAAGTGGTGGTGGCGATCGATCGTTCAAAGGCCGCATCGCGAGCATAGTGGCCCCATTCGCCCAAAACCGAGAGATAACCGTCGTCTTCCGGCTGCTCGAATATTTCCAGGGTCTCCGGTATCAGCCAATCGGCTCTCTGGTCGCTGCCCGGTGCCGCGAAACGCACGAAACGGGCCCACACGGGTTTCGGCAGGACGAGTTCAGACTTGCCATTACCGTCACGTTCCAGTGTCCAGTCCGCGAGTGGACGCCACGGTCCAGTCGGCCCTCCTGTACTGACGGAAACCTTGATCGATTCGAATCGCCGGTCGCGCTTGGAGACTTTGGCGGTATCGCGCCACGATAATCGCGTAATCCGTGCAGCGCGCCCGTGATGGAATCCGACGACCCATTCGATCGGCTGCAACGGCTGGGCCCGGATCTTCTGCACGTCGCTTTCGTCCGTCAGCATCGCAACGCGGCTTGAATATCCGGCCTCCCAGGACGCCCAAGCGATATGGCCGCCTAGCGCAGGGCTGGCAATGTTGAATTCCCGACTGCCAAATGGCTGCGATCCAGGGACCGCGATCACCTTCCATTCTCCAAGGCCTGCACTGCCGTTCCTGTTGAGTTGCACCGCCCGGTCCAGGCGCAAACGAACGTGCGTTGCCCGCACGGGCGACTCGAACGCGAAGACGTGCTCAACCTCGCTGCGACCCAGATGTCCCGCGAACACAGGCGAAAACGCCTGACCGTCGGCTGATGCCAAAATCTCGAAGGGGCCGAGGTTATTCTGATCCCGACCCGCTGCGCGGGGAAACAGCGTGACACCGGCGATCTCAGCCGGCTCTGCCCCGCCGACCCGCACCGTCAAGTCGAACGGCATCTTGCTGCCGGAAATGTCGTAACGGCCGTTGAGGGTGGTCATGCCGTCGAACAGCTCCGCAAAGCGCCGGCGGGCCGAGTCGTTCTCCGCCACGGCCTCCCCGCCCAGCGCCAGCCAAGCAAGGTTGAGTCCTCCGCGCAGGGATTGCGGCAGAGCTTCGTATCGCCGCGGCTGGACCGCGGGTACGTCGCACGCGGCCTCCACCGAAAGCGCCGTAGTCGTGCCGGCGCCAGACTCATCTTGCGCCCTGACGAAGACGGGTATCGGCTGTCCGGCCGGGCGGTCCGGCAAGGCCTGCAGAACACCGGACAGCATGCGCGAATCACCTGGCGCGAGATCGAGTTCGTCGCTTTCGAGTGCGAGTTCCCATCCTGTTTCTCCCGAGGTCGTTTCCAACAGGATCCGCTGTCGCGCCCTGCCACGGTTGCCGACCGACACGGTCACCGGTGCTTCCTGTGTGTCTTTTCCGTACGCATTGAAAGCGCGGGTCGGGCTCGACAGCGCCAGGTCGATCACTGCGTCTGTCGACTGCACCGTCCCGTCGGCCAGGGGCGGGTCATAGTCCAGCGTTATGCGGTAATCTCCCGTGCCGCGGACATAAAGCAGACCTTGCCGTCCCGGCTCCAGACTCCCATGGAAAACTCCCAGCCCATCGGAGCGCTGCTTTTTGTCTTCCTCAAGCGGGGCCGATCTGATGTTGTCGTCGTCCTGGGAATAGAGCCCGGGCCGAATGTCGGCATCGCTCTCCAGCGTGACGGTGAGCGCGGTCTTGCCGGCAACCGGGGGCAGCCGGTAATAGTCGGCACCTCCGAACGCGCCCACGCGACCGGAAAACCGGCGGCGATGTCCGATGGGCTGGGCCTCGTATTCCCTGTCGTTAGGCTCAAGGTCTGCGGGCAGAGCGAAAGGATCGAGTCGGTCAAGTCGGATTTCGTAGGGCACGTCGCTGCGCCAGCCGCCATCGGCATGGAGCTTAACCTGGTAGTCCCCCGCTTCCAGCAACGCCTGGTACCGCACGGTCTGCGCTGATTCCGGTGCTCGCTTGGCGCTTACGCGCCATCCTTCGCTCTCGATACCGATGTGCAGGTGTTTGCCGTTCGGCGGGGTGACGGAAACGACAAGATGGGTCGGCAGATTCAGCGAAAACCGGTAGAGATCGCGATCGTCCTTATGATCGATGAGGCCGCGGCGCGGCTCACCGAAGCGAAGGATATGCGCCATGTCCTCCTTATCGTTCGGCTCAAACTCGGCATACCGATCGGGACGGCCGAGGGCGACCGCGCGCACCGAATACGCGCCGCCGGCCTCGGTCGGTCGGAGTTTCAGCCAATACGGTCCTGGCAATAGCAACACATTGTCGATGCGGACAGATGCTTCTTCGGGGACAAGGCTTCGTTCCACGAGGCGGGCATTGCCGGCACGATAAAGTCCGAGGACCCGGGCACCGGGGCCGCTGGCCTCGAACGTCCACAGCTGCGGCTCACCTTCCGCCTGCAGCAGGAACCAGTCTTCGTCTTTACCCGACATTGTGCCCGTCGCTGCGCTGCCTTTCCCGAGCGCTGTCGCCTCTTCGAGCTTGTTATTGGGCTCGACTTCCGCAACCGCCATGGTCTGATCGAAATCGGGCAACGCGACGGGCATGAGCTGCGGTGGCGTGTCCGGCGGGCCGAAGCGGCTTGCAGGGACCGCGGAGACGGCGGATGGTGACGCCGCGGACGCTTGCCGTGCCGGGCGATCCGGCTCCGCCTCGGCGGACAACGGCGCGGCAGCAACGGCGAATTCCGGAAATGCGGTGGTGCCGTCAGCTGTTGCCACGCCGCGTGTGCCGGCGATCGCGACGCCCGACAGGTCGAGTCTCGCCTCGCCGCCGAATCCGCGATAGCGCAAGATGCTGGGCTCGAGATTCGCCGGAACGCCAAAGGCCAGCTCGAATCGCGTGGGCGTTCCGGGTGGGATGACCGTTGGCTCCGGCGGGCGCCGGGTCAGCTGCCGTGTTGCCTGCATATCAGGCGAAATCTCGGTACCGGTCGGGTCCACCAGCAGGAATTGCCGGGCTAGGTTCAGTTCGATGCCTTGGGTGCCCGTCCGGGGCAAAAAGCCGAGGTCCGCGACAAGATGCTCCAACTCCCAGCGCAAGCCGAGCACCGCGATCTCGCCAACTTCGCCGTCCGCATGCGTGACCGCGCCGACCTGCAACGGCACAGGTTCTTCGGCCGTCACCGCGATAGAAACCGCACCGCCCCGGCCGCGCACGCCGAGTCGAAAGCGACCGGCGTCGACAGGCACGAGGAACGCGAATACCCGTCGCTGGAAGAATTCCGGCGTGAAAGAGGTCGACCGCCCGCCGTCCTCCGGCGGCAACCCCCAGGACACGAACCCGCCGTCGCCGGCGAGCCAGACCGAGCGAGTCGGGTCGATGATGGCGATGGCGCCCATCCGGCCGGTCTCGACCACGCCGCGGCCAAGCACCGCGACGCGGGCGAAGCGCCAACCCTGAGGCGCCGCCTGATCGAGATAACGATCACCAAATGTCAGGCCGTCGACGGCCAGCTCCACTTCGGCCAACGTTCCGTCCGGTTTCCCCGCGAGATCGGGCGGTACCATTGCCTGCGCCTGGTCACCCGCAACCGCTAGCGTGATGTGGCCGTTGCTGTAGTCGAAGAACCGAAAGACCAGATGTGCAGACCCCGAAGGCACGAAATACCCGAGACGAACCTCACGGCTCTCACCGAAACGGGCGATTGCGAGCGGCTCGTGCGCAGCGATACCGTTCGGCAGGCCGACGCTCTCGACCCGCATATCGGTTGCCACACCCCCGGCCACGAGAAAGGCGTGCTGGCCGACCTTCGGCACATTAAACGGGACATCCATCTCGACCGTCTCGACGCCACCCGCGCCGCCGCCACCGGTGCCGGAGAACATCCCGCCGGCGCCATAGGTCCTATCCGCCTTGCCTTCCAGCTTCGATTTCTCGACCAGTTCCCGCGGACGAATATTGGTCCAGCGGGTCACAAGGATGACCGCCTCCATGCCGTCCGGCGCTGGCGTTCCGGCAAGCACCGGACCGCGCACGACCTTCATCAGCGCGATTCGGACCGCGTTGTTCTTGCCCACTGCCAAGGGCGGGGTATCGACCGGAATGGCGGCGAATGACGGGTCGGGCCGGAGGTCATCAGTGCGTGGCACCGTTTCAAGCGGCTCCGGCTCGGGATAGAGGGCGGTGTCGCCTGTCAGATAGGGGTCGCGCCATGTCGGGTCATCCGGTTGTGCCAGTGCGGCTGCCGCAAAAGTTGCTGCCATGCACAGCACGGCGATCACCCGAAACTTCGACAATTTCATTCGTTTGATCCCAGTCAGTTGCAGCCGTCTTCCAGGTTGACGCCACCGCCCACGCCGCCGCTGGGCCCGCCCGAGCCGCCTTTGAGCCCGTTGAGGATCATGCTCGATGCGCAGGCCATTCCCGCGACGTATTTTTCACAGAACGAGCCGGCCGAGACGGAAGCCCCCGCCTCCACCTTTTTTTCCACCTTGTAACAGCTGTCTCCGAAACTGGCGCCGGCGGAAACGCTGGCTTCGGCCTTCGGACAGGATAGGCATTTCAGCCTTTCCACCTGCGCTTCGACGTCGGCGATCAGCTGGTCCGTCACTTCCCCATACTCCAGCATCTTGGCGGCGATCAGGAACTCGGTGCCCGTTGCACCGATGATCATGCCGATGACGAAACCCATGTCGTCATTGAGCCCGATTTCGGTTGTGTTGAGCGAGTAGGAGGTCATCGCCTGATGCAGGCCGTCATCCATGACTCCGACGACGCGCCCGGTGGCCGGATCACGCTCCCACCAGCCGAAGCGTGCTCGCCCTGCAATTTCGACCGGGCGTCGCGGAACGATGACTTCGTGGCCTGCGGCGAGGCTCTGTGCGATCAGGCGACGGGCATAGAGCGACAGACCTTCGATTTCGTCCAGCCGCCCTTCCTGACCCGCTTCGAATACCAGCATTGCGGAGGGTCCGCCCTCGATACCAGCAACGAGTTCTGCCGTGTTCGCAGTCTGCCGTACCCCCAGAATCCGTTCTAGGAACTTGCCCTCCAGCATCGTATTCTGTAACCCGCGCGCCGACTGGAAATGCTCTGCCGCACGGCGCGCAAATCCCGGATAGGGCCACGCTGCGACTTCGTCGAGACGCAGGTCGAGCGCCACGCGGTAGTCCGAGGCCTCGCCGCCCTCGACGGAAACGATGATGATGCGTGGGACTGCCTGGGCGAAGGTCACGCCATTGTTGAAGGCAATCCGACGTGTCATTTCGTCGGATTCGCCAGCAAACCCCAGCGCTGCCAGATGGGCAGCAAGCGGACCCACCTTCTCATTCACGGAAAGCGCCTCGGATGCGGCTGCCCCGGCATCTGTGTGGTCTATGGCATCGATCCGCGCCCTCGAAGCGTCCAGGTCGACCTCTTCCGCGAGTGACCCGGCATATTCACGCACGGCCGCAACGTCGATCGGACCGGGCACGACACCCAGAGAATAGCGGCGGTAGGGCTGCGGCGCGGCGCCGCCGATCGACGGCGCATCGCTGACATAGAGGTCCCGCGATACCACCCGGGGCTCTTGGCCGGGCGCATGGACGGCAATTTCCAGCCACTCGCGGCGAATGCGGGTGGCGTCTTCATCGTCCAGAACGAGGCTGGGCTCGAGTTCCGTGGCCTCGCCATCTCGACGCAATGTGCGGCGGTACAGCCTCCCGACCGGTCTTGCCTCCACCGCTGCCGCCGCCGGTTCAGGATCACCCTGCTTGCCGGACAGCGCGCTCCCGAACAGCCCGCCGGCACCGCCGCCCTTCTGCCTGTCTTCTTCGGGTGCCTTCAACTGCCGGACGCCGAGGATCAGAAGCGACAGCTGGCGCAACCCCAGCTCCGCGGTTCGCGCCTCGAGCCGACCCAGATCGCGCGTGTCACCCGCCGCTGTTTCCTCGTGCAACGTCAGAACGATGCGCTGATACAATTCATCGGGCAGCGCATCGTGGCGCGAACCCGGTGTGGCATAGGCCGCTCCGATCGTGGCGCGCGGGAAGGACGGGTCGAGCGGCAACCATGAGCCGTCGCCCTGGTCGACCTCCAGCCAGAGATGGTCGGCGATCAGCGCGCGAAGCGCATTGTCGGCACCGGGATTGTAGGGCAGATATTCTTTCGCCAGATTGAGTTCCGGGACATCCGGCGGGTAAATCCCGCGGGTCAGGATGTCGAGATTGCCGCCTTCGAGTTTGCCCCGGACGAACCGCACCCGATAGCCCTTCGCGCGCAGGACATCGGCCAGCAGCAGCGCCTGGTCCGCTGCATTGCCGCCGCGCGCCAGCACCGTGCCGCGCGGACCGCGAAGGATGCCGGGATACGGTTCGAAGCGTATGCCTGTGGCCACCTCGGCAAAGGCGTCGTCGAGGTCAAGCGCGCGCAGCGCCTGCAGCGGCGTATCCCCGGGCAACGGCGCCTCCGCCGCTGACAGCACCGCCTGCATCGAGAACAGCCAGAGCAGGACCACGCCGCAAAAACAGCGGGTCAGGCTCCGCTTTTTTCGTGGGAGAATCATCCGCCGATCCCCGCGGTGAAGTGGAACTACTTGTAGTAGATCGTGATCTCTGTCACGGCATCCGGTATGGCGTGGTACTTCATCGCACTATGCAATTTGTTGACCACGACATGCGGGGTCCTGTAACCGGATGTGTCCATGGGCTTGAACTCGCCGCTGCCTTCGTAAAGGTAGTGCATGTCGAATTCTTCGTATTCCGTCCAGCCCGGCAGCGCCTCGACATAGAACGCCATGACAATCGCCACGTCGTCCGTGGTGTGGAGAATCACGTTGGGAAGGACTGTGTAGGCAACACCGTTGTGCGATCCCTTGGCAGCCCGTCGCGCATTGACGACAACCGCTCCCGGATAGGGCGGCTGCTTTACCGCGCTCCGCTCGGGCATGTTTTTCGCGGTCTCCTGAAGCACCATCCGCTCTAGCTGATACCCCAGCTCTTCGCCTTCGATGGTCGGTTTCCCGGGATCCTTGGCGATGGGCGCGTAGGGTTCGGCGAACGCCGCCCCCACGGTTGCGAAAAGCGCCAGAAGGCCGGACACAAGAATTTTGCGCAGTGAAGTCGCTGACATGAGACGCTCCCCCGTTCGTCTTGCTGATCAACGTCACGGCAGCCGTCCGATTGCCACGTAGCCACCCGTGGTCCGGGGCGGACGACCGGCTTGGATCGGCCCGAAACCGTTAATATTTGTTAATACACATTGGACAGAATAGCCGGACTGGGGTCAAGGTTAATTGTGGCGTTGTCCGACCGGTCCCTCCCAGTCGATGCCCACACGGGCCGAACGCGGCAAACCAATGATACGATCAGCGGTCGCTGACGGGGCCGGCGGCTACCGTCTCGTTCCGGCCTGCAAACCGCAGCAGCGCCAGCGGGCCGATCAGCGTCAGGACGGCGATGACGGCGAAGGCGATGCCCCAGGACACAGTGGTCTCGCCGCCGCCGGTGATGTCCAGCACGACGCCCAGGATCAGCGGGCCGACAGCGCCGGCGCCGAAGCCGAGAAACGAATGCAGCGCCATCGTCGCGCCGCGCTCGTCGGGTCGGGCAGCGCCGACTGTGCCGGCGGTCAGAGCCGACGAATCGGTGGCGATGATCGTCCCGTAGAGCAGGCAGAACAGGACCGCGGCGGGAAAGGACAGGCCGGCGGAAAACCCGGTCAGCGCCGCCACCGCCGCCGTCGCGAGCATGACGGCGACGATGGTCCGCCGGCGCCCGAAGCGGATCGCCACCTCGTTGCCGATGATGCTCGACGGCAGCGCGACGACGCTGACGACGGCGCTGATCAGGGGAATGTCCCAGCCGCCGGCGCTTTCCGGATGCAGCGCCGCCGTAAAGGTGAGGAAGGCCACCACCCAGGAGAGGAAGACGAAGAGTTCGCCGGTATGCAGCGTATAGGCGATGATATAGCCCATCGCCGGGCGGTTGGCGAACACGGGGCGGACATCCGGCAGCCGGAACCAGTCGCGCAACAGCGCGGAGCCGCGCTCGGGCAGCAGCACGCTCCAGGCGATGGCGAAACCGGTCACGGGGCCGATGCAGGCCGCACCGAACGCCCAGCGCCAGCCATATGCCGCCGCGACCTCGCCCGACAGCCAGAACGATGCGCCCACGCCAATCGCGTAGCTGGCGGTGTAGAACGACACCGCGCGCGACGGATGGCGGCCTTCGTAGCGATCGACCAGCGCCTTCAGCCCGGGCATGTAGCAGCCGGCGAACCCGACGCCGCCGGCGATGCGGAAGACAGTGGCCGACCAGAACCCGGTCGCGACCGCAAGGCCGAGCAGGGAGACGGCACTCACGATGAAGCCGACGAGGACGATCAGGCGGGCGTCGATGCGGTCCGTACCGCCCACCAGAAACGGCACGCCGGCCATGTACCCGGCGAAGAATACGCCGTTAAGGAAGCCCGCCTCGCTGTTGCTGAGCCCCCACTCTGCGATCAATGTCGGAGTGATCGCGGCGAACGTCGAAAAGCCCAGCAGGCTCGCCGCCATCGCCAGGCACATGGCGAAAACGAGCGCAGTGCCGCGCAGACGGGCCGCCGCCACCGGCTCACCCCATGGCCGCGGCGAACAGCGCTTCGTAGTCGGCCCTGGTGACCGGCCGCGGGTTGCTGGCGGTGCTGTGGTCGGCGACCGCGCCCTCGACCATGCGCGGGATGACGTCCGCGGTCACCCCCATCTCGCGCAGGCAAGCGGGCAGCCCAAGCCGGCTGTTCAGGGCCTCGATCTCGGCGGCGAGGTCGATTTCGGGCGCAAGCCCCATCGCGTTCGCCAGCCGCGCGTATTTGTCACCGACGTGCCCCGTGTTGAAGCGCAGCACGGCGGGCAGGATCACCGCGTTCAGCGTGCCATGATGCAGCACCGGATCGCGCAGCCCGCCGAGCGGGTGCGACATCGCATGGACCGCGCCAAGGCCCTTCTGGAACGTCAGGCCGCCCTCGAGGGACGCCATCATCATGTGCCAGCGCGCCTCCCGGCTGGCGCCGTCCGCCACTGCGGTCTCGATCCATGTCATGGCACGGCCGGCCCCGTCCAGCGCGATCGCGTCGGCCGGCACGTTGTCGCGCGGCGACAGGAAGGTCTCGATGCAGTGCGTCAGCGCATCCATTCCCGTGGCGGCAGTCAGACCCGGCGGCAAGCCCAGCGTCAGCTCCGGATCGCAGATCGCCACCTTCGGGATCATGTGGGGTGCAATGAAGCCCAGCTTGCGCCCGTCCCTGAGGGTGATCAGCGCCGCCCGGCCAACCTCGCTGCCCGTCCCCGCCGTCGTCGGTACCGCCACCAGCGGCGCCACCGCCGCGGTGATCTTCGGCATGCCGCCGAGGATGGCGGCATATTGCTCGAGCGGAGCCTTGTGGGTGGCGAGCAACGCAACGCCCTTCGCAAGGTCGATGGACGACCCGCCGCCGACCGCGACCAGGCCGTCGCAGCCGGCGTCCCGGTACACCGCGAGCGCCGCGTCCACGGCGTCCTCGGTCGGGTTCGCCGGGGTATCGTGGAACACCGGCGTTGCACTGGGCAGGTCCGCCTTGACCCGTCCGACGAGACCCGCAGCTACGAGGCCGTCGTCAGTGACGATCAGCGGTCGGGAAACACCGAGCGCGTGCAGCTCATCGGCGAGCAGCGCGACCGCACCGAAATCGAACTGGATCCTCGTAAGATAATTGATCAGAGCCATTGCGGGCAGCTCCTTTTGGCATGGGGAACCATTGCCCGCTGCTTAGCACAGCTACGACCCTAATTCGAACTCTGTGTCAATCGCAGCCTCGCGGGGTTTCCGGTCCTTCTCGCGAGGCCCCGCCCAGACACGACGCGCGGCAGAGGGGCCGGCAAAGCCAGCGCTTAACCCGCGTCGGCGAATGTCACCGGCGTTACCGCCGGCGATGCCGTTCCGTCGAGAGCGTTACCGCCCGGCTCGGTTTGCGCGGCCTGGACGCCGAGCCACAACATGGCGGCAACGAAAAGCAAGGTGATCTGAACTGCGCGCACGGCATTCTCCACTCGGGGCGACCACGGACGGAACCGCCCTTCTGCCGTCCAACCAAGGCAGTTCGATGGCAGTCCCGTGAACATCCCGAGGCATTTGGCCACGTGCCCGCTTAATTTTCGATTAAGGCGCGCACGCAGGATGCATTTTTCTCCGCATCCCGGCGATACGGGCACGGGCCAGCGATCACGCCGATGCACAGCGCAGGGTGGCAACCTGGGCCAACGACGTGTCGACAGCACTTGGCGCG
>JBFIFO010000033.1:0-28169 GCA_041602815.1 Alphaproteobacteria bacterium | reverse complement strand
AGCGCCTCGATCGCGATCCGTGTCCGGCCGGGTGGGCTGGAGGGGGGGATCCCATCGGGGCCCGCGTCCCAATCGCCGACCGCCGCCGGCGAGACCGCGAGCCGTTCCAGCAACCGCAGCATGCCGTGTTGCGGATGCGTCGTCTCGCCGAGGGCCGCCCTGTGCGATGCCGCATCGATCGTACGATCCAACCCCGGCAGGACGATGCGCCCGCGCGGCAGTCGCGCGATAACCAGCAGCAAATCGGCGGTGGCGGGGATGCTGCCCGTGGAACCGGCCGCAATGACGGGGTTCTGCGGCGGCGTCTCGCGCCACAGACGCGCCTGCGCCTCAAGCAACCGGTTGCGCCGCTCCGCCGGGTCGATGCAGTGCTCGTCGGCGAGGATCTTCGGCCAGTTCTCGGTGACAATGGCCAGGAATTCGAGGACGTCTTGCCAATGGCCCGCAAAGCGCGCCGGCGCAAGATCGGCGAGCGCCCGGAAGTCGATGCGTTCGGTCTGGACCTGGTCGACAAGGCGCGCCAGTTCACGGGCCAGCCCGAGCGCCTGGTCCGGGGTGATGCCCCGCCCCTTCTTCCACTGCAGGACCAGGCGCGTCATCAGAAGCTCGCGGCGTCGCTCGGGGATTTCCGGCGGCAGGGTCAGCGCGGCGCTGCCGGACGACAGCCGCAGGGCGAGCGATTCCTCCTCGACATCGCCGAGCGGCCGCGTGTCCGGCAGCAGCAGGGGCCTTCCGCCGCTCACGCGGAGGAACGCCTCCGCCAGCGACCGACAGGCGCGACGCGTCGGCAACAGGACCGTACAGTCGGCGAGGGATTCCGGCGAAGCCCGGGTCTCGTGCAGCAACCCCGCCGCCAGCGCGTCGAGAAACGGCCGTCCCGGCGCGATGGTCAGGACGCGCCCGGGGGCTACCATCGGGACGGCTTCTCCCCGGCCCGGCCACCGCCCAGTTCCGCCTCCGCGACGGCGAGGTCCCCCGGGGTGCCGACGTGATACCAATCGCCGTCGTGGCGCATACCGTGCAGGCGCCCCGCCGCCTCGGCCCTGTCATACAGCACGTTCAGCGAGAACGGCCCATCGGGCGCACCTTCGAACAGGCGCGGGTGAAGGACCTGGATCCCGCCGAACAGGAACGGTGCGATGTCGCCCTCGCCGCGCCGCCGCGCCCGGCCGTCCGGCTCGAGATGATAGTCGCCTTTGTCATTCACGGTACCGCCCGCGATCGCCGGTGTCGGCACCATCAGCAGGAGGGCGTCCATTGTCTCGTCGTTCCAGTGACCGGCCAGTCGCTCGAGCGCCGGTGTCGGCCCGTCGCGCCAAACCGCATCGGAATTGACGACGAAGAACGGGCCCGTACCCAGATGCGGCAGCGCCGCCTGCACGCCGCCGCCGGTTTCGAGCAGAACCTCTTCGGGCGACAGCGTGATGTCGGCGCGGCCGGCAAGATGCGCGGCGATCATGTCGGCGCGATAGTGGCTGTTGACGACGATCTGCCCGACGCCGGCCGCGGCCAGTCGGTCGAGCGCACGGTCGAGCAACGTCCGGCCGGCCAACACGACCAGCGGCTTCGGCAGATCGTCGGTTAGCGGGCGCATGCGCTTGCCGAGGCCCGCAGCCAGCACCATCGCGCATGCAATCTTCACGCGGCTCATGGCGTCGCCGTCGCTTCCGGCACGATTCGGGTCTCGGCCGGCAGTTCGCGCGCAAACCAGTCATGCAACGGCGCCAGCAGCGGATGGGCGAGGTCGTCTTCGAGCCAGCGCCAGACGCGCGCGATGTGCTGCAGATAGACCGGCTTGCCGTCGCGCCGGTCGAGGCGGGTGAATATGCCGAGGATCTTGGCGCTGCGCTGGGCCCCCCACAGCGCATAGGAGGCGGCGAAAAGGTCCCGGTCCAGTTCCGGGAAAGCCGCTAGGTAGCGGTCCAAAAGTCGCCGGGTCAGGGATGCCGGCACATCCCGCCGCGCGTCCTCGAACAGCGACACGAGATCGTAGGTGACCGGACCCCACAGCGCATCCTGGAAGTCGAGCAGTCCGCACGCCTCGATATGCGGCCGGTCGGGAAGCCACATCAGGTTGTCGACATGGTAGTCGCGCAAGACGAGCCGGTCCGGCAGACCTTCGGTGGCGCGGCGCATATCCGTCCACAGGCGGCAGTATTCGGCGCGGGTCGCGGCCGTGGCTTCGCGGCCCAGCACGGCAGGCATGTACCAGTCGGTGAGCAGCGTCGCCTCGGCGAGCAGCGCGTCGTCGTCGTAGGGCCGCAACCCCTCTGCGACGGGATCGCAATCGGCGAACCGCCGGTGCAGCTCGATCAGCGTATCCAGCGCGATTTCGTACAACGCCTGCTCGTCACCGCCGTCCGCGAGGACCCGCGTATAGGTGTCGTCGCCGAGATCCTCCAGCAGCAGCAGCCCGGCCTCTTCGTTCGCGGCGAGGATTGCCGGCGCGCTGAAACCCCGGACGCGCAACAGGCGGTCGATTCGCATGAACGGCCGCACGTCCTCCATCGGCGGCGGCGCATCCATGAGCACCGCGCTGTCGGTGCCGCGCGACAGACGGTCGTAGCGCCGGAACGAGGCGTCGCCGGCCAGCGTGCCCCGGACGGCGTCGCCCCAGCCCGCGTCGACGAGGAAGGCTGCGATCTGCGCGGCGCGGCTATCCATCGGCCAGGTCCCCCAGCCGCTGCGCCCAGTCGCCGGTGCCGCAGAGAGTCGCGACGCGTTCGGTATCGGTGCCACCGTACGAGAGCCGAATGTCGAGGCGGCGGGACGGCAGCCAATATCCGAGCCGCTCCGGCCATTCGATCAGGGTGACGCCTTCGGCCATCGCGTCCTCGATCCCGAGCTCGACGGCGTCCTCGGGCTTCTCCAGCCGGTAGAGGTCGAAATGCCAGATTTCGAAATCCGCCGCAGCATAGGTCTGCACCAGCGTGAAGGTCGGGCTCGGCACCTCCTCGTCGGTTCCGGTCAGCGCCCGGATCAGGGCCCGCGCGAAGGTGGTCTTGCCGGTGCCGAGGTCGCCGCGCAGGGCCACCACGTCGCCGGGTCGCAATAGCGCGGCCAACGCGACCGCCAGCCGGGCGGTGGCGTCCGGGTCTGCAAGCGCCACGGTGAGCGCCCCTGATTCGGCGGCGACGGCCATCCGCGGTTTGTACCGAAGCGCCGCGCGCCCCGCAACCGCATCGCACGATGCCGGAGCCCTGCGCCGGCTGCGGAACGGCGGCGCTGTAGGCCGCATAAGAAGGTAGTATTGGTGTGCGCCCGACCCGCGTGCTATGGGCATGCGCGGAGCAGACATGGCGGAATACCTTCACACTTGCGACGTGGCAATCGTAGGCGCCGGGCCGGTCGGCCTGTTCGCCGTGTTCGAGTTCGGCATGCTGGGCATGACCGCACATGTCGTCGACACGCTGGAGATGTCGGGCGGCCAGTGCACCGCGCTGTATCCTGAAAAACCGATCTACGACATCCCGGGATTCCCGATTATTGCAGCCGCCGAACTGGTCGAGCGCTTGCAGGCGCAGGCGGCGCCGTTCAAGCCCGTCTACCATCTGGGGCAGCAGGTCGTCGCGCTGCGCCGCGGGAAAGGCGGCAAACGATGGCGGCTGGAGACCTCCACCGGAACGCTGATCGACGCGCGCGTCGTGGTCATCGCCGCCGGGGCCGGGGCGTTCGGCCCGAACCGCCCGCCGCTGCCCGGGATCGACAGGTTCGAAGGCAAGAGCGTCCACTACATGGTTTTGCGACGGCAGGACTTTGCGGGCAAGCGCGTTGTCGTCGCCGGCGGCGGCGATTCGGCGGTGGACTGGGCGCTGGCGCTGTCGGAGGTGGCCGGCCACGTCAGTGTCGTGCACCGGCGGGCCAAACTCCGCGCCGCGCCGGACAGCGTCAGCCGGCTGCAAGCGCTTGCCGAACAGGGCAAGATCGAACTTGTCATACCCTACCAGCTGGCCGGGCTGGAAGGCGCGGACGGGATTCTCGACGCCGTGATCGTCGCCGACCTGGACGGCAATACCAGGTGCCTTGCGGCGGACGCGCTGTTGCCGTTCTACGGCTTGTCGATGTCTCTCGGCCCGATCGCGAAGTGGGGTCTGAATCTCGATCACCACCACATTGTCATCGACCCCGAGACTTGCGCCACAAATATCGAAGGCGTGTTTGCCGTCGGCGATATCGCAACCTATCGCGGCAAGCTGAAACTGATCCTGACCGGCTTCGCCGAGGCGGCGGCAGCTGCGCACGCCGCATATTCCCTTGTCTTCGAGGGCAAGGAGCTGCATTTCGAGTATTCGACGACGCGCGGCCTGCCGTCCGTCTGACGCCGACTCATGTCGCCGGCTTCAGGTCTGCCGGACCGGCACGCGGCAGATCGCCTTAGTGCCTTCCCCAGGCGCGCTCCTCAGTTCGACGGTGCCGCCGTGCAGCTCGATCAGGCTCTTGGTCAGGGCGAGGCCCAGGCCGGCGCCGGACTCGCGTGCATTGGGATCGACCCGCTCGAACTTGTTGAAGACGCGTTGCTGATCCTCCGGCGAAATTCCGATGCCCGTATCGGTTACCGTGATCAGCATCCTGCTGGCGTCGCGGCGGGCGGAAAGCTTGATCGTGCCGCCGGCGGGCGTGAACTGGATCGCGTTCGAGACGAGATTGAACAGCGCCTGACGCAGGCGCACGGCGTCGGCCCGCATCGTCCCGATATCTTCGGGACAATCGACCTCGATGGTCAGGTCGGTCTGGCTGGCGCGCTCGAGCGCCAGCTCGGCCAGGCCGTTCATCAGGGTGCCGACCTCGACCTCCCGGACGTCGAGCGCCATATAACCGGCCTCGATGGTGGCCAGGTCGAGGATGTCGTCGATCAGCGACATGAGGAGCGTCGAGGCCTGCAGGATGCACTCGACGTAGTCAGCCTGCCGTTCGGTCAGCTCGCCGAAATACCGGTTGTCGAGAATCTCCGTGAAACCGACGATGGCATTGAGCGGTGTCCGAAGTTCGTAGCTGACATTGCCGATGAATTCCGACTTGATTCGGTCGGCGTTTTCAAGTGCGAGATTGCGCTCGCGCAGGGCCTTTTCGACCCGGGCGCTGTCGGATATATCGAGCAGGGTCAACAGCGTGTTGCCGTCCGGCAGCGGCACCACCGCGTAGCGGACGACCGACTCGTCGGAACGGTGCAGGCGACCGCTGCGCGCCGGGCGCTCGGTGACCATGAGAATGATGCGCTGCTTCAGTTTCGCCCAGTCGACGTTCTCCGGAAAGAATTCGCGGGTGGCATCGACGATTTCGCTGATGTGCGGTCCACCCTCCAAGAGCTCCTCGCTCAGGTTCCAGATTCGCATCATGCCCGAGTTATAGAGTTTCAGGCGGCCGTCGCCGCCGAACACGGCGATGCCCTCGTAGAGGTTGTTGAGGGTCTCCCGCTGCACCTCGATCAACGTATTGTACGAACTCTCGAGCGCCAGCCTGTCGGTGACGTCCTCGATCGCGAAGACGAGCCCGCCCAGCGGATGCGGCGAGGCGACGAAGCGGTACGTGGTCTGGTCGGGCAAATGCTGAAGTTCCTCGAACGGCTCGATCAGCCGCGTGAACCACCGGTCGCGTTCCGCCCTGTAAGCCGGAAAATCGACGATCTCGGGCAAACGCCGCCGTTCGCGCAGCCACTCCAGCACTTCGTTCAGGCTCGGTTCCGCCTGCAGCGCGGCCTCGTCGAGGCCGGTCTGCTCGGCATAGGCGGTATTGAAGAATTTCAGGCGTTTGTCGGCACCGAAGATGGCGATCGCGGTATTCAGACTCTCGAGGACCTCGGCGTGGGCGGCGATGTGGTCGGCCAGCTGATCCTGCAGCGCCTCGAGCGCTGTCGCGTCGGTCGCGTACCCGCAGATCCGGGCTCCGACGCCGGTCAGCGGTGCCTCAATGAACTCCAGGAGGCGCCGGGAATTGCCGATCACGACGTGATGGCTCTCGGACTGCGCCATTCCGGTGTGCGCGGCCCGCTCCGCCAGGGCACGGCCGCCACCCTCGATGTAGCCGGCCGCGAGTTCGCGCTGCTCGGCGATCGTCGTCTTCCGGTCGGAATCCGTGGCTTCGGAATAGGCGCGGTTGCAGCCCGCCAGATTCAGGTTCTCGTCCCGCCACCATATGGGCAGCGGAATGCGGTCGAGCAGTGCCTGCATGGTCGATGCTTCGTCCGACTTGGCGGCCAGATCGGACGACAGGGTCGCCTTCTCGGTCGCGTCGAATATCCACAGCACATCGCTGCTGCCCAAATTTTCGCCCCGAACCGAGACCGCCATTCCGTCCGAGACCCCGAGTTGGTCATCGAACTCCGCGCCACCGATATGCAGGTCGCCCAGGCGCTGTTCGAGCCGTGCGCGGTCGCCATTGGCGACCGCCTCCACGAGCACCCTGTCCGCTTCCGCCGTCGGCAGCTCTTCAGGATTGCGCGGCAGGTCCAGCAGGTCCGCGGCGCGGCGGGAAAACCGGGCCGAACCGTTCGTCCATCGCACGTAGCCGGCCGGCATGCTCTCGAGCAGACGTTCGACATCCCGCCGTGAAGCCGCAGCCTGTTTCATGATACGGCGCAACGCGACTGCAAGCGCGGCCAGCGCGGCTGCGGCAACCGCCAGGGCGCCACCCAGCGCATACACTACGTCGACGGAAACCCAGCCGTCCGCCGCTGCCGGCGTGCTGGAAAGCAAGAGCACGAAGCCCGCAAGCCCCAGGCGTCTGAGTGCGACTGTCCGAATCACGCCCGCAGTTTATGTAAGCTGGCTATCGTACACAAGCCGGCCGACACGTACGGACCATCAATAGCGGTATTGCTCAGGCTTGAAGGGTCCCTGAACGGGCACGCCGATGTAATCCGCCTGCGTCCGCGACAAGCTGGTGAGTTCGACCCCCAGCTTCGCCAGATGGAGCCTCGCGACCTTCTCGTCGAGGTGTTTGGGCAACACGTACACCTGCTTCTCGTAGTTCTCGGGATGCCGCCACAGCTCGATCTGCGCCAGCACCTGGTTGGTGAAGCTGGCGCTCATCACGAAACTCGGGTGGCCCGTGGCGCAGCCGAGGTTCACCAGCCGGCCCTCCGCCAGCAGGATGATCCGCTTGCCGTCGGGAAACTCGATTTCATCGACCTGCGGCTTGATGCTGGACCATTTGAAATTGCGCAGCCCTGCGACCTGGATCTCGGAATCGAAATGCCCGATATTGGCGACGATCGCACGGTCCTTCATGGCCCGCATGTGGTCGACGGTGATGACGTCGACGTTACCGGTCGCGGTCACGAATATGTCGCCGCGCGGCGCCGCGGTCTCCATGGTGACGACCTCGAAACCCTCCATTGCCGCCTGCAGGGCGCAAATCGGATCGATTTCCGTGACCACGACCCGGCAGCCGGCATTGCGCAGCGATTCTGCGGAACCCTTGCCGACATCACCGTACCCTGCGACCACGGCAACCTTGCCCGCCATCATCACGTCGGTTGCGCGGCGGATGCCGTCCACCAGGCTTTCCCGGCATCCGTACTTGTTGTCGAACTTCGACTTGGTGACGGAATCGTTCACGTTGATGGCCGGGAACATCAGCGTTCCGTTCTTGGCCATCTCGTAGAGGCGGTGCACCCCGGTTGTCGTTTCCTCGGTCACGCCCCGGATGCTCTTCGCGGTCTCGGTGTACCAGCCCGGTTTTTCCTTCAGCCGCCGGCCGATCGCCGCGAACAGGGACTCCTCTTCGTCGTTGCCCGGCCTTGCGATGACCGAGGCGTCGTTTTCGGCCCGCATGCCGAGATGCAGAAGAAGCGTGGCATCACCGCCGTCGTCGAGGATCATATTGGGCGCGCCGCCGTCGGACCATTCGAAGATCCTGTGGGTGTACTCCCAGTACTCGTCCAGCGTCTCCCCCTTGACCGCGAACACCGGTGTGCCGCCGACCGCGATTGCTGCCGCCGCATGGTCCTGGGTCGAATAGATGTTGCACGACGCCCAGCGGACGTCCGCGCCGAGTGCTTTCAGAGTCTCGATCAGCACGCCCGTCTGGATGGTCATGTGCAGGGATCCCGCGATACGGGCACCCTTGAGCGGCTGCGCCGCACCGTATTCCTCGCGCAGAGCCATCAGCCCCGGCATCTCGGTCTCGGCGATGTCGAGTTCCTTGCGTCCCCATTCGGCGAGCTGGATGTCCTTGACAACGTAGTCCTGCGCGCTGTTCATCACCGGTTCCTCTGGCTGCTGGAGAAGGGCGGGCTGCCGTATAACAGCGCCGCCACACCAATGCAAGCGGAACATAAAGATATCTTTATATAATCCATCGGCACGGCGATGCAGCGGGCTGGACCGGAATTCAGGCGAGCCCGTTGAAGTCGTCGAGCAGCGCCGCGATGCGGCCGGAATCGGCCTGCGACATGATGATCCCGGCGCGCATGCTGGCCGCCGCGACGTCGATCTGCCGGATGCGTTGCTTGACGCGCGCAAGGCAGGGCGAGGCCATCGAAAGATCCCGCACGCCCAGCCCGAGGAGCAGCGCCGTGTATCGCGGATCGCCGGCCATCTCGCCGCACACGCTGACCGGGATGCGGGCGCGCATGCCGGCCTGGACGGCGAACTGGATCAGCCGCAGAACTCCTGGATGCAGCGGATTGTACAGGTGCGCCACCTGCTCGTCCGCGCGGTCGATGGCCAGCGTGTACATCGTCAGATCGTTGGTCCCGATGGCGAAGAAGTCCGCATGAGCTGCGAGCGCATCGGCGGCCAGGGCGGCGCCGGGGACCTCGATCATGACGCCGAGCGGTGGCAGCGGGTCGGCGACGGGCACCTTGCGTTTCTTCAGGCGCCGGGCCACTCGAAGAAGGATTTCCCGGACCTGGCGGACTTCGCTGGTCGTGGCGATCAGCGGCAGCAGGATCCGCAGCGGCCCGTGCGCCCCGGCCCGCAGGATCGCCGCCAGTTGCGCCTCAAACAGCTTCTTCTGCTTCAGGGACAACCGGATGGCGCGCAGCCCGAGTGCCGGGTTGACCGACTCGCCAATATGCGCTCCGAGCGAATAGGCGAGTTTCTCGCCGCCCACGTCGAGGGTCCGGACGGTGATCGGACGTCCGCCCATTGCCGCTACCAGCGCCGCCAGTGCTTCGTACTGCTCCTCCTCGTCCGGCGGGGCATCTCGGTTCATGAACATGAACTCGGTGCGCAGCAGGCCGACCCCCTCGGCTCCCATGGCCAGTGCGGAGTCGACTTCGCGCGGCAGTTCCAGATTGGCCTGAAGGCTGACGGCCGTGCCGTCCACGGTCTCAGATGACAGGGTGATCAGCCGGTCGAGTTGCCGGCGTTCGCGCTCCAGCGCCTGGCGCCGTGCCTCGTACTCCTTCACCGTGTCGTTGCCCGGCGCCACGATGATGCGGCCGCTGGTGCCGTCGACGATCACCGTTTCCCCGGTTTTCACGCCACCGAGCAGGCCGGCGACGCCGAACACCGCCGGAATGCCGAAGGACCGGGCCATGATCGCGGTGTGGCCCTCGGCGCCGCCGAGCACAGTTGCGAACCCGGCCACGGTCTCCGGGTCGATCAGCGCCGCATCCGCGGGGCTCAGCTCCTCGGCAATGATGATCGTACCAGGCTGCAGATGCGAAAATCCCTGGAACGGCGTTTCGGTCAGATTGCGGATCAGGCGGGCCCCGACCTCGCGCACGTCGTCCGCGCGAGCCGCCATGTAGGGGTCGGGCAGAGATTCGAAGCCGCGCGCGACATCGGATATTACCGACAGGACCGCGGCTTCGGCATTGATCGTTTTTCGGACGATGGCCTCCTCGACGCCGCGCACCAGGCGTGAGCCGGTCAGCATCAGAAGATGTGCGTCGAGCAGGTATCCGATTTCCTCGGCTGCGGCGTCACGCAGCGCCTGCGATTTGGTCTTCAGCTTGGTCAGCTGCCGTTGCGAGCGTGCCAGCGCGCCCCGAAATCGTTTGACCTCGGCATCCGTTTCCTTATCGGCGATGCTGTATTCGGGAACCTGCAAAGCGCCCGCCTCGCACACGTGCGCGGGGCCAATCGCCACGCCGGCGGCGCCGATCACGCCGGTGAACACGCGCTCGCCCTTGCGTGCAGCACGCTCAGTCTTCATCGAACCCGCCGGCGATCAGCGCCGCAATCGCCGCGACCGCCTCCTCCGCCTGATTGCCGTGTGCCCGCACCTCGATGGATGTCCCGGGCGCCGCAGCGAGCATCATCAGTCCCATGATCGAAAGGCCCGAAACCTCGGTGCCGTCCTTGGCAACGGTGATCTCGGCGTCGAATTCGCCGGCTAGCTTGACGAACTGGGCAGCGGCCCTGGCATGAAGCCCACGGCGATTGACGATTGTGATCTGACGGACGACGACACCCGTCATTCGCCCTTCTCTCCCAGCAGGCTGGACGCGACATTGATGTACTTGCGGCCCGATTCCTGCGCCTGCTCGACCGCCTCGGCCATCGAGTGCCCGTCGCGCATGTCTGAGAGCTTGATCAGCATCGGGAGGTTGACGCCGGCGATCACCTCCACCTTCGCCTCCTTCATGATTGAAATCGCCAGGTTGGAAGGCGTGCCGCCGAACATGTCGGTCAGCAGGACGACGCCGTCGCCGTCGTCGACGTCGGCCACCGACCTGAGAATGTCCTCGCGCCGCTGCTCCATGTCGTCATCCGGCCCGATGCAGATCGCCGCCACGTTTTCCTGGGGGCCGAGGATATGCTCCAGAGCGTCGATGAATTCGGCGGCAAGCCTGCCATGAGTCACGAGGACCATTCCGATCATTGCCGTTTCCTTGAATTGCTCAAGCCAGTCCGTCCGGGTCCCTGTTCGCCTCGCGTCCGACGTCGCGGTGCGTTAAATGCACGCGGCGTCCCTGCGATGCAAGCGTTTCCGAAAGTCGCTCGGCGACGTAGACGGAGCGATGCCGGCCCCCGGTGCAGCCGATCGCGATGGTCAGATAGCTCTTACCCTCTTTTTCGTAACGCGGCAGCAGGACCGAGAGCATCGACACAATACCGTCGAAGAACGCCGCAAAATCCGGATCGGCGACGATCGCCGCACCGACGGCGGGGTCGCGACCCGTCTTGTCGCGTAGTTTCGGGTCGTAGTGCGGGTTGACGAGGAACCGCGCATCGAACACGAGATCGGCGTCGCGCGGCAGGCCAAGCCGGTACGAAAACGATACGACCATGAGTGCCAGGCCGGGCGCTCGGTCGAGGCCGAACCGCCTGCTCATCTCGTCCTTCAATGCGCCCGGCGCGGTGCGCGAGGTGTCGATCACCACATCGGCGCGTTCGAGGAGCGGTGCCAGCATGCGCCGTTCCACGCGCAGCCCGTCGGAAACCGGACGGTCGGCAGCCAGCGGGTGACGTCGCCTTGTCTCGGTGAACCGGCGCACGAGCTCCTCGTCACCGCATTCGAGGAAGACCGAGACGACGCCTCCGGTGCCACCGGATCCCGACAGGCGGTCGAGTGTGCCGATCAGGGCGGGCACATCGAAGTCACGCGTACGGATATCGATCCCGAGGGCCAACGCCCGCGCGCGCGAGCCGGAAGACGCACCCGCGACCACATTCTCGAGCAGCGACAGCGGCAGATTGTCGACGGCCTCGTAGCCGATATCCTCAAGCGCCTTCAGGGCCGTCGAGCGGCCCGCCCCGGACATGCCCGTGACGACGATGATGGGCGCGCCGGAAATCGAATTCGCGTCGGAGCCGACCGCTGTCTCGTCGTTGCCCATGATCGTCCGTCACGTTTCGCGAAGCGCCCGCAACGCCAGCTTGACCTTCGCCGCCGCCGACATCTCGAATGGCGAAAGATAGATGCGCGGCACCGCATGTCCGATCAGTTCGATCGACTCGAATTCCGGCATCCGCGGCACGTCGTGCGGCTCCACCATGTCAATGATGAGCGTCACCGGAGCCACGGTCGGCGGCCCCATCTTGACCACGCCGACACCGCGAATCTCCATCTTCCCGGCAATTTCAGCCGGCGGCTGGGCCATCAGGCGGCCGTGCTCGGAGAACAACACGGTCTGGTCGTCCGCGACCAGCTGCGCACCGTCATGGATCAGCCGAATTGCCAGATCCGATTTGCCGCTGCCCGACGGCCCGCGCAGCATGACGCCGGCTCCATCAATGGCGACCGTCGTGGCGTGAATGGTAATCATGACGCATGACAGTGGGGCGGGCCGGGCCACAAGTCAACGTCGCTGTCCGCTCCACCTCAGGATTCTGGCCTCCCGGCGCACGGCATGCTAGGTACTCCGATCCGGCGTCCCGCCGGGACACGTTGCTCCCTGTCCGGAGAGTGCAATCGTGGCGGAGCTGCTCGTTACCGTCGCGCCTATCGTGGCGCCCGTCTTCATCGTTGCCGCCATCGGCTTCGGCTGGGCCCGTGCCGGGATGCCGTTCGATACCGAGTTCACGACCACCCTGGTCTCCAACATCTCGTTCCCGTGCCTGATCGTGGCCACGCTGGCAAAGTTGGAGATCGACCCGGCGGCATTCTCACAGATGGCATGGGCCGGCGTGCTGACGGTGCTCGCGACCGGTGCCGTCGCGGCGGTTGTGCTGAAGGCGTTCGGGCAGCCACAGCCCGTGTATTGGCCACCGCTGGTGTTCGGCAATGTCGGGAATATGGGCCTGCCGCTTTGTCTGTTCGCCTTCGGCGACGAGGGGCTTGCGCTCGGCATCATTTTCTTCACCGTGTTCGTGGCGATCCAGTTCACGCTGGGCATCTCGGTGGCCGCTGGCCGGCTGTCGGTTCGCACGCTGGTGCGCACGCCCTTGGCCTGGGCCTGCCTGCTCGGCATTGCGCTTCAGCTCGCCGGCGTTCGCCTTCCCGACTGGGTCGACAACACCATCGGATTGGTCGGCGATCTCGCGATTCCGATGATGCTGCTGACTCTCGGCGTCGCCCTGGCGAAGCTCAAGGTGACGAGTCTGTGGCGGAGTGTCGTGCTGTCGTTGGGGCGGCTCGGGCTCGGCCTTGCCGTCGGTATCGCGCTGGCGGAAATGCTCGGCCTCGAGGGCGCCGCACGCGGGGTTCTTATCCTGGAATCGGCGATGCCGGTGGCCGTCCTGAACTATCTGTTCGCCGCCCGCTACGAACGATCGCCTGAGGAAATCGCCGGCCTCGTGCTGGTCTCCACGGCACTCTCCTTCGTCACCCTGCCGGCATTGCTGCTGATTGTCCTTTAGGCGATGGGCGGCGCGCTGTGGCGGGCCGCACGCGCGCTATTCGCCCGCAGTGGCAACCGGCAGGCGGACAATGAAGCGCGCGCCATTGATCGTGCCGTCCTGGCCGCACACGTTCTCGGCCCGGATCGTGCCACCATGGGCCTCGACGATCTGTTTCGAGATCGACAGGCCGAGGCCGGAATGCGTGCCGAACTTCTCCTTCGACGGGCGTTCGCTGTAAAACCGCTCGAAGATCGCATCCACCTTGCCACCCGGAATGCCGGGGCCGTCGTCCTCGACGCGCAGCTCCATCATGCGGCCATCGCGGCGCGCGGTCACGCGGATCGTACCGTGGGGCGGACTGAAACTCACGGCGTTTGCAATCAGGTTATGAAAGACCTGGAACAGGCGATCCTCCATGCCCGAGACCGGCAATTCGACACCGGGCGGGAATCCCAGCTTGACTTCGGCGGTCTTCGCATCCTCGCCGGTCGCGTTGTTGATGTCGGCCAGGGTCGACAGCACCGCAGCCAGGTCCACGGTCTGCGCCTCGGCCCGATTCAGCTCAGCGTCCAGCCGCGAGGCGTCGGCGATATCGGTAATCAGCCGGTCCAGGCGCCGGACGTCGTCCTCCACGATGGCCAGCAGCTGGCGCTGCTGCTTGGCGCTTTTCACTTTTGCGGCTGTTTCAACGGCGCTGCGCAGGGACGTCAGCGGGTTTTTCAGCTCATGGCTGACGTCGGCCGCGAACCGCTCGATGGCGTCGAGCTGGGCCTGCAGCTCCTCGGTCATGGCGCGGAAACTGCCGGACAGATCACCGATTTCATCCTTGCGGTGGGTCAGGTCGGGGATCGGATGGTTCTGCCGGCCGATATCGCGGCGCACTCGCTCCGCCGCCGCGGCGAGGCGCCGGACCGGGCGCGCTATGGTGCCGGCCAGGTAGAAGGACAGCAGGATGGTGATGACCAGTGCCCCGCCGAACAGCTTCAAGACATCGAGTCGGAGCGCTCGTACCGCCTTGTCGATCTCGGCGCCACCTTTGGTGATCATCAGTGCGCCCAGTACCTGGCGGTAACGCTGGACCGGCACGGCCACGGACAGCACATAGTCGTTCGATACCGGGTTCAGGCGCAGCGCGCTGGCGACGTCGCCGGTGAGCGCCGACACCACTTCGCCGTAGTCCGACGCATTCTGTGTCGGTGCCTCGCGGTAGGCCGGCAGGTCGTCGCGTCGGGGCAGCAGCCAGTCGAGGAACCGGATCAACGGATCGAGCAACGGGGTCGGCTCGTCGGGCGGATCGAGGACCTGGACCTGGACCACGCCACCGCCGCCCACCAGAAGCCGGCTGTCGGCGGCCAGTTCGCCGTCGGGCAGAAACAGGCGTGACCGCAGGGCTGAAAGGTCGCTGAGGCGCCTGACGATCTGCCTGGCCGGTGCAATGTCGAGCATCTGGTCTCCGCTCAACGTCGTGGCGATCGCGCCTTCGCCGATCGCGCCGGCGAAGACCTCGCCCTGCGTCTTGAGGGCCAGCAACTCCGCCTCGATCAGACTGTCGCGATAGGCGCTCAGATAGAGGAGGCCGACCACGGGAATGATCAGTGCGAACATGTTGACGGCAAGGATTTTTCGCGTCAGTGGTGAGAGCAGGCGCTCGCTGTACGATGCGGGGGCTTTCCTGTCGGCGTCGTTGAACCGGACGGGCCGCTCGTCGACCGCCGTCCCGACCACGCCGTCGTCGACGGACGCTTCGCGCGATGCCGTATTCCTGCGCTTCGGCACGCTCCCCTGTTTCGTGCCGTCGGGCGCCGCCTCGGCTTCATCCCACCCGATTTCCGCCGTCATCCTTCGCGGTAGCGATAGCCTACCCCATAGAGTGTCTCGATCTGGGCAAAGTCGGCGTCCACGACCTTGAACTTCTTGCGCAGCCGTTTGATGTGGCTGTCGATGGTCCGGTCATCGACGTAGATGCTCTCGCCATAGGCAGCGTCCATCAACTGGTCCCGGTTCTTGACGTGGCCGGGCCGCTGGGCCAGGGCCTTCAGCAACAGGAACTCGGTCACAGTCAGCGAGATCGGCTGTTCCTTCCAGGTGCAGACGTGGCGGTCCGAGTCGAGCACCAGGCTGCCCCGCACCATGATGCCGTCGCCCTTGCCCTCCTCGTCGTCGTCGCTCAGATCGGCGCGCCGCAACAGCGCCCGGATCCTCTCGATCAGCAGCCGCTGCGAGAAAGGCTTCGTGATGTAATCGTCGGCGCCCATGCGCAGGCCGACAACCTCGTCAATCTCGTCGTCCTTCGAGGTCAGGAAGATCACCGGGGTCTTGACGCTCTTGCGCATGCGCTGCAGCAATTCCATACCGTCCATCCGCGGCATCTTGATGTCGAGGATCGCGAGGTCGACGGGTCGCTGCGTCAGCCCCCGCAGCGCCTCCTCTCCGTCGGCATAGGTGCGCACCTGATAGCCCTCGGCCTCCAGCGCCATCGAAACGGAGGTCAGGATGTTGCGGTCGTCGTCGACCAGCGCGATCGTCCGGTGCATCGGCAATCTCCCGAAATCAATTGCGTACAGTATACCCCTATTTTGGAGGGCAGCGCCATGTTTGCTCCGCGCTGTGTCCGAAATGCGGCCCTTCCGGGACCATTCGCGTCTTACTTTCTGGCAATGCGGCGATATGTCCCGGCACGCCAGCCGGTTCAATGGCTTAGATTTCTGTCATGGAGCATCGAGTTTCAAGAGACGAGCCGGACGCCGGGACGTTGCATGGCGACAGGCCTGCGGGTCGCGTCCAGTGAGCCGCCGACGCATCAGTTCGGTTCCCGTCGGGACCATGATCGCGGTCCTCGTCGTGATCGGAGCCGTGGCGCTTCTGGCGCTGTACTTCGGCGGCGGCATCGATCTTACCGGAATCGTCGACCCACCGGTCATCGAATAGGAAACTTGGATGCGGCCGCTCGACTCGGGACAACTGCACGCACGCATCGGATTGACCCTGCCGATCGACCTGATCTAGTGTCGTCTCGATGGTTCTTCCACACGGAAGATGAAAAGGGAACGCGGTGCGTCCGGCCCCGGCCGGGCAATGCCGCGGCTGCCCCCGCAACTGTAAGCGGCAAGTCCCCGTCCGCACGGACCGGCAGGTTCGGGCCACTGGGTTACCGGGAAGGCCTGGACAGGGACACGGAGCCGCGAGCCAGGAGACCTGCCATCCCCCGGGCAAGGCGCCGTCCGGCGGAATCAACACGGGACAGTGGGCGCCGTCCCGGTCGACACACGGAGGGTGAGATGTCGCGATTGTTTTCAGGTTTTTTCGCAGAATCCGCAGTGGATCCGGCCGCGCGGATATCAGCGGCGCTGGTTGCCGGATTCCTCGGGTTCTTCCTGTTGTTCGCCGTCGGGTTCGCGCAGGTTGCGCATGACGCGGCGCACGACTCTCGGCATTCCGTCGCGTTTCCCTGCCATTAGGCCCGTAAGATGATCTCGCGGACGCTGCTGACCGGCCTGCTGGCGGGTCTGCTGGCCGGCATCGTGCTGACGGGTCTGTACCTGGTCAAGGCGCAGCCGCTGATCCTTCATGCCGAACTGTACGAGCTCGGCGCGGCAGTTGCGGATCCGGTTGGAATGCCCCTCATCCGGACCATTGAGACCCTGATGTTCAACATCCTTACCGGTGCCGCGTTCGGGTTGATCCTGGCGGCACTGCTGACGCTGCGGGGCCGGCGCGTCGGACTGCGCCAGGGCGTCATTTGGGGAGTCGCCGGTTTCGCCGCTTTCGCCCTGGCGCCGGCCTTCGGCCTGCCGCCGGAACTGCCCGGCTCGGTGGCGGCGGGTCTGGAGGCGAGGCAAGTATGGTGGCTGCTGACGGCGGGCGTGACGGCAGGCGGCATCGGGCTGCTGGTGTTCGCCGGACGCTGGCCGGCGCGGCTTGGCGGCGTGGTCCTGATCCTGCTGCCCCATCTCTTCGGGGCGCCGCATCCGGACGCGTTCGACGGCGCCGTTCCGGCGGAGCTTGCGGCGCAGTTCGTGGCCGTGTCCCTGGGCGCAAGCGCCCTGTTCTGGATCGTCCTCGGCGGCGGTGCCGGCTACCTCCACGACCGGCTCGCGGTCATCCCGAAGGACGTCGGCGGCGCACAGTGATCGGCACCCCGGCCTTGCCCGCATCGCCTGCCCTGTGCCGGCGGCTGATGCGGGCGGCCGACCGTGCCATCCTGGCCACAAATTCCGCGCAGAGCGGGGACCGCGCCGGTGGCGCGTGGCCCTACGCATCCCTGGTGCTGGTCGGCTGCGACCACGATGCGAGTCCCGTTCTGCTGGTTTCGGATCTCGCCGAGCACACGAAAAACCTTCGGGCCGATCCGCGGGTCTCGCTTCTGTTCGACGGCACGGCGGGTCTCGACGATCCGCTGACGGGCCCGCGTGCCTCCCTGCAGGGCGAGGCGGCGCCCGTCGACGATGACGTGCTGCTGCGCCGCTACGTACGGCGTCATCCGTCCGCAGAGCAATACGCCGGCTTCCGCGATTTCCATCTCGTCCGTATCCGCCCCGTGCGCGCTCATCTGGTGGCGGGGTTCGGCCGCATCAACTGGATCGAGGCCGGCGATTTGATGTTCGATGCGAGCGTGTCCGCGGCGTTGCGCGCCGCGGAAGAGCAACTCGTGGCGACATTGAACGCCGATCGCACGGCAGTGCTGGACCGCATCGCTTCGCGACGCCTCGGCCGGCAGGCCGCCGGCTGGCGACTCGTCGGGATCGATCCGGAGGGCGTGGATCTGCGTGCTGGCGGCGAATTGGCGCGCTGTGACTTTCCGGACCCAGTGGCGACGGCGGCGGCGGCCGCGGCGGCGGTGCATCGCCTGGCCGAAGCGGGCTGACGGGTCAGACTGTGCCCTGCATCGCCAGATAGGCGAGATAGGCGACATACAGGGCGACGAATATAGCGCCCTCGCCGCGCGACAGACGGCGCCCGGTTGCGGCGAAGACGATCAGCAGGATCGTCGCCGAGAGCATGATCCAGATGTCGGCTCGCGCGATCTGAGCCGGAATGGACAGCGGGCGGACAAGCGCGGTCACGCCGAGAATGCCGAGGATGTTGTAGATGTTGCTGCCGAGCACATTGCCGAGTGCGATGTCGCCCTGGCGGCGGTAGGCGGCGACGACCGAGGTGGCCAGCTCCGGCAGGGAGGTGCCGACCGCGACGATCGTCAGGCCGATCACGGTATCCGAAACGCCTGCGGCCTGCGACAGCTCCAGCGCCCCGTCGACCAGAAGGTAGGCACCGCCAATCGTGATCGCGATGCCGCCGGCGGCGAGCGACAGCGACGCCGGCAGGGCACGTGCCGGTTCGGTCGGCGGAATGGCGTGATCTGGCGGCTCGACGGCGCCCGTGCCCCGCGCGCGCAGGTACGCGAGGCCGACATAGGCCAGCAACAGGAACAGGAAGACGGAACCGGTCGCGGGGCCGATTGTGCCGGGCAGGCTGGCGAGCGCAAGGAGGATCGCCGCGCCCAGCACCGCGGCGGCGTCGTGCCGGAACGCCCGCGGGCTGGTGGCGATCGGTGAGATCAGCGCCGCCGCCCCGAGAATCAGCAGGATGTTCGCGATGTTGCTGCCGACGACGTTGCCGACGGCGATACCGGGCGAGTTGCGCAAAGCGGCTTCGAGGCTGGTCACCAGCTCCGGCGTTGACGTGCCGAAGCCGACCAGTGTCAGGCCGATCATGAGCGGGGAGATGCCCAGGCGCCGGGCGACAGCGACCGATCCGCCGACCAGGAGTTCGGCGCCCACGAACAGGAGCACGAGGCCAAGGGCAATGCTGAGGAGCATCTGCGCAGGCATTCCGAATGGACAGTGGCCGCCAGCCACGGTGCAACGATAACCGAAGGCAAATGGGCATGCCGCGTGCTGCGTTGAAGAGGGTGCCGCTGAAAATTCGCTTCCCGGCAGCGCGTGCCGCTGGCGTTATGCGGTCAGCTTATCCGCGAGCCAGAGGACCGCGACATAGCGCCCGCCCTTGCCGAGGGCTACGAGCACGACGAACGGCAGCACCCGGACCTTGAGGACGCCGGCCGCGAACGTCAGCGGGTCGCCGACCACCGGCACCCAGGCGAACAGCAACGACCACAGGCCGTAGCGGCGAAACCGCGCGCCGGCACGCGCGAGCTGATCTTCGGTGAAAGGGAACCATTTGCGGTCGTGCCACTTGAGGCAGAATCGCCCCAGCGCCCAGTTCACCACCGCGCCCAGCGTGTTGCCGAGTGTCGCGATGGCGAGCAGCAGCGCGACGTCGAAGCCACGCGCCTGCGACAGCGCCGCAAGTACCGCCTCCGACGAAAGCGGCAGCAGGGTTGCGGCGAGAAAGGCCGTCAGGAACAGGCCGGAATAGCCGCCAAACAGCAGCCCGGCGGCTGTCACGCGGTGCGCGCCATCAGTCGGGTGGGGGAGCCGGCACAGTCACGCCGATCATGCAGTCGCGGGTGACGAGCTTTGCCAGCGCCGCTTCATCCATGTTCTCGGTCGCCGCCGGGCGCATCGGCAACACGAGATAGCGCAGCTCCGCCGTGCTATCGTGGACCCTGACCTCGATGTCGTCGGGAAGCACCGTGCCGAACTCGGCCAGCACGGCCCGCGGCTCTCGCACCAGTCGGCTGCGATAGGCGCGCGACTTGTACCAATCCGGCGGCAGGCCGAGCAGCAGCCGCGGGTAGCACGAGCACAGCGTGCAGACGATGGCATTGTGGACGGATGGCGTGTTCTCCACCGTGGTGATGGGAATCGTGCCGGCATCGATGCCGAGCTCGGCCGCTGCGGCGTTGGTATCTTCGAGGAGGCGCGCCTTGAACTCCGGGTCGACCCAGGCGCGAGCGACGACCTTCGCCCCGTCGGCCGGGCTGCGCGCGTCGATCATCTCCAGGGTGCGCCGCATGTCGTCGCCCGAGAAAATGCCTTTTTCGATCAGCAGTTCGGCGACCGCCAGTTCGAGAATCTGGTAGTGGGTCAGCGGCGCATCCTCGATATCCGGTTGATTCGGATGCGGTGGGTGGGGATGGGAGTGTCCGTGCGTATCGCTCACGTCGCCTCCTGCTCCGCAGGCTCCAGCCAGTTCTCGTAGACGTCGACGACCAGGGTATCTTGCGCCGGGCCGGCATAGTCGGGCCAGATATCGGGCTGCCGGATGCGCACCCGGTAGACGGTCAGCGGCGGGCCGTCACAGCGCCCGTAGGCAAACTCTTCCGGGTTGGCCATATCGCCGACGATATGGCTGACCGCGCCGGCGCAGCCGCGCAGGTAGAACGGTGCGCGGACGTGGCCCGGCGGGTACGCGCGGCGGATCCGCACGGCGGCGCCGACCGGGAACCTCGGCGCGCTCAAGCTGCGCCTCCGCTGGCGCGCTCGGCCTCATGCCGCGCCTCGACCTCGGCCATCCTGCGGCCCAGCTCGTCGACCGTGAGCACGCCCTTCTCGATCAACAGGTTCGAGATCGCCGAAATCCAGCGCTCGTAATAGCTGAGCTCGTCATAGGCGCCGGGTCCGAGATCCTCGATGCCGCGCCGCAACTCGTCGACCTGCAGGATCCCGCGTTTCGGACTCGACAAAAGACGCAGGATCGCGTCGACGCGTTTCTCCCAGGGCGCGTAGTCGTGCTCGGTGCGCGTCACCGGGCCGGCGTCCAGGCCGCCCATGTCGTGGTGTCGGCGCAATCTTGTCCTGTCGTTTGTCGACATGGCGCGAGTATGCGTTACGCACGTGCCCCGATGCAAGGCACTGCGGAACATTTACGCCATCTTCACCATGACTCCGCAAAGGTTGTAAAAATCATCGACAATTATAGCGAACATAGTTGAGTCTCGCAGCTGATTGTGGCACCATAAAGTGTATTGCTGGCGGTACCGGGGAGGTACCGTCGGGGGCCGCAGGGCGGGGCGGCACACGGCCCCAAACAATGGATTTTGAGTGAAGGGATGCTGGCAGATGTTGAACGCCAGCCGCATTAGCGGCCCTGCCGAAATCGAGAACCGACGCCTGCGGCGTCTCTACGAATACTGGAATGAAAAGCGCGGCAGCCGGCGCGCGCCGACCCGCGGGGAAATCAACCCGACGGAAATCCCCGACCTCCTCGGCTATGTGAACATGTTCGACGTCGTCGACGACGCGCGCGACTTCCGCGTGCGTCTCAATGGTAGCGAAGTGACCCGCATGCTGGGGCGGGAGATCACCGGCATGCTGTGTTCGGAGGTCACGCCGGGGGAGGATGGCGAGCGTTACAAGCAGGCCTTCGAAATCTGCGTCAACGAATGGTCGCCGGCGATCGTGGAGACCACCCTCGCGTTCTGCGGCAAACCGCACGCGGGGCAGACCCTGGTTGTCCTGCCGCTCAGCAGTGACGGCAGCCACGTCGATACGATGATCACCGCCCACGCATACCACACCGTCGAAATTCCGCTGGAACAGTTCCCGTACCGGCGGGTCTCCGAAGGCTGATCCCCGACCCGTAGCGTTGCATCGTCACGCGCCGGCTGGCGACCGCCGGCGGCGTGCGCTATTGATGGACCGGCCGCGCCCATCGCAACGATCTGGAGCTCTGGAACATGACCCTGCGGCGGTTCCGCATTGCCGTGCTGCCCGGCGACGGCATCGGCGAGGAGATCGCGCAGCCCTGTGTCGAGCTCCTGCAGATGGCGGCGCAGAAGGCGGGCGGATTCGCATTGGAGTTCGACTGGCTGCCGGCCGGCGCGCGCTGCTACGGCGAGACCGGCGAGGCGCTGCCCGAAGCCTCGCTGGCGGCGGCGCGGGCGGCCGATGCCGTCCTGCTGGCGGCGATGGGGCTGCCCGGCATCCGCTATCCCGACGGCACCGAGATCTCGCCGCAACTCGACCTACGCTTCGCACTCGGCCTCTATGCCGGGGTGCGTCCGGTGCGCGCCATTCCCGGTCTTGCGCCCGTGCTGGCCGACCCGCGGGCCGCTGGCCTGGATTTCGTCATCCTCCGGGAGTCGACCGAGGGCCTGTTCGCCTCGCACGGCAAGGGCGAGGTGCGCGGTGACAGCGAGGCGCGCGACACGATGGTCATCACGCGCGCGGTCTCGGAGCGGCTGTTCGAGTTCGCATTCCGCCTTGGTGCCGGGCGGCGCGCCCGGGGCCGCCCCGGCCGCGTGACCTGCGTCGACAAGGCCAACGTATTCCGCTCCTTCGCCTTCTTCCGCAGGATCTTCGATGAGGTCGCGGCGCGCCATTCGGACGTCGCGTCCGACCACGCCTACGTCGATGCGACGGCGCTGGCCATGGTGCGGCGGCCGTGGGAGCTCGACGTGCTGGTCACCGAGAACATGTTCGGCGACATCCTCTCCGACCTCGGCGCCGGGCTGATCGGCGGCATGGGCTTCGCGCCGTCGGCCGATATCGGCGACGACCACGCGGTGTTCCAGCCGTGCCACGGCAGCGCCCCCGACATCGCGGGCCAGGGCAAGGCCAACCCGACGGCGATGTTCCTGTCCGCCGCGATGATGCTGGAATGGCTCGGCGAGCGACATGGTGTGCCCGAAGCCGGGCAAGCAGGGACAATGATCCGCGATGCAGTGGACGCAGCGTTCGCAGGCGGCGCGCTGGTTCCGTTCGAAACCGGCGGTACCGCGGGGACGGCGGCGATCATCGAGGCGGTGACGGCGGCGCTGGAAACAGGCTGAGCGCGCCCGCCTGTTCTACGCGTCGAAGGCGCAGCGGCCGCAGCCGGGCCCGCCGCTGGCGGGACAGGCCGGCGCCGGGGCGGCGGCGCCCCGTGCGACATTCGGCGCGGTGATCGCCTTGGTCACGTCGCCGCTGCCGCAATCGGGGCAGGACAGCTCGCCCACGGCCGCGCGGCGGTCGTAGTCGGCCATCGAGTCGAACCATTCATCGAAGCGGTGGCCGTCGTCACATTGCAGCGTGTAGCGGATCACCAACCGTACCCTCCGATAGCGCTTGATGACCGACAATTATCCGCTGGCGCGCCGGATGGCAAGTGGCCGTCGCGCACCGGTTTGGACCTGCGACTCAGGCACCTCCCGCCACGCGATACGTCGACTGGACCAGCCCGCTGGCGAAGGCGCGGCTGGCGACCAGCTCCAGCCGCCTGTCCCTGGCCGGACCGCCGAACAGGGGAATGCCGTCGCCGAGCAGCACCGGCAGGACGCTGACCGTCAACGCATCGATCAGCCCGGCCGCAAGGAAGCCGCGGATCGTCTCGCCGCCGTCGACATAGACATGGCGCGCGCCCGCCGCCGCGAGCTCCGCGGCCAGCGTCTCCGGAGGCGAATTCGAGATCGCGACCCGGCCGCGAAGGGGCTCCGGAACGTCGGCCGTCCCGAGGCGGCGGCTGAGGACGACGACCCGCTGTGCGGCGTAGGGCCATTCGGCGAAAGCCAGCGCCGTGTCGTAGGTCCGGCGCCCCATAACCAGCGTATCGACGGTGGCGATGAACGCCGCGTAGCCGTAGTCCTCGCCGCCCGACTCGTGCTCCAGCCAGTCGAGGCCGCCGTCGCTGCGGGCGATGAACCCGTCCAGGCTCGTTGCGATGAAGACCGAGAATATGGGCCGCATCGGCACCCCCAGCGCTCACCGACAAGGGAGGTGGTGCCGCGCCGGCTCCCGTCAATGTGCCTCGGCCCAGTTGTCGCCGACGCCGGCATCGACGACGAGCGGCACGGTAAGATCGAGGGCCGGGCCGGCGGCGCAATTGTGAATCAACGACTCTCAAAAACGGCCGGCACAATCCAGAGACTCGCCGTAGGTATTCTGGAAGATATTGCGCCCGGCGGCACCGGCCTTGCAGTACCAGTGGATCGCGCGCTGCCGGTCCTGCGGGAGGTCCTCACCACGCAAATATCTCTTTCCAAGTTCCAGGGACGCGACAACAAATCCCTGTTCGGCGGCTGATTCCATCAATTTCAGCCCCTTTTTCGTATTCTTCTCCACAGAAAGTCCGGTGAGGTACATGAGGCCCAATGCGAACTGCCCGCCCGGAATACCGGCCTCGGCCGCGATCTCGAAATGCCTGACGGCCATCGTGTGGTCGGCGACGGGGCGTTCGCCCGGAGGCGTGTGCTCGCCCCCGGAATACATTGTGCCAACAAAGAAGTGTGCATGCGGATTGCCCTGATCCGCCGCCTTCTTGAACCAGTTGAATGCCTGCCAGGTGTCCGCCTCGACCCCTACGCCGTTGCGATACATCAGACCAATGCCTATCTGCGCGTCCTGGTGCCCGTGTTCCGCAGCCAGGCGATAGTGTTCGAAGGCCTTTTCGACGTTCCGCTCACCGTACGAGCCGGACTCGAACATGCGCCCGAGGTAAAGGTCGGCCGCGGCGTAGCCCGCATCAGCTGCGTCCTGCAGCGCCGCTCTGGCTTCATCAACATTCCCGAGCGCCAAAAGGGCGCGGCCAAGCTGAAAGCGGAGCCGCGGCACGTCCGGAGACATCGCCACCGCCTCGCGGCACGCAACCATGGCCTGCTTCGGCCAGAACCTGAGGTCGTCCACCGACGGCGCGACCCGCTCATAGTCGACCGGATCGGCAGCCAGCCGGTCGCATTGATGCGCCGGAACGTCTTCGGTCGCGATCAACGCCGTCGGGCCACACAGTGCGACAAGCAAGAGTGCGGCAATCCAAGGATGTCGATGAATCATGAATCTGCGCCCGCTGTTCCTCTCGCCTGTCCTAATGCGCCTCGGCCCAGTTGTCGCCGATGCCGGCATCGACGACGAGCGGCACGGTAAGATCGAGGGCCGGGCCGGCGGCGCCCTCCATCACCTCGCGCACCACCTCGACCGTCTGCTTCACCTCCTTGGTCGGCGCCTCGAACAGCAGCTCGTCGTGCACCTGCAGGAGCATCACCGCGTCGAGTTTCGCCTTAACGAGCGCCTTGGGCACGCGGATCATTGCCCGCTTGATGATGTCGGCGGCGGTGCCCTGGATCGGCGCGTTGATCGCCTGGCGCTCGGCGAAGTTGCGGCGCGCCGGGTTCTTGTCGACGATCGTCGGGATGTGGATGCGGCGGCCGTACAGCGTCTCGACCCGCCCGTGCTTGCGGCAGTAAGCCTTCATCTCGTCCATGTAGTCACGGATGCCCGGGTATTTCTCGAAATAGGCCTCGATATAGGCCTTCGCCTCGCCCTGCTCGATGCCGAGCTGGCGCGCCAGGCCGAACGGCGAGATGCCGTAGATGATGCCGAAGTTGATCGCCTTGGCCTTGCGGCGGACCATCGGGTCCATGCCCTTTTCCGGAACGCCGAACACCTGGCTTGCGGTCAGCGCGTGGATGTCCTGGCCCTCGCGGAACGCATCGCGCAGCGCGTCCACACCAGCGACGTGGGCGACGATCCGCAGCTCGATCTGGCTGTAGTCGAGGGAGACCAGCTTGCGTCCCTTCTCGGCGATGAAGGCGTGCCGGATCTTGCGCCCCTCCTCGGTGCGCACCGGGATGTTCTGCAGGTTCGGGTCGGTGGACGCAAGGCGCCCGGTCGACGCCCCGGCCATCATGAACGAGGTGTGGACGCGGCCGGTCTCCGGGTTGATCTGCTCGACCAGCGTATCCGAATAGGTGCTCTTCAGCTTCGCCAGCTGGCGCCAGTCGAGCACCCGTGCCGGCAGGTCGTGGCCCTGCGCCGCGAGGTCCTCGAGCACGCCGGCGCCGGTGGCATACGCGCCGGTCTTGCCCTTCTTGCCGCCGCCGAGGCCGAGCTTGTCGAACAGGATCTCGCCGAGCTGCTTGGGCGAGCCGATGTTGAAGTCCTCGCCGGCGAGCTTGTGGATCTCGTCCTCGAGCCCCGCCATGCGCTGGGTGAAGTCGCGGGACAGGGCGCGCAGCGCTTCCGGGTCGACGCGCACGCCGGCGCGCTCCATGGCCATGAGCACCGGAATGAGCGGCCGCTCGATGGTCTCGTAGACGCTCACCATGCGCTCGGCCAGAAGCCGTGGCTTGAACACCCGGTGCAGGCGCAAGGTCACGTCCGCGTCCTCGGCGGCGTAGTCCAGCGCCTTGTCCAGCGGCACGAGATCGAAGGTGACCTGGCTCTTGCCGGTGCCGGCGACGTCCTTGTACTTGATCGTATTGTGGCCGAGATGCTGCTCCGCCAGTTCGTCCATGCCGTGGCCGTTGCGGCCGCCGTCCAGCACGTAGGACAGCAGCATGGTATCGTCCACCGGCGTAACCTCGATGCCGTAGCGCGCCAGCACGAGCATGTCATATTTCAGGTTCTGGCCGATCTTCAGCGTGCCCGGGTCCTCCAGCATCGGCTTGAGGAGCTTGAGCGCCGTCTTCAGCGGCACCTGCTTCGGTGCCTCGGCCCCGCCCTTGTCTCCGCCGTCGCCGAGATCGAGCGCACCCTGCGCCGCGCCGCCCTTGTGGCCGAGCGGGATGTAGCAGGCGCGCCCCGGCTCGACGCACAGCGAGACGCCGACCAGCTCCGCCCGCATGGCGTCGAGCGAGGTCGTCTCGGTATCGACCGCGACCGCCCCGGCCGCGGTCGCCGCGGCGACCCAGGCGGCCAGCGACGTCTCGTCCTGCACCAGCTCGTACGCGCTCTTGCCCGGGGCGGGCGCGGCGGCGGCGCTGCCCGGGGCCGGCTCGCCGCCGTCAGCGAGGTGCGCCGCCTCGACCCGCGCGATCACCGACTTGAAATCCTGCTCTTTGAGGAACGCGATCAGCGTGTCGTGGTCCGGCGTGCGCTTGGCGAAGCTGTCGAGCGGCCGCTCGACCGGCACGTCGTCCTTGAGGCGCACCAGCTCGCGCGAGACGCGGGCCAGCTCGGCGTGCTCGATCAGGTTCTCGCGGCGCTTGGGTTGCTTGATCTCCTCCGCCCGCGCGAGCAGCGCATCGAGGTCGCCGTACTCCTCGATCAGCTGCGCCGCCGTCTTGACGCCGATGCCGGGCACGCCGGGCACGTTGTCGGTCGAATCGCCGGCCAGCGCCTGGATGTCGACCACCTTGTCCGGGCCGAGACCGAACTTCTCGACCACCTCTTCGGGACCGATCTCCTTGTTCTTCATCGCATCCAGCATGGTCACCCTGTCGGAGACCAGCTGCATCAGGTCCTTGTCGGAGGAGACGATGGTGACGTCCGCGCCGCGGGCGACCGCCTCCCTGGCGTAGGTCGCGATCAGGTCGTCGGCCTCGTAGCCCTCCATCTCGATCGCCGGGATGTTGAACGCCTCGACCGCCTCGCGGATCAGCGCGAACTGCGGGATCAGCTCCTCCGGCGGCGGCGGCCGGTGCGCCTTGTATTCCGGGTAGATGTCGTTGCGGAAATTCTCGCGCTTGGCGTCGAACAGCACCGCGATGTGGTCGGCGTCGGTCTCGGCCAGCAGCTTCATCAGCATGGCAACGAACCCGTACACCGCGTTGACCGGCGTGCCGTCGCCGCGGGTGAGCGGCGGCAGCGCGTGGAAGGCCCGGAAGATGAAGCCGGAGCCGTCGACGAGATAGACGTGCCTGGGGGGCGCCGCGTCGCTCATCGCGCCACTGTGCCGGATGCATGGCCAACCGGCAAGGGCGTTGCCGGGCGGGTGGGGCGGCGCCGGGCCGGCCGCGTGGAACGAGCCCATGCGTTAGGGTTTTCCGCGGGTTTCAGCGCCGCGTATCGCGTACCCCGCATGGCGGGATGGCGGCAGGGATCGGCCCCGGCGAGGGCCGTCAAGCCACAACGCGGAACCAGCCGCCAAATACCGCCCTCGACCGCAAAGCGGCCGTATCGCCGGGCACGTTTTCAGGACTGTTTGTGACCCTGAGCGGAATCAAGCCGCATCGAAATATCCTTCTTTGCCTACAGTCGCCCAGCGAACAGAAGGTTTAGAGAAATTGTGTCAATCGCGGGGCGTGATCGCGCTTTCAGCCCGCGAATGCTGAGAACAATATTCATCGTCAACCGAAGCAACCTGCGAAATCCAGGCCTTGAACGCGTGAACCTTGGGGTCGTCCCTGTAGGTCTCGTGGACATACACAGCGAAGTCATGATCAGTCTTATGCACCATGTT
>JBFIFO010000032.1:0-28192 GCA_041602815.1 Alphaproteobacteria bacterium | reverse complement strand
GCGCGACGATCCAGGACAACATTCTTTTTGGCAAGATCGACTACGGCCAGGCCAACGCCGCACAACGCGTCGGGACACTTATCGCCGACGTTCTGAGCGGACTGGAGCTGCGCGACGTCGTATTGGCGGCGGGGTTGCGCAGCCCCACAGGCTCAGGCGGCTCCCGGTTGTCGCCGGTCCAGCGCCAGAAGATCGGCATTGCCCGATGTATCCTAAAACGCCCCGAAATACTGCTCATCAATGAGGCCGCCGCCGGGTTCGACGCCCGCATGCAGAATGTTGTGGTCGACAGGGTCTTGCAGGAGAGCCGGGGACGGACGGTGGTCTGGGCCCTCAACAACGTGGCGATCGCGAATAAATTCACCCGTGTCCTCGTTATGTCAGACGGGCGCATTGTGGAGGATGGCGGGCCCGATGAGCTGGCCGCGGCGGAAGGCAGCGCGTATCACGGCCTCCTGCATGGTCATTGAACCGGTGCAGACGGCAGGAAGGATTGGAACATGAGCCTGCAGCAGGAATTCGAGTTGCTTCGCAAGATCCCGATGTTCGCGAATATCGAGCCTGCAAAGCTCAAGCTGTTGGCGTTCACCAGCGAACGTCTCTCTTATGCAAACGGTGAGGTCCTGTTCCGCCAGGGCGAGCCGGGCGACGCGGCGTTCCTGATCATCAAGGGGGAGGCAGACGTTACCATCGAGACCGAAACCGGCCCGCTGATCGTCGCAACGCTGGGCGACCACGACTTCGTCGGCGAAATCGCAATTCTCTGCGATGTCCCGCGGACCGCCACCGTCACGGCCAGATCCGACCTCGAAGCGTTGCGCATCAAGAAGGAACTCTTTTTCCGCCTCATCGGCGAGTTCCCGGAAATCGCAAAGGAGATCATGCGCGAACTGGCGAACCGACTCGTGCACAGCAACGCGCAGCTGCGCGAGATGGCGATGGCGATGGACAAGGACAACGAGAAATGAGTGCCGCGCCCTTTGCCCGGCGCGTCCGGCCGCGGCCCGGAACCGACAGGTCGTGAGCCGGCTCGACAGCGTCATTCGCCGCCTGCAGGCGCAACGCGCATGCATCGACTGGGCTGCGAAGGACATCGCTGACCTGCCGGGGCCGGTGATCGAACTCGGACTGGGCAATGGACGTACCTTCGACCATTTGCGCGAACGGCTTCCCGAGCGCGAGATCTTCGTCTTCGAGCGCGACATCAATGCGCATCCAGACTGCGTGCCGGACCGGGACCATCTCTTCCTCGGCGACATCGAGACGACGTTACCAAAGGCGACCCGGCGGCTGGGCCGGACGGTCGCGCTGGTGCACAACGACATCGGCACCGGTGATGCGACCCGCAACGCTCGTCTGGCCGCGGCGATCGCGCCGCTCATCGCCGCACTGGTGCGCCCCGGCGGGCTGGTGTTGAGCGACCAGCAATTTCCGGTGCCGGAGAACTGGCGCGAAGTGCCTACGCCGGACGGTGTCGCGGCCGGGCGCTATTTCCTGTACCGTGCCACCGTTTGACTGTCGGAGCTCACAATACGGCGGCCGGATTGACGCGGTTCCGGCGACCCCGTAGACAATAGCGGATGCCCAGCCGACCGACCGATGACGGCGCGCCGGCCGGATGCCACGGGGACGCGCTCGAACGCATGCTGGCCCGTCTTGCGACGCAGCGGGCATGCATTGATTTCGCGGTGCAACGAATCGCCGCACTGCCCGGGCCGGTTCTGGAGGTGGGGCTCGGCAAGGGCCGCACCTACGATCGCATTCGCCGGCTCCTCCCGGACCGGCAGATCCTGGTCTTCGACCGCGAGGTGCATTGCCCGCCGGACCTCCGGCCGCCACAGGAGGAATTGTTTCTAGGTGACTTCCGGGACACGCTGGCCGCTGCCTGCAAGCGGCTGAAGCGCGTCGCGGCCATGGTGCACGCCGACATCGGCAGCAAAGATCACGAGCGCGACGCCAGGCTCGCGCGTGACATCGGCCTCCTGATCGACGCGCTGGTCCGGCCGGACGGGATCGTGCTGAGCGATCGCCGGCTGCCCCTTGCCGGCGAGGACTGGACCGCGCTGCCACTGCCGCCGGACGCCGCCCGCACGGGCTGGCCCTACTTCATCTGGATGCGGCTGCGGTGACGAGCCGGCGCGGACGCACGTTCATCGGCACGTCCGGCTGGCGCTACGACCACTGGTTGGGAACCGTGTATCCGGCGGAGCTGCCGGCCAAGGACTGGCTATGCCATTACGCGGAGCACCTGCGCACCGTCGAGGTCAACAGCACGTTCTACGGCCTGCCGGGGCCGGAAAGCATCGCGACGTGGCTGGCAGCGACGCCCCCCGATTTCGTGTTCGCGGTCAAGGCCAGCCGCTACCTGACCCACATGAAGAAGCTGAAGGATCCGGGTTCCGGCCTGGCGAACTTCCTCGACGCAATCCGGCCCTTCGGCGCGCGTCTGGGACCCGTCCTGCTCCAGCTGCCGCCGCGCTGGCGCTGTAATCCGGAGCGCCTCGATGCGTTCCTCGATGCGCTGCCGGTCGGCCAACGCTGCGCCTTCGAGTTCCGCGACCGAAGCTGGCACAACGACGAAATCGCCGCGCTGCTCGCGCAGCGCAACGCCGCGTTCTGCATCTTCGAGCTGGCCGGAAACCGCTCGCCGCGACTGGCCACCGCCGATTTCGTCTATATCCGCCTGCACGGCCCCGGCGACGCCTACCGCGGGAGCTATGACGATCGCGCCTTGAGTCGCTGGGCCGGACGCATCCTGCGGTGGCGCAGCGATGGGACCGACGTGTACTGCTATTTCGACAACGACGAGGCCGGCTACGCCTTCGCCAATGCCGTGCGACTGGCGGAGCTGGTCGCCGCCCCCTAGGCCTTGACGATCCGCTCGCGGTGGGCGGGAACGTCGCGCGTCACGTTGCGGGTGTCGACCACGAGGCGGCTGTGCGCCACCAGCGCGTCGTAATCCACTGCGCCGTGATCGGTGACGATCAGAACCGCGTCGAAGTCCGCCAGGGTATCCGCGTCGAGATCGACGGACCGGCGCCCGGCGAGACGGGCGTGTTCGCGCGTCGGCGGGATCTCGGTCACGTACGGGTCGTGGAACGCGACCGCAGCGCCGCGCGCTTCGAGCATCTCGATGATGACGAAGGCGGGGCTGCCCCGCGTGTCGTCGACGTTCTTCTTGTAGGCGACGCCGAGAACCAGCACGCGGGCGCCGTTCAGGCCCTTGCCGGTGCGCGCGTCGAGCGCCTCCGCCAGCCGCCCGACCACATGGCGCGGCATTTCGGTATTGATCTCGCCGGCAAGCTCGACGAACCGGGTCGACAGGCCGTACTCCCGCGCCTTCCAGGTCAGGTAGAACGGGTCGATCGGGATGCAGTGCCCGCCGAGTCCGGGCCCCGGGTAGAACGGCATGTAGCCGAACGGTTTCGATTTCGCCGCCTCGATCACTTCCCAGACATCGATACCCATGCGGTCGTACACGAGCTTGAGCTCGTTCACCAGCGCGATGTTGACGGCGCGAAAGATGTTCTCCGTCAGTTTGACCGCCTCCGCTGTAGCGGTCGACGAGACCGGCACGATCTCGTCGACGATCTCGCCGTAGAGGGCGACGGCGAGGGATCGCGCGAGGTCGCCGTCGCCGCCCACGACCTTGGGAATCGTCGACGTGCGGTGCCGCTGATTGCCGGGATCCTCGCGTTCCGGCGAATAGGCCAGAAACAAATCGGTGCCGGACCGCAGGCCGCCCTCCTCCAGGATCGGCCGCAGCACCTCGTCGGTGGTCCCCGGCCACGTCGTCGATTCCAGAACGACGAGCTGGCCGGGCCGCAGATGCGGCGCGATCACGGCTGCGGTCGTGGTCACGAATTTCAGGTCCGGTTCGCGCTGCGCCGTCAGCGGCGTGGGCACGCAGATCAGCACGGCGTCGACGTCGCGCACTTCCGAAAAATCGGCGGTGGCGCGGAACCGCCCCGCCGCGACGATCCCGGCGATCCCGTCCGACGGGACATGCCGAATGTAGCTTTCGCCCCGGTTCAGGCGCGCGACCTTGCCGGCGTCGATATCGAAGCCCACGACGTCGAATCCGCCTTCGCCGAACGCAACGGTCAGCGGCAGCCCGACATAGCCGAGGCCGATGACGCCGATCCGCGCGTTTCGGCTTTCGAGTCGCTCGCGCAGCCTGGCGGCGAGTTCGTTTTCGTCTTCGTGCTGCCTGGTCATCGTACCGCCGCGTGTTGCCCCCGGCATCGTCCAGTGCTGCCGGGCAGGCTATCAAGCAAGCCGCGGGGCGGCATGTCAACTCACAGGCAGCTGATAACCGGCCCGCCGCACGCAGGTGATGCGGCGCAGTTCGAACCAACGCCTCGACCGGGTACACATGCAGCTCGAAACCCGGTAGGGTTAGCGCTTCGGCACTCGTACGGCCGATGTTGTGACAGCCAGCGGATCGGAGGCACTGATGACGGAGACCAAGGCCCGTTTGCTGACGTTGTTTTTTCTGGCCGTCTTCGGTCTTGCTGCAACGTCGGCGCCGGCGGCCAATCCGTTCCGGGGTTCGGGTTTCCAGCTGGATGAAGGCGATGCCGCGCTGCTGGAAGCGGCGGCAGCGAGGCTCTATAAGGCCGATGACGTGGCCGAGGGCACCGTCGTGATGTGGCAAAACCCGGCAACCGGAAACAAAGGCACCGTGACGCTGATCCTGAACCACGAGCACAACGGCCTGCCGTGCCGCCGGCTGCAGCACGATATCGGGCTCAAAGGCGTCAGGGACCCTTACCGCTTCACCGTGGACCGCTGCCGGACGAGCGACGGCGAGTGGAAGATCCTCGCGCCGTAGATACCGCACTTCGCCTATTGACCGAAGAGTTTCCGTAGTCCCCTGGTTATCGACTGGCCGGTGCCTTCGATGAGTCTCCCGGGCAGCCGGGTCGCCTTCTGCCCTGTTGTCTGCTCCGGTTGTTCGGGCGTGTCTCGATCCTGGGCTGAATCCTTCGCGCCAACGCAGTCGCCATCCTTAAACGTGCCCAGCTCGCCGAGGCCGAGGATGAGGGCGGGTGGAAAGACGATGCCGCCCAGGAGGCCACCGACCCGCCGCGCAACCGCCTTTTCGTCGAGGCGGTATTGCGGGTCCATGAAGGTGCCGCGCACGTGCACCGGCACGGCGGCGCTGAGCGTCATTCGCTTGACCGCCGGCCTGATGATGATATCCAGCGCCTCCGTCTTCAGGTTGACCGTGCCCGTGCCGAGGAAGGCGGCGACATCGGTGTCGAGGAGCAGGCCGTTGCTCGTCGCCAGGCCCTGCCCGATATCGAACGCACCGAGCGCGCAGTTGATCGTCGAATACCCGCCGACGTTCAGCGTCAGCACGTTGCTGAGCAGTTGCGTCGGCCCGCCGACCCATCTCTGCAACGTTCTCGACCTGACCCTTCCCTTGCCCATCGCCAGGTGAACCTTCCCGTCCAGCCCCGCCATGATGTCCCGGATCGAACCACCCGTGCCCCGTGCGTCGAGATCGAGATTGACGCGTCCTTCGATCGTGCCGGCGACCGTGGTCTGCGCCAAAACGGCACCGACGTCGATTTTTTGCAATTCTGCGCGCACGACCACCTCGGCCCGGTCGGCGCGACCGTCAAGGCGCAGGGTGCCCTCAACCGTGCCGTCGAGCAATTCGGCCTTGAACCGCGCAACATCGAGAAGACCGTTCTGCAGCGACAGGATTACGGCGGCGTTGCGAAACGACTCGGTCCGCCCGGTCAACGTCGCCGCAGTGTAATGAAGCTTGCCGTCAACCGACCTCAGCCCCTCCAGCGCCAACGGCGCATCGGAAAACAGCCGGTCTGGTTTCTCGGTGATCCGGTCCTCGCTTTGGTCGTCGGAATCGGCCCGAACATATACGAGACTCGCAAGATCGACGTTGTCCGACGTAAGGGCGGCATCGATGAACGGGCGTACCCCGCCCAGCGCGAAATCCACAGTGCCCCTGACATCGCTCTTACCCGCCCGCGCCGCAACATCCGACGCCTGGACCGATCCCGTCGCATCGCCGGTCAGCCGCATCGCGATCTCGTAGCCGCCCAACGCCGGCATCGCCCGGCCGACCAGTCCGGAAAGGTCGGCCAATTGTGCGCCCTTTGCAGCGACCGACAGGTCAAGCCCGCCGGCCTTGGCGGGCTCGGCAATGCTGCCGCGGGCCGAGACTGTGGCGCCGGACACGCTGGCCTTGAACGATTCGATCGACAACCGCTCGTCCTTGAGCGAGACGACGGCCGAGGCGTCGCGAAGCGGCGCCCTGATCGGGCTGAATGCCGCAAGATCGATGATGCCGGAGCGCAGCCGTGCCGCGACGACAGGACGTTCGCCGGCCACCGACATCGTGAGCGCGCCGGCGACGTCACTGCCTCCCAGGCGCGCCGACAGGTCGGATATCTCGATCGTAGAGGACAGATCGCCGCTCACGCGCCCAGCCAGGGCATAGCTGCCCAATGTCGGCAGGGGACGACCCGCGAACTCGGACAGGTCGCCGATGCGGTCGCCCTCGGCCGATACCATCAGGTCCAGGCCCGCCACCTCTGGCAGATCAGCGATCGTGCCGGTCACCGAGATGCGTGCACCGGACAGGTCCGTCTCGAACCTCTCGACGGCAAGGTTTCTTCCGCTCAAGGAGAAGGCTGTTGCCGTATCTTTGAGCGTCGCGCCGATGTCGCCGCGCACTCGCGGCAGTTCCAGCCGACCCGATAGCAGCGTCGCGGTGACCGCCAGCGGGTCCCCGGCAAATCGCACGGTTGCCTCTCCGGCAACGTCGCTCGCGCCGAGCTGTGCCGTCAACCCGGCCACATGGATCGTCGACGTGATATCGCCGGTCGCGCGGGCCGACATTGAATAGGGGCCGAGTTCCGGGACCGCCACTCCAGCGAGATCGGAAAGGGGACTTGTCCCCTCCCCATTCACGGAGACCGCCACATCCAGGCCTTTGCCCGCGAACGGATCGGAGATCGAGCCCGTCACCGCGACATCGGCCGGACCTTGGATGTGCAGTTCCGCAGGCCACGGCCTTCCGGGCAACGGCGGCCCGGCGGGTCCGCCGAGTTTCCCCCTGACGCGGATCGGCACCGCGTTGAGGCGCCCGGCAAACGCGAGCGTGAGCGGCGTCGCAGGGCTGCCATCGCGCAGCACAAGGGACTCGACCTCGGTCTCGAATGTCGCGCCGGTTACCGCGTTGGTGTAGAGCAGCCGCGACTCGCGAACCCGCAGTTCCGAAGTCAGAGGAAGCAGATCGATATCCGCGCGGGCTTCGAGCGGCTTGTCCGGTCCATCCGGCGCGGAGACAGATTCTGAGAAGTCGAAATTGGCGCGGCCCTGCGCATCGACCTCCAGCAGTATGTCCGCACCGGTCAGTTCAATGCGCCTGAATTCGACGACACCGGAAATAATAGAAGACAGCGCGATCTTTGCTTCCAGGCGTCTGACCGACGCCATGTCCGGCCGCGACCCCCATTCGGAATTGGACAACGTCACGCCGTCGACGGCGATCCCCGGGACGAATGAGACATCGACTCGCAAATCTCCGGCGATGGTCAGCTCCCGGCCCGTCGCCTTTCGCACCTCTTCAGCGACCAGCGGCTTGTAACGGTTGAAGTCGATATAGCTGAGCGCAACGACGGCGCCGACTGCCAGGACGATCAGAACCAGCGCGCCGCCGACCAGCACATATCCGAGAATCCTGACGGTCTTCATCGCTCACCTTCGCACGGGGCGGCATACCTCACCGGGTACCGAAACTTATCGATCTATGAAAATCGCTTACCACGATTCATTGCCGAACCCTAAGTGGCGCCGACCTCAGCGGTGGGATTTGCGACTATTGATATGGGCCCGACAGGAATCAAGGTCGAGCGCCGATTTTGGCGCCGGACTCTTTTTGCCGCTTGACCAGTTGGTCGTCTTTGACCATGCCGAGTTCATCGGGCTGACGCCGATCAGTCGCAGCTCCGAATCTCTTGTTGTCGAGGGATTCGGCGGGAAATCGGCCCATGACAGGCAACCGCGAGTCCCTCCTTACTGCGCGAGCCCGTGCTCCTCGCGCATCTTCTCGCCCGTTTCTTGCACGTTAGAGACGGCGGAAGGGCGCCTTGGCGGAAACTCCTGGAAGGTTGCCAGATGCTGCTGCACGATCCGTTTGGCAGGGCCGAAGGCCCACATCTTGTGGGCAAGCCAGTCGACGTACAGGCCCGATTCCTCGGCCGTCTTCTCGTAAGGATCGCGGCGCAGGTTGAACAACAGGGCGCCATTGAGCTTGACCTTGGGGCCGAACCATCCCTTCGGCTGGATGATGAAATGTGCCTTCCAGTCGGCATAGCGGATAGCTTGCAGCGTCGTGCCTTCGTAGTAGACGATTTCCTGACGTCTGGACGGCCCGTTGCCGAGCAGCAAGCCCAGCTGGTTGGTTCCGTCGAGATGAACTTTGTAGCCGCCGTAGCCTTGACGCAGCTTGTCCGGCAGATCCTGCGGACCGCCGGCCGCCGCGACCAGCGTCGGCATCCAGTCCATGCTGTCGAAGATCTCATTGACGACGGTGTTGGGCCTTACCCTGCCCGGCCAGCGAACGATCGCCGGCACCCGGAAACCGCCCTCCCAGGTGGTGCCCTTCTCGCCATGGAAGGGCGTCGTGCCACCGTCGGGCCAGGTCAGCGTCTCCGGCCCGTTGTCGGAGGTGAAGACGACGATCGTATTGTCGGCAATCCCCAGATCCTCGAGTTTCAGAAGTACGGTGCCCACATTGTCGTCAAGCTCCTTCATGACGACATCTTGCAGACCGCGGCCGTCGCCCAGAAGCGCTTCGTACTCAGCCTTGAGATGGGTGAAGATGTGGGCCCGCGCCGGCGCCATCCACACGAAGAACGGCTTCTTCGCCGCGACCGCCCGTTCGATGAAGTCGATGGTGTAGCGCGTCACGTCGTCGTCCAGGGTCTTCTGGCGCTCCGGCGGCGCCGGCCCCATGTCCTCGATCCGCTGTTTGCCGACCTTACCCCAGCGCGGATGGACGGTCGCATCGTCTGCGTCGGTCGCAAAGGCATGGACGAGGTTTCGCGGCCCGAACTGATCGTTGAACTCCTTGGATTTCGGCCAGTCGGGGTCCGAGGTGTATTCCATTGCGTTCAAGTGATAGAGCCATCCCCAGTACTCGTCGAAGCCATGCACGGTAGGTAGAAACTCATTGAGGTCACCGAGGTGGTTCTTGCCGAACTGCCCGGTGACATAGCCGAGCGGCTTTAGCATTTGGGCGAGCGTCGGGTCTTCCGCATGCAGGCCGATCGGATCGCCCGGCAACCCGACGGTATGCAGCCCAGTACGCACAGGGAACTGGCCCGTCAGGAATGCCGATCGCCCCGCCGTGCACGACGGCTGAGCGTAATAGTCGGTAAAACGCATGCCTTCGGCAGCCAGCTTATCGATGTTTGGTGTGCGAATGCTCTTTACGCCCTGATGGTAGGAACTGAGGCTGGACCAGCCGACATCATCGGCCATGATCACGAGGATATTCGGCCTGTCAGCCTGCCCGAGAGCCGGCGCTGAGACGAGTGTGAACGCCGCCAGTACTAAAAGAAATCTGCCTGTAATGTTCACACCAACCTCCACTGTTCCGACGCGCTTCCCTATTCCTGGGAAAATAATATTTTCGTATTAGTCGCCAGCTACGTTGGGGTATCCAAAGAAATTTGTCAATCGGCCCCCAAAATATTTGGAGGATTGTTCGAGTTGGCCAGCGGCGAGCAAATCGCCGACCTGTCCACTTCCGGCAAGCAGAAATACGTGCCCCGGAAAAGAGCGCACTAACGCATCGCGATACGGAATCATTTCTATCGGGCTGTCATCAGGGGGCGGGGACACTTTGCGCACTTATTCAATCTGCGGCGCACAAGACTGAGCTCATTTTCAGTAAGAACGCTCTGCTTACCGGGCAAAAAATTCGTGTTACGAAACTCTGAAGAAATGTTGAATCGCTTCGAAATTAAGCTAGCGTAGTTCTACCGGCGAATAACACCAATTTCGGATATCGCCGTGGACCGGACCCTGAAGCAGTAACAGGGTGGCGCGGACTAAAGGCAGCACTCAAAGACCTGTTCCGGGCAACACCAAGTGATGCGCTTGGCGCTACCTTCCTCCGGTTTGCAAGGAGCTCGAGACATGCTCACAGAAGACGACGGAGGAGGTATCGTCGGTGTCTGCGTGATCAATCGCCGCCCGCTGACCATGCCTCGAGCGTGGCCGCTTATGGCTGGATTATCTTGCGTGATAACCGCTGCCACGCTCGCTCCGCCGGCTGAAGCAGGGAATGTGCCGGCCCATGTCGGATCTGCCGGCTGCGCCGCGTGTCATGAGGCCCAATTCGATCTTTGGCGGGACTCCCACCACGCCTGGGCGTGGCGATTGCCGGAACCAGAGAATGTCCTGGGCGATTTTGCGGATACGACCTTTACCCACGACGGCGTCACCTCCCTTTTTTTTACCCGTGACGGGCGCTTTTTCGTCCGCACTGACGGGCCCGACGGGAATCTCGCCAACTTCGAGGTGAAGTACACCGCAGGCGTCGTGCCGCTGCAACAATATCTCGTCGAGACGGCGCCCGGTCGCCTCCAACAGCTGGACGTGACCTGGGATACGGAAAAGAGCCGCTGGTATCACCTTTATCCCGGACAGGATTTGACGGCCGGCAACGGCCTTCATTGGACGGGCCCCTACAAGACCTGGAACGCGCGCTGCGCCGAGTGCCACGCGACCGAATTTCACAAGAACTATGATCCGCGCGGCAAGACGTATGCCAGTCGCTGGGCCGAGATCGGCGTCGGCTGCGAGGCCTGTCACGGGCCCGGCGAGGCTCACGCCGCGTGGGCCGCCGATTCGAGCTCCTTTGAGGCCGCGAAATGGGACGGCGTCGACCAATATGGCCTGACCTTCGCCTTCGACTCCGTGGATCCCGAAGTCGAGATCCAGCAGTGCGCTGGCTGTCATTCCCGGCGCGACCCTATCGGTGATGCCAGCCCGGCCGTCGGCACGCCGTTCGCCGACGCCTATCGCCTCGCCCTCCTGCGGGAGGGGCTATACCATCCGGATGGCCAGATCCTCGATGAAGTCTATGTCTATGGCTCGTTCCTGCAGTCCAACATGTATGCGCAGGGCGTGCGCTGCAGCAACTGCCACGAGCCGCATTCCGGCGATCTCAAGACATCTGGAAACGCGGTCTGCACCCAGTGTCACAGCGCCAACGGCCACCGCGACTTTCCAACCCTCAAAAGAGCCACCTACGATGGCCCGGAGCATCATTTCCACGAGACGGAAACGCCGGGCGCGCAGTGCGTCAGCTGCCACATGCCGGAGCGCAACTACATGGTTGTGGACGCTCGGCGCGACCACAGTTTCCGGATTCCGCGGCCGGACCTTTCCGTGGAGATTTCGGTGCCCAACGCTTGCACGGACTGCCATGTGGACCGCGAGGCGACTTGGGCAGCGCAGCAAGTCAAGACGTTGTATCCCGATGGCCGTACCGGAACACCGCACTACGGCCAGGTCCTCGCGAAGGCACGCGGCGACGTGGACGCCGCCGTGGAGGATCAGCTTGTCGCCTTGGCACTAAACGGGGACCAGCCGGGCATCGTCCGGGCGACGGCGCTTCGCCTGTTGGCAGCAGCTCCATCGGCCGGGGCGGCCGACCGCACGGCACCCCTTCTTGCAGGTTCCGACCCACTGGTGCGCAGCGCTGCGATTTCGATTCAGAGCGCTGCACTCCCGTCAGTTCGGATCCGTCGGATCGTGCCGAGGTTGTCGGACGACTTACGCTCAGTGCGGATCGAGGCTGTGCGTAATCTTCTCGACATACCAGTTTCCGGTTATCCGCCGGCAGTCGTTAAGTCGTTTCGTGCTGCCATGCAGGAATATCAGGCGTCGCTGATGGCGAAGGCGGACTTCCCGGAGGCGCAGATGGCGATCGGCGGTACGGCGCTGGTGTTCCACGATCTGCCGGTAGCGGAGCAGGCCTTTGGCCGGGCCGCTAGTATGGACCCGCAGCGCGTTGATGCGTGGTTGATGTTGGCACGTTTGCAGATCAGTCGGGGAGCCTTGGCAGCAGCTCGCGCGTCGCTCGAACGGGCGGTGAAGGCAAACCGCCAGGACGGCTTGCTCCATCAATCCCTTGGCAACGTCCTGGTCATGCAGGGCAGGCACAGCGAGGCGGTGGTCCCGCTTGAAACGGCGACGCGTCTCATGCCGGACGATGCCACCGTCGCGGCGGATTTCGGTGTCGTCTTATCGGCGCTCGGCGAACATGATCGCGCCGTCCAGATCTTGCAGACAGCGGTCGGAAGTCGTGCCGAAACCGCAGACAGCCTGTATGCTCTGGTCGTCAGCTTAGTCGCACTCGGCGACCTGGCGACCGCCGAACAGATCGCCGGCAAGCTGCAGAATGACTATCCGACGAGCCCCCTGCAACGGCGGGCAAGACAGCTTATCAATGAACGTTGACACTTGATGTTGGCAAAAAAGCGGGAAGGGGATCGGCTCAGTGCAAAACATCGTTCGCGCGATATTGTTGCTGATTTTCGTGTCGGCGCCGTCGGCGCCGATGGCGCAGCAGATCACAGCCGATGAATTGCCGCCAACGTCAGTAACGGCGCAAACGCTTCCCGCGCTCTCCGCCCAGGAACGCGCGGAACTCTTGTCCCGCCTGTCTGATGAACAGGCCCGCGCCCTGCTCCTTGAGTATCTGAAGGTGCAGGGCGGGACGGCGGCGACCAAAGAGACTGCGATCAAGCAGCTCGAGGCGCAGGGCGAGCGCTTCCGCGAGACCTTCGCCGCGGTGCTGAAATCGGCGCCGCAGCTGACGAAGCTGCCGGCCCTGTTCTACGACCGGCTGACCGAGAGGCGCGATCCGCTGCATCCGCTTTACGTGCTGATCTTCCTCACGGTCATTCTGGGCCTCGGCTATGCGGTCGAGCAACTGTTTGTGCGCATGGTGGCGGCGCTCAGAATGCGCCTTGCGGCGGTGCAGCCCGAAGCCGATTTCCTGGAACGGTTCGGGCGGATTGCTGGCCTGCTGATCGTCGACCTGCTGGGGCTGGCGCTGTTCGTCGTCGCGGCGGTGATCCTCTTCCTGCTCGTCTATGAGGGCCACGAGCCGACGCGGTTGTTCGTGCTTACGGTCCTGTCGGCAACCATCCTCCTGCGGATCATGACCGCCGTCTCGCGGGCGCTGTTCGGGACGGGCGACACGTCATTGAGCCTGACCGCGCTCGACCCGGGCACGGCACGCACCGCGCATCGCTATGTCGTCGCGGCCAGCGCCATCGGCGCCTTCGGCTTTCTCGGCAACGATCTATTGCGGCTGTACGGCCTCGGACAGGAGCCGTTCTTCCTGGTCCGGTTCATCGTCGGCGTACTGTTTACGCTATCGGTGCTCGTCGGCATCTGGCGGGTGCGCGCCGGTATCGCCGACGCAATCCTGTCGCAATTCAACGCCGACAGCACCGGGGCCGGCACCTTTCCGGCGATCGTTCACTTGTGGCATGTGCCGGTGATCCTCTACATCCTCGTCGTATACGGGATGACCGTGTTCAGCGGCTTTTCGGGCCAGACCGCCGGGCCGCGGCCGGGGCTGTGGAGCCTGCTGCTGATTGCCGTGCTGCCGCTTTTGGACCGCGTCCTGTGCGCCGCAATCGACCGTTTCCTCGGCTCCGCCTTCGATGCGGCCGGCGGCTCGCGCCGGATTCTCCGGCGGGCGACGCATATCCTGGTCGTCCTGCTCGGCATCATCTTCGTCGCCGCCATCTGGCGGGCTGACGTCTTCGATGTCGCCGAGGCCGGGATCGGCGCCCGGATGGTCCGCGCGATTCTCGACGTCGCCCTGACGGGGTTCGTCGGCTATGTCGCCTGGGGCCTCCTGAACGCTGCGCTCGCCCGCTACATGCCGGAGGAGGCGGAAAGCGAAGCCGGCGGCGACGAGGGCAGCGGCGCCGCAACCACGCGGGCGGGCACGGTGCTGCCGCTGTTCATGCGCTTCGCGCAGGTCGCGATCGCCGTCATCGTGGTGATGGTCGCCCTGTCAGCCCTCGGCGTGAATATCGGCCCGCTGCTGGCGGGCGCCGGCATCATCGGCATCGCCGTCGGGTTTGGCGCCCAGACGCTCGTGCGCGATCTCGTCTCCGGCCTGTTCTTCCTCATCGACGATGCGTTCCGGCGCGGCGAATACGTCGATCTCGGCGGCATCAAGGGAACGGTCGAGCGAATCAACATGCGCTCCATGGTCCTGCGCCATCATCTCGGGCCATTGCACACCGTGCCCTATGGCGAGATCCAGCACCTGACCAACTACAGCCGCGACTGGGTGATCATGAAGCTGGAGTTCCGGGTCAGCTACGACACCGACGTCAACAAGGTGAAGAAGATCTTCAAGCAGATCGGCCGCGACATGCTGGAGCATCCGGACATGGGCAAGGATTTCATCGAGCCGTTCAAGAGCCAGGGCGTCAAGGCGATGGAGGAATCGGCGATGATCGTGCGCGGCAAGTTCATGGCCAAGCCCGGCACGCAGTTCACCATCCGCAAGGAGCTCTACAACCGCGTCCAGAAGGCGTTCCAGGAAAACGGCATCGAGTTCGCGCACCGCCGGGTCATGGTGGACCTGCCGCCCGACCTCGAACTGCCCGCGGAGAAGAAGAAGGAGTTCGCAGAGCTGGCGGGCGGGGCGGCGCTGGATGACAAGGATCGGGCCAAGGCCGGCGGCTAAGGCCGCGGCCACCACGCATCACAGGTCGGGCGAGGCGAGGAACGCCGAACGCGCCGAATTGGCGACGTGGATTTCGGCGGCGTCGCGGGCTGCGGCGACGTCGCGGGCGCCGATCGCCTGCACGAGGTCCTCGATCTCCCGCACGCTCTGTTGCTGGCGCTCCGTGCGCGCCACCGACTTGCGGCGCAGCTGCGACGTGCGCAGGGTCAGGCGGTTGAGGATGTCGAAGGCGACGGCGTTGTCGGCGCCGATGCAGATGCGGTCGTAGAAATCGCGCTTCGCTGAGGTTATCGCCGCGAAATCCCCCGACTTGTACGCCGCCTTCAGCTTGCGGCTGCTGTCCTTCAGCGCCTGGATATCGGAGGCGTTCGCCTTCTCGATGAACTGCTCGACCAGCAGCGGCTCCAGCACCTGGCGGATGCGGTAGATGTTCTCCGCCTCGCGCCGGGTCACCGTGGCGACGGTCAGGCCCCGGTTCGAAACATGGGTGAGTACGCCCTCCGCCTGCAGTTCGCGCAGCGCCTCGCGCAGCGAGGTGCGGCTCACCTCGAGCTGCTCGCACAGGTCCTTCTCGACGAGCCGCATGCCCGGCTCGAGGACGCCGGCCTCGATGGCCCGGCGCAGATGGGCGATGATCTTGGTGCGCAGCGTCACCACCTCGTGCCGGACCGGCATCAGACGAATGCTGGACATGCCCGACACCGCGCCGCCTCCTTCAGTCCTCGATATCGCGCACCGGGGTCTCCGGCGTCATGCCGCCGCGCCGGCGCTCCCACGTGTTTTCGCCGCTCGCTTCCCAGTCCCCGGCCACCGCGGCCTCGGCGAAGCGGTCCCACAGCTCGCTCCAGTCGCCGAGGGAATAGCCGTGCCACGGCGGCCGCGGCGCGAGCGGCGGCAGGCCGAGCTCCTCCCAGATTCCCCGGGCGCGCGTCATGAACGGCTCCGTCGGGAGCGCGAGCGGCGGCAGGTCCTGCTTGAGGGTCGCGTCGACGAGGACCGTGCCGTCGCTGTCGCCGCGGCCCGATTTCGGCCCGTGCCCCGGCGACCGGTAGGGCGTGATCAACACGTCGGTGGTCGGGTTCGAGCGGTAGGCCAGCGACCAGAACACGGCGTCGGCGTTCTCCGGGTCGATGTCGTCGGACACCGCGATGACGATCTTGCCGCACTGGGCCTGCAGCGTGGCCGCACCGTGCAGGCCGCGCCAGATCTCGGTCTGCGGCGTGCCGCGCGCGAACTGCAGGAAGATCACCTTGCGCAGGTTGGTCAGCGGCTCGTGCATCGAGACCCGCCGGATGCCGCTTACGTTCAGATGCGATTGCAGGTGCGTCAGGAACAGCGGCTCGTAGGCGACCTTCTTCATCACGCTGGATTCGCTGGGCGTGACCTGGCTGACGATCGACACCAGGACGGGCGCCTTCTTCCTCGTGATCGCGGTGACCGCCATCGACATGTTGAAATCCTCGAGCGCGACATGGCCGTGGCTCTCGCCGAACGGCCCTTCGGGCTCGAGCAGCTCGGTGTCGACCAGCCCTTCGATGACGATCTCCGCATCCGCCGGCACGTCGAGGTCGACGGTCTTGCAGCGCACGGTGCGCACGGGCGCGCCGAGCAGCCCGCCGGCAACCCCGATCTCGTCCTGGTCCACCGGCAGCTTCTGCGGCCCCGTGAACAGCACGGCCGGCGCGCAGCCGACGACAATGGCGCAGGGCATTCGTTCGCCCATTGCCTGGTATTTCCGCCAGTGCAGGTAGCCGCCGGCGCCGCCGAGGCGCGACGCCATGCGCACGCCCAGCCGGTCCTTCGCCTTCAGCGCCGCGCGATATGTGCCCATGTTCTGGATGCCGGATTCGGGATCGCGGGTCACGCACAACGTCGCGGTGAAATAGGGCGCCGCGTCGAACCCCGGCGTCGAGATCGGCACCGGCAGCGCGGCAAGACCGCCGCCGTCAGCCGTCAACGCGTCGCCGGTGATGACGACCTCCTGGCAGGGCGCGTCGTCGACGCGGACCGGCTGGACGGGGTTGGCCATGGCGCGGACCCAGAGGTCGCCGATCCCGGCAACCTCGACTCCAAGGCCCGCGGCATAGATCGCCGGCGAGGCGGCCAGCGCGCCGACGGCGACGGAAATGTCGTAGGCCTCTCCCTTCGCCCCCGTCACGTTGGTGAACAGGAAGGCGCGGCGTTGCGTCTCCGCGAGGCCGCCCTGGAACTGCCAGCGGGCCAGCGGGTGCAATTCGCTGTCCTTGTCGACCGCGCGGTCGATCCGGGTCAGCAGGCCGCGCGCCTCGAGGTTCGCGAGATGCTGCTGGAAATCAGTGGGTGCGGTCATGGGTACGCACTGGTCTCGACAGGTTAATGCGCGGGAACGAGCGGGCTGGCATGTCCGGCAGCCAGCCCGCCCTGCCCGCAAGGGGGCCGTTACTCCTTGCTGGCGGCGCCGGACGTATCCATCGCCGCGGTGGCGGCGGCAACGAGGTCCGGCGAGGCGCTCATGATCCTGGCCATGACCCGTTCCACCGCTTCCCCGCTCGCCGGCACGATGTCCGCGCTGCGTTTCTTGGCGTCGGCAAGAAACGCTTCGTCGGCGACCATTTGCTGGAATGCGGCGCGCAGGGCAGCCAGAACGTCAGCCGGAATACCCTCCTTGGTCATCAGCGAGCGGCCGATGGGCGCCGCTGCGGAGGCGAACTCCAGGACCTCCTTCGCCTTGGGATCATCGATGACCTCCTGCAACAGCGGGACGTCCGGCAGATCCGTATCGCGTTCGAGGCCGGCCTGAAGAATGATCACGAGATTGCCGGCCTCCAGCTCCGCCGCATCGCCGGACTTGAAGGCGGCCCAGGCCTTGTTGACCATGTCGACCTCGCGCTTGAGCACGGCGAGGGTCGCAGCGGAAGATCCCTTGTAGCCGCAGATCAGTTTGAACTTCATGCCCGCAAGATTGTTCATCATCGCCGGCATCTGGGCGCTGCGCGACGACTTGCCGGTGCAGCTGGACTTTGTCTCGACGGACTTCAGGTCTCCGACCGTCTTGGCGGCGGCGTCCTTGTGGATGGCAAAAGCGGTGTTCGTCGGCGCAAATCGACCGATATACCGGATCTTGGTCGAGTCCCACTTGCCGCGCTTCTTGTCGAGAAGCTGGACATGGCCCATCGTGTCGGGCAGCAGCGCGATGGTCATGCCGTCCGCCTCGATGTTGTTCATGTAGTGGGCCGCCGCCTTCGAGCCGCCGCCGCCCGGCATGTGCTGCACGATCACGTTCGGCTGCCCCGGGATGAACCGGCCCAGATGGGCCGCCGCGAGTTGCGCGTACAGATCGTACGATCCGCCCGGCGGATGCCCGATCAGAATGGTCAGCGTCTTGCCCTTGTAGAGCTCCTCGACACTGGCGGCGCCGGCCTCGCCGACACCGGCGAGCCCGATCGCGAGCGCGGCGACCGCCCCGGTGACGATCGAACGCGGCGATAGAATTCTTGCGATTTTCATGGATTTCCTCCCGTTCCGGATTTCTTGATTGCGGTGGCGAGACCCGGGTTCGCCCGTCCCTCGGCGCATACGGTACCCCTCCCGGCGCCGCTGCGCAAAGTTCGCCGCCGCCCCGATGAACTTGCGACCGTCGAAAATATTGTCATACACTATGACAATCTTCAACCGCGATCCTCGGCCGCCACCGGCCAGAAAACCGCAGATCGCCGAAACAACGGCGGGCATTCTCGGGAGGACGAGTAGCAGGGATGATCATCGACGCGGCGATCGACGCGCTCGCCATCATCGCCGATCCCTGGCGGTTCATGTTCGTTGCGCTCGGCACCCTGCTCGGCCTGATGATCGGGGTCATCCCGGGCATCGGCGGGCTCGTGGGGCTGGCGCTGCTGCTGCCGTTCACCTTCGCGATGGACCCGTACACGGCCCTTGCCTTCCTCGTCGGCGTCCAGTCGGTGACGACGACGTCGGATACGATTCCGGCGGTCCTGTTCGGCGTTCCGGGGACGACCGGCTCCGCCGCCACTGTGCTCGACGGGCACCCGATGGCCAAGAAGGGCGAGGCCGGCCGCGCCTTCGGCGCCGCCTTCACCGCTTCGGTGTGCGGCGGGCTGTTCGGCGCCGTCGTCCTGGCCATCTCGATTCCGATCCTGCGGCCCTTCATCCTGTCCGTCGGAACCCCGGAACTTCTCGCGATCTGCCTGCTCGGACTCACCCTGGTCGCATCGCTCAGCTACGGCGCGCTGCTCAAGGGCCTGGCCGCCGCCACAATCGGCCTGCTCCTCTCGACCATCGGCGACGAGCCGCAGACCGGCGAGCTGCGCTGGACCTTCGACCTGCTCTATCTCTGGGACGGACTGTCGCTGGTCCCGCTGGCTCTCGGCCTGTTCGCGGTGCCCGAGATCATCGACCTCGGCGCGTCGCGCGGGACCATCGCCGGCGACCATGCCAAGAGCCAGCGCTGGCAGCAGCTCGAAGGCGTGCGCGACGCCATCCGGAACTGGTGGCTGGTCCTGCGCTGTTCGGCGATCGGCACGCTCCTGGGATCGATCCCCGGCGTCGGCGCCAACGTGATCGACTGGGTCGCGTACGCGTTCGGCGCACGTACGCTCAAGGGGGCGGCCAAAACGTTCGGCAAGGGCGACGTTCGCGGCGTGATCGCATCGGAATCCTCCAACAACGCCAAGGAGGGGGGTGCGCTGGTGCCGACGCTGGCGTTCGGCGTGCCCGGATCGGCCTCGATGGCACTGCTGCTCGGCGCTTTCCTGATCCATGGGCTCGCGCCGGGGCCGAAAATGCTGGACGAAAACCTCGACATCACCTTCACGATGATCTGGTCGGTGGCGCTGGCCAACATCCTCGGCGCCGGGGCCTGCTTCATGTTCGCCGGCAAATTCGCCAGGATCGCCACCGTGCGGGCAGGCATCCTGGTGCCGCTGGTGTTCGCGGTGATGGTCATCGGCGCCTTCCAGGGCGGCAAGGACTACGGCGACCTCGTCACGCTGCTGATCTTCGGCAGCCTGGGCTGGGTCATGAAGCGCCTGAACTGGCCGCGCGCGCCGATGGTCCTGGCCTTCGTGCTCGGCGGCCTGGTGGAGAATTACCTGTTCATCTCGCACACGCTGCACGGCTTCGACTGGATGCTGCGGCCGGTGCCGCTGGTCGTGTGGGCAGTCGTCGCCTACATGTTCGGCCGGCCGCTGCTGGCGCGCCTGCGGGGCAGGCGCGAGACCGAGTTCGAGAAGAAACAGGCGCCGCCGCGCCTTGAGGGGTATGAGCGGTTTGCCGACGCCGCCCTGTGGAGCGGCGCCGCCATCCTGTTCGTCTACGTGATCGTCTCGTCCGCGCCGTGGGAATTCGCCGCGCGCCTGATGCCGCGTACGCTCGCCGTCCTCGGGCTGGGCACGATCGCGTTCTATGGTATCGCCGCCTGGCGCACCGGCACCTATCGTGCGCGATCGCCCGGCGAAGGCGCAGGCCCGGCCGTCAGTCAGAACGACATCCGGGTCGCTATCCAGGGACTGTGGCTCGGCGGGCTGGTGGTTGCGGTCGCCGTGATCGGCATGCTGCCTGCCTTGTACGTGTTCGTGTTCCTGTACATGGTCGTGGAAGGCCGCATGAATTGGGTCCGCGCGCTCGCGATCCTGCTGCCCTTCGCGCTCGCGACGTACATGCTGTTCCACGAAACGTTGCACGTCCCGTGGCCCAGATCGTATCTCGGCGACCTGAGCCCGGCGCTGCGGCAGTTCCTGGGAGGCCGGATCCTGTGATGGATCGCTGCAACCGCCGAACCTTGATGAGGGAGCGCAAGACGTGACCGGTACGACACCGCCGACGTTCAACGGCCCGCTGTTCGGGAGCGACCTGATCGCCTTCGCGCTGCGCGAGCAGGGATTTCCCTATATCGCTCTGAACCCGGGCGCCAGCTATCGCGGCCTGCACGACAGCCTCGTCAACTACCTGGGAAACGAGACGCCGCGGATCATCGTCTGCATGCACGAGGAGCACGCGGTCGGCATCGCCCACGGCTACGCCAAGGTTACCGACCGCGCGATGGCCGTGGCCGTGCACAGCAATGTCGGCCTCATGCACGCCTCCATGGCGATCTTCAACGCCTGGTGCGACCGCGCACCCGTTGTGGTCATCGGCGCCACCGGCCCGATGGACGCCAGACGGCGCCGGCCGTGGATCGAATGGATCCACACCACGATCGACCAGGGTGGACTGGTGCGCGGCTACACCAAATGGGACGACCAGCCGGGCTCCGCCGAGGCCGCGGTGGAGTCGATCCGGCGCGCGACGATGATCGCCAATGCCCGGCCGGCCGGGCCGGTCTATGTGAACCTCGATGTCGGCATCCAGGAAGCCGAGCTGCCGGAATGGCCGGAGCTGCGCGACATCGCCAAATTCGCGCCACCGGCCGATGCGGAACCGCCGCGGGCGGAACTCGACAGGGCGGCGGAGATCCTGTCACACGCCCGCCGTCCGTTCATTTTTTCGGGGCGGACGACGCGCAGCGAAGCGGGCTGGCGGCAACGCGTGCGCCTGGCCGAGATGCTCGGCGCCCGCGTCGCCACCCACATGAAGCTGCCCGGCAGTTTCCCCAACACGCATCCCGCCTTCATGGGCGAGACCGGATGGCGCCTCAAGGGGACCATGCTGGAGCGGATCCGCGATGCCGACGCGGTCATCCTGCTGGACTGGCTCGACCCGGGCGGCACCGTCGATCTCGCGTTCCCGCCGGGCACCGATATGCCGCCGATCATCAACATATCGAACGATTTCCACGTGCACACCGGCTGGAACATGGATTACGGCGGGCTGCCGGCCGTCGACGTCAGCATCCCGACCGTGCCGGAAACCGCGGTGGCGCGGCTCATCGAGGCGCTCGAGCCGTCCCGCGGCGGCAACGCCCCCGCGGCATCGCGTAAGATTGAGGTGGGCGTACCCGGCGCGTCGGGCGAGATCGGCCTGGTGGACCTCGCGCGCGCCTTCGCCACGGCAACGGAAGACGAGACGATCTGCGTCACCGGCCGGCCGCTCGGCTGGCCCGCCAATGCCCATGTCATCGAGCACCCGCTCGATTTCCTCGGACACACCGGCGGCGGCGGGCTCGGCGGCGGGCCCAGCATCGCGGTCGGCGCGGCACTGGCGCTGCGCGAGCAGGGCTCGGAGCGGATCGCCGTTGCGATCCTGGGCGACGGCGATTTCACGATGGGCAATACGGCGGTCTGGTCGGCGGCGAGCATGCGCCTGCCGGTGCTGTTCCTGATCGCCAACAACCGCTCCTACTACAACGACGAGAACCACCAGAAGCACGTCGCCGAACGCAGGGGACGGCCGGTGGAGAACGCCCCGATCGGGCAGCGGATGGAGGATCCCGTTCCGGACCTTGCGGCAATGGCCCGCGCGCAGGGCGCCGAGGGCGACGGGCCGGTGACGGATCTCGCCGATCTCCCGGCGGCGCTGACGAAAGCGATCGCCCGCGTCCGCGCCGGTGCCGTATATGTCCTCGATGTCCATGTACGTCCCGAATATGTCGGTGCGGCGCTGGTGGACCTGAGTTGAAGCCGAACCGCATGACGGATTTCGACACCACATTGTTCCGGCATATCGGCAGGCCGGTGCCGCGCAAGGAGGACGCGCGACTGCTGCGCGGTGAGGGTCGGTTTACCGACGATTTCTCGCTGCCGGGACAATGTCATGCGGCACTGGTCCGCTCGCCGTTCCCGCATGCGCGGATCAGGGGGATCGATACCGCGGCGGCCCGCAACAGCCCCGGCGTGGCGGGCGTCTTCACGGGTGCGGACTGTGCCGCCGACGGGCTCGGTGCGATCCCGCACAACCCGGTCCCGTCGACGCGCCACGACATGAAGCTGACCGGCCCGGGCGGCGGCGAGATCTTCGCCGGCCCGCACATGCTGTTGCCGGAGGACAAGGCGCGACACGTCGGCGAAGCGGTCGCCATGGTGGTCGCCGAGACCCCCGCGCAGGCGCTGGACGCAGCCGAACTGGTCGTCGTCGACTACGAGGAACTGCCGTTCGTAACCGAGTCCTGGGCCGCGGCGGCGGATGGCGCACCGGTCGTCTGGGACGCGGCGCCGGACAACATCCTCGTCGACACGGTGTTCGGCGATGTCGCCGCGACGGACGCCGCGTTCGCCAGGGCGGACCACGTTGTCCGGGCGCGCTACCACGTCGGCAGGGTCACGGCCACGGCCCTCGAGCCGCGCGCGGCGCTGGCCGATCACCACGCCGGCTCCGGCTGCTACACGCTGTTTGCCGGCAGCGGCGGTGCGGTGCGGCAGAGGCGCGAGATCGCGCAGGTGCTCGGCATCGAGTCGCAGCGGTTGCGCGTCGTCTCGCCCGACGTCGGCGGCAATTTCGGTTCGAAGAACCGCGTCTATGTGGAGTTCGGGCTGATCCTGTGGGCCGCGCGCAAGACCGGCCGGCCGGTGAAATACACGGCCACCCGGTCCGAGTCCTTCCTGACCGATTACCAGGGCCGCGACCTCCTGACCCATGTCGAACTCGCGCTCGACGCCGACGGGCGATTCCTCGCCATGCGGGCCGACAACCTCAGCAATGTCGGGGCACGCTGCGTCTCGCTGTCGCCGCTGGGCAAGGGATCGGCGCTGATCACCGGCTCATACGATATTCCCGCCGCAACGCTGCGGGCGCGCGCGGTGTTCACCAACACCATGCCGACCCAGGCCTATCGCAGCTCCGGCCGGCCCGAGGTAACCTACGCGATCGAGCGGCTGATCGAACAGGCGGCACGCGAATGCGGGTTCGATGCGCTGGAATTGCGGCGGCGCAACCTCGTGCGCCCCGACCAGATGCCCTACACCAACGCGGTCGGCGCATGCTACGACAGCGGCGAATATCTCGCCAACATGGATCGCGCACTGGAGATGGCGGACTGGGAGGGCTTCGAGGCGCGCCGTACGGCGGCCGCTTCGCGCGGCATGCTCCTCGGGCGCGGTTTCGCGAACTACGTGGAGTCTTCGATCGGCGCCCCGCGCGAGCAGGCGGAAATCACCGTGAAACCCGAAGGCGAGGTCGAGGTCGTGATCGGCACCCAGCCGAGCGGCCAGGGGCACGAGACGAGCTTCTCCCAGGTCGTGGCCGACCTGCTCCAGGTGCCGGTGGAATGCGTGCGGATCGTACTCGGCGACACCGACGTGGTCAGTGTCGGCGGCGGCTCCCACTCCGGCCGGTCGATGCGCCATGCCGGAACGGTGATGGCGATGGCCGCGGCGGACCTGATCGCCGAGGGGCGTCGCCGGGTCGCGGTGCGGTTCGGCGAGGCCGAGGAATTGGTGCGCTTCGAGGATGGCAGCTTCCACGTCGCCGGCACCAACCACGTCGTCGACCTGTTCGAGCTGGCCCGCGGCGCGGATCCCGACGCGCCGCTGCGGGCGGTCCGCGACAACGAGATGCACGACCCGGTCTTCCCCAACGGGGCCGCAGCCTGCGAGGTCGAAGTCGACCCGGAAACCGGCGTGGTCGCACTGACCCGCTATGTCACCGTCGACGATGTCGGCCGCTGCATCAATCCGCTGATCGTCGACGGCCAGAGCCACGGTGCCGTCGCCCAGGGCGTCGGCCAGGCGATGTGGGAACAGTGCTTCGTCGATCCCGCCTCGGGACAGCCGCTGAGCGGCTCGTTGATGGACTACACGCTGCCGCGTGCGGATACGCTGCCGTCCATCGATACGGACATCGTCGAGGTGCTGTCGCCGACCAATCCGCTCGGCATCAAGGCCGGCGGCGAAGGCGGCACGACACCGGCGCTGGCGGTGATCGTCAACGCGATTCTCGATGCGTTGCGGCCGCTGGGCGTGACCGACCTGCCGCTGCCTGCCACGCCCTTTGCGGTTTGGACGGCGATCCAGCAAGCGAGGGCCCGCGCGGGCCGATAAACCAGGGAGCTTCGATATGGCATCACCCGGCGCACCGACCGACCTGCGGGTCATCGCCTTTCCCGGCGCGCCCAACCTTCCGGTCTTCGCCGCGATGGAACGGGGCCTGTTCCGCGACCAGGGCCTGGACGTGGCGCTGGAACTCACCCCGAGCTCGGTCTACCAGTTCGAACGGCTGGCCGCGGGCGCATGCGATATCGCCTGCACGGCGTTCGACAACGTCGTCGCCTATACCGAGGGGCAAGGGGCGGTGCCGCTCGCAGGTGAGCCCGACTTCCGCGTCCTGATGGGCGCAACGCAGATCGAGCTGTCCCTGGTGACGGCGCCGGAGGTCAAAAGCTATCCGGACCTGGCCGGCCGCAGCATCGCGCTCGACGCGGTGGCCACCGGCTTCGCCTTCGTCCTCTACGAGATGCTGGCGCGCGGCGGCCTTGCGCCCGGCGACTGCGAGATGGTCGCGGTCGGCGCGACGCCGCAGCGCTGGCAGGCGGTGAAGGAGGGCGCCCATGCCGCCACGCTGACCATCGAGCCGTTCACCAGCCTCGCCCGCGCCGCCGGGTTCAACGTGCTCGACGTCAGCTCCCGCATCCTCGACGCCTACCAGGGCGGCATCGTCGCCGCCAGCCGGGCCTGGGCGCAGGCCAGTCCGGGCACCGTCCGCGGCTTCATCCGCGCATATCTCAAGGGCCTCGACTGGACCCTCGACCCGGCCAACCGGGCGGCCGGCGCGGAGCTTCTGCTCGCCAGGATGCCGGCCATCAAGCCCGGCGTCGTCGATGCGGTCATGGACAGCCTCCTGTCGCCGAAATCGGGCCTCACGCCGGACGGCGCGGTCCTGCGCGACGGCATGGCGACGGTGCTGGCGCTGCGGTCGCGGTACGGCGAGCCGCAGCGGGACCTTTCCGATATCGACAAGTACCTGGACCTGTCCTTCTGGGAGGAGGCGGTCCGTGAACACGAGGAGCGGAAATGAAGATACGCAGGGTGGTGACCGGCCATGACGGCGACGGCAGGGCCATCGTCGTCAAGGATTCCGAGATGGACAATCTGAAGGTCATGAAGTCGGGCAACCGCGGCGTCCTCGTCTGGGTCACCGACTCCTCGCCGCCGCCGGTCGATGGCGACGACGATCCGGCGTATCGCGAGATGGGCATCGCGCCGCCGCCCGGCGGCTCCGCCTTCCGCATCCTCGAGGTGCCGCCCGGCAAGGACGCCTTCATGCACTGCACCGATACCATCGACTACTGCATCGTCATGCAAGGCGAGTGCGTGATGCTGCTGGACGACGGCGCGGAGGTCGCGATGCGGGCCGGCGACGTCATGGTCCAGCGCGGCACCTGGCACGGCTGGGCCAACCGCTCGGATGCGCCGGTGCGGCTCGCCTTCGTCCTGATCAGCGCCAAGCCGCCGGAACGGCGCCTGCACGACGCGCTGTGACGCATGGCGGCAGCGGGCGGCAGGGTCACTCGACCTCGACCCAGACGGCCTCGGGCTTGAACCGGCCGGCGCCGAGGTCGACGGTCAGCACATGCGCGCCGCGGGCGCCGACGCGCCGGTTCGACCCGAAGCTGAGGGCCGGCAGCTGGCCGGTGTCGAACTTGTCGAGACGTTCGATCTGCGTGACCAGCCCGGCGCGGGTGACCGAACGCCCGCCCCGCCGCAGGCCTTCCACGAGCACCTTCGCCGCCGCAAGGCTGCGGACCTGCGACGCCAGATGGCCGGACGACAGCGCGTGCCGCTCGCGCAGCGCCTGGAATTCCTCGCGTCCCGCCGCGCTCTGGTCCTCCGGCAGGTTGGGGTAGGTCAGGTGGACGCGGCCGTCGAATGCCGCGGGCAGGGCGAACACCGTCCGGCCCGCAGTCGGGCCGGACAGGAACAGCCGCGGGTGCCAGTCGCGCGCCGCCGCCTCCGCCGCGAGCCTTCCGAGAACGCTGGTATCGCCGAAGAAATAGACGACGTCGACGGCGCCCCCGCGCAGTTCGGTGACGGCCTGGCCGATACTTCCCCGGTCCGCGGCGAGCCGGAGCACCGTGGGCGCGGCCCAGCCGTTGCGCCGCGCCTGGTCGACCAGGGCCCGGGCCACACCGTCGTAAATGTCCGAAGGCGGAATGACGATTGTCGACGTCCGTGGCGCCGGCTCGACGTGCCGCGCCGCGTACGCGACCATCGCGCGGGCCTGGTCCGGCAGGCCGGACAACAGGAAGAACGCGTGCTCTGACGGCAGGTCGCGATGCCCGGCAAACAATGTGACCGGGTCGATCTGCGGCACGCCGGCCGCCTCGAAGACTTCGAAGACGTCGCGCTCGACGCCGAGGGCGAAGGCGCTGAGCACCGCGAAGACGCCACCGTTCTCCTCGACCAGGCGCCGGGCATTGGCGACCGTCTCGGCCCGGTCGTCGGCGAATTCGGCCACGACGAGTTCGAGCCGCCGTCCGAAAATCCCGCCGGCCGCGTTGATGTCGTCGAAATAGCCGCGGATCGTTGCGTCCACCGCCGTGCCGATGGCCCCGTAGCCGCCGCCCCGCGGCAGCAGCGTGCCGATGCGGATCGCGGTCCCGCTCAACCCCGGATCGAGATCGGTATCGAGGCGCTTCAGGTACGCGATCAGCGCGTCGAAATCGTCCGGGTCCATCTGGTAGCGCGGCATCAGAGGATCGAGGTCGTTGCCATCGGGGTCGACCCCGACCGCCAGCATGGCGATCACGGAGTCCGCGTCGAACGGCCTGTGCGTGCGCCCGTTCGGGTGGCGGTGGCCATAGGGTTTGGTCAGGTACTGCCATGTGGTCGGGGTCGGCTCCATGCCGCCCTCGGGCCGGCCGAGCCCGTCATGCCCGTGGCAGTTGGCGCAGGGCACCAGGATCGCCGGCATGCGCACGTCGTCGCGCCCGAAGAAGGCGACGATGGGCGCGCCGGCGCCCCTGCCCTCGAAGTAGATGCGCTTGCCGATCTCCTCTTCGGGGGTCAGCGCGGCCGCTGCCGTCGGGACGGCGAGGCCGAGGCCGAGCGCGGCGGCCAGTGCGATACGCAGGTCCGGTCCCGCCCTCACTGCGCGGCGGAGACCGGGTTCATGAAGCGCAGTCGCTGGGCGATCGCGGTCGCGGGATGGTTGGGCGGTACGCGGCTCCAATGCGCCCGCGGCACGTTGCCGAGCATGAAGAACGGGCTGTGCGTGGCGATGTCGTCGTCGACCTGGCCGAGCCGGCGCGTGATCTCGCGCAGATCCTCCTTGTCGCCGGTCAGGAAGTACCAGCCGTCCTTGGCGTCGAATTTGGCGGCGTATTCCGTCAGGACCTCCGGCGTATCGGTTTCGGGATCGAGGCTGACCGATACGAAGAAATAGTCGCGCCCCAGCTCCTCGCCCAGGATTTCCTGCAGCTGGGAGAGTTTCTGGTTGGTCAGCGGGCACATGTTCGTGCACTCCGTATAGAACAACGTGACGACGACGATCCGCCCTTTCAGGACATCCGAGTAGAACCGCAGCTCCTCGCCGTCCTGGGTGACCACGCGCCGG
>JBFIFO010000031.1:0-28197 GCA_041602815.1 Alphaproteobacteria bacterium | reverse complement strand
CTGGGCCCCGGCCTTGCGCTTCATCGCGCCTGCATTCGAAGTTTCGATGCGTCACCGCCTCGTCACGCGCCGCGCAATATTCCTTGCTCTCGCCGGTATAACGGAAACCGCACTTTTCCAATACCCGGCCGGATGCCGGGTTGTCCACGAGATGGCCCGAGACCAACCTGTCGGCGCCCAGTTCCTCGAAGGCGAAACGCACCGCCCGCCGTGCCGCCTCCGTCGCAAGACCCTTGCCCCACCAGTGTTCGCCGAGCCAGTAGCCCAGCACGTAAACGCCCATCCCCTTGCGCCTGAGGGACACGGCGCCGGCCGCTGCGCCGCCCGGATCGATGCAGAAGGTAGTCTCGTGCCCACTGTTCCAGTCGGATTCATGCGACGCGATCCAGTCCTCGGCCATTTCGCGCGTGTAGGGATGCGGTACCCGCGACAGCATCCGCGCGATCTTCCATTCGCCGCAATGCGCCTGCACGGCGGCCGCGTCTTCCGCGCAGAAGGGACGCAGCAGCAGCCTTTCGGTCTTCAGCGTCGGAATCGCGGGCGTCATCGGGCTGGTCCCGCGGAGGAGGTTATGAAAAAGAGGGAGATGGCATCCCATCTCCCTCCTCCGCATTCTCGGTTCAGCGATGGGCGCCACCTGCGGTGGACGGCCCACCGCGGCGTCACTCGGCCGGCGACGGGGTCGGCTCCACCGACACGATGGTGCGCGCGCGGGTCTTGCGGAACGCCACCCGCCCCGCCGCGGTGGCGAAAATCGTGTGGTCCTTGCCGATACCGACATTGTCGCCCGGATGCACCTTGGTGCCGCGCTGGCGCACGATGATGTTGCCGGGGACGACCGCTTCGCCGCCGAACTTCTTGACGCCGAGGCGGCGACCCGCCGAATCGCGGCCGTTGCGTGAACTGCCGCCCGCCTTCTTGTGTGCCATCGCTCGCTACTCCTCAGTCTTTCTTCTTCGCGGCCGGCTTCTTCGCCGGGGCCTTCCTAGCCGGCGCCTTCTTCGCCGCCGCGGGTTTCGCCGATGCCTTCTTGGCCGGCGCCTTCTTCGCTGCTGCCTTCTTCTCCGGCGCCTTCTTGTCCGGCGCCTTCTTGGCAGCCGGCTTGGCCGCCGCCTTCTTGGCCGGTGCCGCTTTCTTCTCTTCGGCCTTTTTCGCCTCGGCCTTCGGCGCTGCCTTCTTCTCTTCGGTCTTCTTCGGCGCGGCCTTTTTTGGCTCGACCTTCGGCGCGGCCTTCTTTTCCTCGGCCTTCGGCGTTTCCGCCTTCGCCGCCGACTTCTTGCCGCCGGTCACGATGTCGGTGATCCGCAACGCCGTCAGATCCTGCCGGTGGCCGGCTGTGCGGCGGTAGTTCTTGCGCCGCTTCTTCTTGAACACGATGATCTTGTCGCCGCGGGTCTGCTCGAGCACCGTCGCCGCGACATGCGCGCCGGCGACCAGCGGCGAGCCGACCGTCTGGCCCTTGTCGTCGCCGACCATCAGCACCGCGTCCAGCTGCACCGTGGCGCCGGCCTCGCCGGGCAGTCTTTCGACCACGATGACGTCGTTCTTGGCGACCTTGTACTGCTTGCCGCCCGTCCTGATCACTGCGTACATGAGTCCAGCTTCCACTTCCCGCCCGGCGCGGGGCAAAACAAAGGGCGGGCCGGCGTAAGGTGGCCCGCGATGAAACGTGGCGGCACTATATTCAGCCGCGCGTTCAAGTCAACCGGCAAATGGCGGCGGATCGCGCCGTGCGCGGCGAACACGCGGCGTCGGCGCGACACGCCCGCGCCGGTCGATATCTGGCGATCGGCGGCGGGCGTTACAATATCCCGTGTTCCGGATCAGGCCGCTTGCGGCGGCACGGGGATTTCGCTAGGTTCGCCCGCGCCCGCCCGCGGGCAGCCCAGTTGCGGAGAGGTGCCGGAGTGGTCGAACGGGGCGGTCTCGAAAACCGTTGTGCGCTTTGCGTACCGTGGGTTCGAATCCCACCCTCTCCGCCAGTTTCCCGAAACCGCCTTATTCGCGGGCGGGCAGACCGGCCTCAGCCCGATCCGGCGTCGGTATCCGCGATCGTCGTGCGATGCATGTGCCGCGGCGTGCTGGCGTCGTAGTCGCCGGTGCCGCTGTGCAGCAGGGCGCGGTTGTCCCACATGACCACGTCGCCTTTTCGCCATCTGTGCCGCAGCACCCATTCGGGCCGCGTCATGTGGCGGTACAGGAATTCCAGCAGCAACTCGCTCTCGGCGTCGCTCATGCCCTCGATGCGCACCGTGAAGCCGGGGTTGACGAACAGGCACTTGCGCCCGGTTCCCGGGTGCAACCGCACCACCGGGTGGGCGACCGCCGGCCGCCTGTCGAGCGTGTCCTGCGCCACTGCCGGCGAGGTCCTGTTGGCCGGACCGAAGGCGTGGCCGAATTCGTGGATCGCGGTCAGCCCCTCGAGCATCCCCTGCATCACCGGCGAGAGCTGCTCGAAGGCGTGCGCGGTGCTCGCGAACATGGTATCGCCGCCGACCGGCGGCACCTCCAGCGCATACATCACCGAGCCGAGCGACGGCTTCGCCTCGTAGGTCAGGTCGGAATGCCAGTACTGGCCGGCGTCCGGCCGGCCCTGGCGGACGCCGTCGACGACGACGTTCGACAACCGGTAGACCTCCGGATGGTCCTCGAGCAGGTCCTCGGCGAACACGTGGACCATCAACGGCCCGAAGCGGCGGCTGAAGGCGATGTGCTGCTCCGGCGTCAGCTCCTGGTCCCGGAACACCAGCACGGAATGGCGGTCGAAGGTTTCGCGGATCGCCTCGAACGCCCCGTCCGCCAGCGGCCGCGACAGGTCGACATTGCCGACCTCGGCGCCGAGCACCGAGGTGATCGGCCGTATCTCCGGTGCGTCGTTTGCGGGCATGCCTTCCCCCGTCCGATTCCCGTCAAGGGCCGCAGGCTAGCAGGAACTCGGGCCACCGACAAACGCAGCGTGGAGAGGCCGGCGGCATGGTCCGGGGTGCCCAGCGCAGGAAAAATGCGGGGCACTTAACACAATGTTCACCTCCGTGCGCTTTTCTCGCGATAGGAGAATCTCCCCGTTCCATCACGAGGTCCCAAATGATCCGCCACGGCTCCATCACGATCCCGCATGCGCAGACACAGGCCGACCGACGGCCCCGGCATCATTCGCTGACAGCCGCCGCGCTGTCGGCGGCAGCCCTCTGCCTTTCCGTGCTGGCATCGCCGGCGGCGGCGCAAAGGGCCGCGCCGAACCTGTTCGCCGAGCCGCCGGGCCCGTCCGCGGCCGGCCCGCACGGCCTCGAGGCCGTCGAGGGAATAATGGACGCCGCGCCGGCGCTGCGCGGACTGGGGCGCCTTCGCCTGCAGCTGCCGGGCGGCGGCATGGTGCAGATGGCGCGCGACGGGTTCGAGCGCCGCCGCAACGGCGACGTCACCTGGCGCGGCCGGATCGTCGGCGAGGACGACAGCCGGGTGATCCTGACGGTCAAGGACGGCTACATGGCGGGCTGGATTCAGCGCGGCCTCGACGAGTACGAAATCCGCCCGGGACCGGGGCAGAGTCACGTCATCGAGCGGGTCGATACCAGCGTCGAACACGAAGAATATTTGATCGCCCAGGATGAGGCCGGCTCAGGCCCGACCGGCGACTTCCTCTCGACCACGACCACCCTGATGGCCGGCGATACTGCCGACAACATCCAACTCCTGGTTACCTATTCGCCAATGGCGCGGGAGTGGGCGACCGGAACGGAGAGAATCAAGGTGTGGATCCAGTCGCTGGTCGATCGAGCCAATGCCGCGTTCATCGACAGTGGCATGACCGCCCGCTATGCGCTCGTCCATACGGCCGAAGTCCCCTTCGTGGAGACGACCTCTCTTGCGAATATCTACAACGCGGTCGAATGGCTGCAGACTCGCGCCGATGTCGCGGCGCTGCGCGACCGATACGGCGCCGACATGGTATCGATTATCGTCCACGATAATGGCCGCTGCGAGGGCGCTGCGTATGTCATGCGCGATCCTGGACCAGCCTTCGAGTCAATGGCATTTCAAGCCACCAGCCTGAATTGCAGTGGCACGACTTTCGCCCATGAGCATGGCCATAATATGGGATTCGAGCACGATCCCGCGAACGGGGCGCTGCCCGCCGAGGCCTCATATCCGTGGTCCTACGGCCATTTCGTCGACGGCGCCTTTCGGACCATCATGTCCTACAGCAACCAGTGCACACTGGGGTGCCCGAGGGTGTTGCAGTTCTCCAACCCCGATATTGTTTTTCAGGGTGCCCCCACCGGGATCGCCGACGAGCGGGACAATGCGCGCACCGGCGAGTTGACGGCGCCGATCGTGGCGGCGTTCCGGCCGGCGGTGACCGGTGCGGTCGTAAATCGGGGTATTGACGCCTCCATCGGGGACGTGGAGGAAGCTTACGACGGAACGATTTACACAGATAATCCCACCCTCGAGCTGGGCGGCGATACGTCCGGAATTCATGCGATCGGATTACGCTTCCAGAACCTGAGCATTCCCCAGGGGGCGATCATCAAGTCCGCCTATCTTGGTTTCGAGGCTGCGGTCGACGACAGTGTCAACGCGATGACCCTCGTCGACATCCGCGCCGAGGCCGCGGACAATGCATCGCCTTTTTCGACCGTGGCATTCGACGTCACCAATCGGCCGGCGACGCTGGCTTCCGTGGCCTGGGATATACAGGACTGGCCCTGGGCCAACCAGAAGCGCTTCTCGCCGGATATCTCGACCATCATCCAGGAGGTGGTGAACCGACCCGGCTGGATCGAGAACAACAGCATGGTGCTGACGATCAGCGGCACCGGCGTTCGCAGGACACTGTCCTATGACGGCCTGCCCGCCTCGGCCCCGTTGCTTCACGTCGAATATACGTCGCCCGGCGACCCGCCGCCCGTAAACATGGCCCCCGGCGCTCACTTCAGCTTTGGATGCGGGGCTAGTGAGCACTGCAGCTTTACCGATCTTTCAATCGACGTGGACGGCACGATCGTCGCCTGGTCCTGGGATTTTGGCGATCTCTCCACTTCGACGGCGCAAAATCCCACGCATAGTTATGCGACCCCGGGAACCTACACGGTGACCCTGACGGTGACCGATAATGAGGGCGGGGTCGATTCAGTTTCTGACAGCGTGACAATTTTGACGTTGGCGCCGGTGGCTACCGACAATGCTTACACGACGGACGAGGAGAGGCCCGTTAGCGGCAACGTGATTTCCGACGGAGTACCGGACAGCGATCCTGAGGGTGCGTCCCTGGAGGTCGTCGCGAATACCGACCCGTCCTCGGGGGTCGTGGCGATGTCGACATTTTTCACGGGGAGTTTTACCTACACCCCGAACCCTGACTTCAACGGCACCGACAGCTTCACATACACGGTGAGTGACGGCCAAGGCGGCAGGGCGACGGCGACCGTGACGATTACGGTCAACCCGGTCAATGACCCGCCAGTGGCGGGCTCCAGCTCCTACATCTTGGACGAGGATGTTCCAATAAGTGGCAACGTGCTGACGGACGGCACGCCCGACAGCGACATCGACGGGGACACCCTGAGCGCCACTTTGTATTTCGGCCCGTCGAATGGCAGCGTATCGCTAAACCCGGACGGCACGTTCACTTACACGCCGAACGCCAACTTCAACGGCTCCGACGTTTTCAGCTACACGGTGAGCGACGGCAATGGCGGCACCGACATCGGCGGGGCCTGGTTCTCGGTGCTCCCTGTCAACGATGCCCCTGTGGCAGCTGTCAGCCATAGCTGCAACAACCTGGATTGCGCCTTCACCGATGCCTCGACGGATGTCGAGGGCGCAATCGTGTCCTGGGCGTGGTCATTCGGCGACGGCGCTGTCTCGAGCCTGCAGAACCCGGCGCACAGCTACGCGGCCGCAGGGACCTATCCGGTGACCCTGACGGTCACCGACGGGGATGGGGCCATGGATACGGCAACGGTCTCCGTTGCGGTCGACATGGTGAATGAAACGCCGGTAGCGTCTTTCAGCTACAGCTGCGCCGGTCTGAACTGCGCTTTCACCGACGGTTCGACCGACGCCGAGGGCGCTATTGCGGCCTGGTCCTGGGCGTTCGGCGATGGGGCGGTCTCGACCGTCCAGAACCCGACACACAGCTATGCCGCGGACGGGACGTACACGGTCTCCCTGACGGTCACCGATGGCCAGGGCGTTACCGATATGGTCACTCAGACCGTCATGGTGGCCAATACGGCGCCGGTGGCAACGGCCAACGCCTATACGATTGCCGAGGACACGGCAGGTGCCGGGAACGTCCTGAACGACGGCGTCCCCGATAGCGATGTCGACGGCGATGTCCTGACGGTAACGGCCAACAGCAGCCCGCTGAACGGCACGGTGACAGTCGCCGCAGACGGTGCATTCACCTATTCGCCGACCCCCGACTTCAACGGGCCCGACAGCTTCACCTATACGATCGGCGACGGCAACGGCGGCAGCGCCACGGCAACCATCACGGTCACAGTAACTCCGGTCAACGACGTGCCGGTTGCCACGCCGAATTCCTATACGACACTCGAAGACACCGCGCTCAGCGGCAACGTCATGCTCGACGGGACGCCGGACAGCGACGTCGACGGCGATCCGATTACCGTTGTCGCAAACACAAGCCCAGGGATTGGCACCGTAACGATGAGTCCAGATGGTGCTTTTACCTATACGCCCGCACCCGATTCCACTGGGTTGATCACCTTCACCTACACGATCAGCGACGGCAATGGGAGCAGCGCGAAAGCTGACGTCATCGTGATCATCGACCCGGTCAACGACGCCCCTGTCGCGGCGTTCACGCATAGCTGCACCGGCTTGACCTGTACGTTCACCGATGGCTCCTCTGACCCGCGGGATATCGGGGGTAGCATCGTGTCCTGGTCGTGGGCGTTCGGCGACGGCGCCGTTTCAGCAGAACCGAGCCCAGCGCATAGTTACGCCACTGGAGGAAATTACACCGTATCCCTGACCGTAACCGACAATCAGGGTGCCACCGACACCGTGACGCAATCGGTCACGGTGGCCAACACAGTCCCGGTGGCGACGGACAATGCCTACACCACGGCCGAGGACGTGGCGGTGAGCGGCAATGTGCTGACCGACGGCACGCCGGACAGCGACGCCGACGGCGATCCACTGACGGTGACGGCAAATACGGGGCCGTTGAACGGTACCGTCACCGTGGCCGCCACCGGCGCCTTCACTTACACGCCGAACGCTGACTTCAGCGGATCCGACAGCTTCACCTATACGGTGAGTGACGGCGTCGCCAGCGCCACGGCGACGGTCTCGATCACGGTGACCGCGGTCAACGACGCGCCGGTGGCGACGGACAATGCCTACACCACGGCCGAGGACGTGGCGGTGAGCGGCAATGTCCTGCTCGACGGCACGCCGGACAGCGACGCCGACGGCGATCCCCTGACCGTCACGGCGAACACGAGTCCGCTCAACGGCGCGGTGACGGTGGCGGCGAACGGCGCTTTCACCTACACGCCGAACCCGGACTTCAGCGGCACCGACGGCTTCATCTATACGCTCAGCGATGGCGTCGCCAGCGCCACGGCGACGGTGACGATTACGGTGAACCCGGTCAACGACGCACCGGTGGCGACCGATAATGCCTACACCACCGCCGAGGATGTCGCGGTCAGCGGCAATGTCCTGCTCGACGGGACGCCGGACGGCGACCCAGACGGTGACGCGCTCTCGGTGATTTCGAATACCAGCCCGTTGAACGGTACGGTGGCGGTGGCCACCACCGGCGCATTCAGCTACACGCCGAACGTCGACTTCAACGGATCGGACAGCTTTACCTATACGGTGAGCGACGGGACCGCGACCGCCACGGCGACGGTGACGATCACGGTTACGCCGGTCAACGACGCCCCGGTGGCTTCGTTCAGCTTCAATTGCGCCGGCCTCAACTGCGCCTTCACCGATGGCTCGACCGATATCGAGGGCGCCATCGGCTTCTGGTCGTGGTCGTTCGGCGACGGCGCCGTGTCCTCGGTGCAGAACCCGACGCACCGTTACAGCTTGGACGGCACCTACACTGTATCCCTGACGGTCACGGACGGCGGCGGTGCCACTGCTACCGTAACGCAATCCGTCACGGCAGCGAACACGGCTCCGGTCGCTACGGACAACGGCTACACAACAAGCGAAGACACCGCGCTCGGCGGCAACGTGCTGACCGACGGCACGCCCGACAGCGATGCCGACGGCGATGCGCTCACGGTCACGACCAATTCGACCCCGTTGAACGGTACCGTCACAGTGGCCGCAAACGGCGCCTTCACCTACACGCCGAATGCGGATTTCAACGGGACCGACAGCTTCACCTATACGGTGAGTGACGGTATCGCCGCGGCAATCGCGACGGTGACGATCACGGTCACGCCGGTCAATGACGGGCCCGTCGCAACGGACAATGTCTACGCGACGGTTGAAGATACCGCAGTCGGCGGCAACCTGCTGACCGACGGGGTGCCGGACAGCGACGTCGACGGCGATGTGCTGACGGTCGTCGCCAATACGAACCCGCTGAACGGTGCCGTCACGGTGGCGCCGAGCGGTGCCTTCACTTACACGCCCAACCCGGACTTCGGCGGTTCCGACAGTTTTGCCTACACGGTGAGCGACGGATTCACGACAGCCACGGCGACGGTGACGATCACGGTATCCCCGGTCAACGACGCGCCGGTCGCGACGGCCGATGCGTATTCGACCGCCGAGGATGTCGCGGTGAGCGGCAACGTCCTGCTCGACGGCACGCCGGACAGCGATGCCGACGGCGATCTGCTTTCACTTACGGCCAGCACGACGCCGTCGAACGGCGCGGTGACGGTGGCCGCAAACGGCGCCTTCACCTATACGCCGGACTTGGATTTCAACGGGCTCGACAGCTTCACATACACGGTGAGCGACGGGACTGCGACGGCGACCGCGACGGTGACGATCACGGTCAACCCGGTCAACGATGCGCCGGTCGCGACGGCGAATTCGTACACGACCAGTGAGGACACGAGCCTGACCGGCAACCTGCAGACCGACGGCACGCCGGACAGCGACGCGGACGGCGATGCGCTCGCGGTCACGGCCAACACGGCTCCGATGAACGGGACTGTGACGATGGCCGCAAACGGCGCCTTCACCTATACGCCGAACGCGGATTTCAACGGCACCGACAGCTTCACCTATACGGTGAGCGACGGGGTCGCCAGCGCCACGGCGACGGTGACGATGACGGTGGTTCCGGTCAACGACGCCCCGGTGGCAGGATTCGGTTCTGCCTGCACCGATCTCGACTGTGTCTTCACCGACGCCTCGACCGACATCGACGGCACGGTCGCCGCCTGGTCGTGGGATTTCGGCGACGGCACCGTTTCGACCGCGCAGTCGCCGACCCACAGCTACCCCGCGGTCGACGGCACCTACACCGTGTCCCTGACGGTCACCGACGATTCCGGCGCCTCCGACACGATCGCCAAGTCGGTAACGGTGGTCAACCCGTTCCCGCCGACGGCGCCGGCCAACCTGTCATTCGCCGTGACGGCCACCGGCAACGGCTCGAAAGCGATCCTGTCGGTGACCCTGAACTGGGCCGACACCGCGATCAACGAGGAGTCGTTCGTCATCGAGCGCTGTGAAATCCTGGGCGGCGGCGGCAACGCCACTTGTGTGTATGCACCGGTGGCCACGGTTGGCGCCGATACCACGTTCTATACCGAGGATCTGCCTCTCAGCTCCTACCGGTACCGCATCAAGGCGCGCAACAGGAATGGCGATTCGGGGTACAGCAACGTAATCGAGATCCGGAAGCAGCAGGTCTGACGCATCGCGGGCGCGATCCGGCCGACGTCGCGGCGCCCGCGGCGGCGGCGTCGACCGCTGGCCCGGATGCTGGACTCTCGGGGCAAAGCTGCTATCTGAAAGGTCAGCGTCCCAGCCGAAGGCGATTCCTGCGATGACCGACACCCTTGCGCCGCGCGCGGCGATCCAGAAATTCGGCGCCGGACAGCCGGTGCCCCGCACCGAGGATCCGCGGCTGCTGCGTGGCGAGGGCTGCTACACCGGCGATGTCAGCGTGCCCGGCCAGGCCTATGGCCACGTGCTGCGCTCACCGCACGCACACGGGATCATCCGTCGCCTCGATACGGCCGCCGCGCGCGCGGTGCCGGGGGTGCTCGCCGCCTACACCTTCGACGACCTGGCGGCCGCCGGCTACAAGCCGTATCCCTGTGGCAATTTCGTCAAAAACCACGACGGGACGGACCACGAATCGCCGGCGCGCCACGCGCTGGCCCGCGGCAAGGTGAAGTATGCCGGCGAGGGCCTCGCCTTCATCGTCGGCGAGACGCCGGAGGCGGCGCGCGACGGCGCCGAGGCGATCGACTTCGAGATCGATCCGCTGCCGGCGCTGATCGACCCGGAACAGGCGCTGCAGCCCGACAGCCCGCGCATTCACGAGGATGCCGCGAACCTCTGCCTCGACTGGCGATCCGGCGATTTCGATGCGGTCGAGGCCGCCTTCGCCGGAGCCGAACACGTCACGCGGCGGCGCATCCCGATCAACCGGGTGATCGTCGCGGCCATGGAGCCGCGCGCCGCAGTCGGCGAGTACGACGCGGCGAGGGGGCGCCTGACGCTGCATGTCGCGAGCCAGGGCGTGTGGGGCATGCGCCAGACCCTCGCCACCATCGTCATGGGGATCGAGCGCGAGGCGCTGCGCGTGCTCTCGCACGACATCGGCGGCTCCTTCGGGATGAAATCGCAGCAATACCCTGAGAACCTGCTCGTGCTGCACGCGGCGCGGGACCTGGGCCGGCCGGTCAAATGGGTCGACGACCGCAGTGGCTCTTTCCTGTCCGACTTCCAGGGCCGCGACATGCGCGCCGAGGGGGCGCTGGCGCTCAACGCAGATGGCGACATTCTCGCCATGCGGATCGACGTGACCGGCAATCTCGGGGCCTATGTGACGCCGTTCGGGCCGTACATGCCGTCGATCAACATCCTGACCAACGCAGCGAGCGCGTACCGGACGCCGCTGATCGCCATCACAAGCCGCTGCGTCTTCACCAACACGGTGCCGATCGCCCCCTATCGGGGCGCCGGCCGGCCGGAGGGCAACTACATCATGGAGCGGCTGATCGACGCGGCGGCGCGGGAGACCGGCCGCGATCCGGCGGACCTGCGGCGCCGCAACCTGATCCCGGCGGAGGCGATTCCGTTCAGGGCGGCCTCGGACCGGGAGTATGACAGCGGTGACTTTCCGGCGCTGCTCGCGGAGGCGCTGGAACGGGCGGACTGGAAGGGTTTCGCGGCGCGACGCAAGGCGTCGGAGGCGCGGGGCCTGCTGCGCGGCTGCGCCGTCACCTTCTATCTCGAAGCGACCGCCGGCGTCGGCAAGGAGATGGGCGGTATCCGCTTCCGGCCGGACGGTCGCGTGACCATCGTGACCGGCAGCCTCGACCAGGGGCAGGGGCATGCCACCGCCTTTTCGCAGGTGGTCGCCGGCGCGCTGGGCATTCCGGCGGACCGGATCGACCTCGTCCAGGGCGACAGCGACGCGCTGCTGATGGGCGGCGGCACCGGCGGGTCGAAATCGATCATGAGCAGCGGCGTCGCGCTGCTGGCGGCCTCGGAGGGCGTGATCGAGAAGGGCAAGGCGTGGGCAGCCCATGTCTTCGAGGCCGCCGCGCAGGACATCGAGTTCGCGGACGGCGAGTTCCGCGTCGTCGGCACCGACCGGTCGATCCCGGTGCCGGACCTCGCGGCGCACGTGGCGGGAGTGACCGACCGGCCGGACGGATTGCCGGAGTCGCTGGACCACGACACCGTTGCGGAAACGCCGCCGGCGACCTTCCCGAACGGCTGCCATATCTGCGAGGTCGAGGTCGATCCGGAAACCGGGGCCGTGCGTATCGCACGCTATCTCGCCGTCAACGACTTCGGCAACCTCGTCAACCCGCTGCTGGTCGACGGCCAGACCCATGGCGGCATCGTCCAGGGCATCGGCCAGGCGCTGATGGAAACCGCAGTCTACGATGCCGACGGCCAGCTATTGAGCGGTTCGTTCACCGACTACGCCCTGCCGCGCGCCGACGACCTTCCGAACTTCGAGGTCCACCACCGCCCGGTACCGGCGAAGACCAACCCGCTCGGGGTCAAGGGCTGCGGCGAGGCCGGCACGAGCGGTGCCATCCCGACGGCCGTCAACGCCGTGCTCGACGCGCTGGCCCCGCTTGGCGTCACCGACATCGCGATGCCCGCGCGGCCGGAAGCGGTGTGGCGGGCCATCCGGCGCGCGCAGCAGGCATAGAGAAGGGGCCGCAAGGGCCCCTTTAAGGTTTCGACCCGGGAGATAAATTCCTAGCCGAGTTCGTAGACGACGTTGGCCGCCGTGCCCGTCACCTTGTGGCCGGGGTAGTTCAGGGCTTGCGAAAGCGAGGATTTGCCTTCGACCCTGCGGGTCGCTTCCTCGATCGTAAGGCCCTTCGCCTTCAGCGCGTCCTGGAATTCGGCGTGCGCCTTCGCGCGTGCCCGGAACAGCGCCATCTGGATCCGGCTGTAGGCGTTGACCGCACTGTCGCCGGTGGTCTCGATGGGCAGGAACTCGACCTCCGGGAAGCGCGCCGACACCAGCGACTGGACCCCGTCGGAGACGCCGGACGAGGGCATGCAGCCGAATGGCTTGACGCTGATGATCATGTGGTCCTTCTTCTTCTTGGCCGTCTGGATGACCTTGCCGACCTCCATGTGACCCTCGCCGCCGCGCAGCTGGTTGGGATAATACTCATGGGCCAGCGCGGCGATCTCCTGCATGTTCGGCAGCTTGTAATCCTTCAGGCCGGCCAGCTTCGCGAACGTGCCGAAGACCAGCTTCATCGCGCGGCCGCCGAGCCAGGCGAACAAGATGCCCTTGCGCGGCACCAGTCCCTCGAAGCGGTCGATTTCGCCCTTGCGGCGCCGCAGCATCGTGCTCTCCCGGATGTCGTAGGACAGGGTCCAGATGATGTAGAGCGCCCATGCCGTGATGATCTGGATGTCGCATTCGGCGCCTTCCTCCTCGAGGAAGCGCTGCAACCGGTAATTGCCGTCGCCCTCGGTCGTCATCGCCCAGAACTCGCCGATGATCGCGACCTTGGGCTTGGGCTGCAGCCGGTTGACCTTGACCTTGGCGAAGGCCCGGCGCACCTGCATCATGGCCCGCAGAACGCTGCGACCCTCGAGGAACGCGTTGCGCACCGCCTCGATGGACTCCTTGATCGCCGCGTCGGTGGCCCCGGCCTCGATTTCGTAGGGCCGGTTCCGGTAGCCGAGAAGATTGATGATGTCGCCAGCCATCAAGCCCTTGAGCACCACCACGTAGAACTCGAGGTTGGTGTCGATCGCGGTTGCGGTGCCGCCAAGGTCGTCCTGCGGCCCCTCCTGGCTGAGCGCCATGACGCGGAAGCCCGGGAACCCGGAATCCCGCAGCGCCTTGCGGTACTCGGTCACGTAGGTGCCGAAGCGGCACGGGCCGCAGGCACCGAACGTCACGAACGCATTGTTCCGGATGATTTCGTCGGTGGAAATCTTTTCGACGTCGCGCATCTTCACGAGGTGCTTGACCAGATTGCCGACGGTGAAATAGGTCGGGTTGCACTGTCCGCGATTGCCGAATTCCTTGCCCGTCTGCAGGGCTTCGACATCCGCATAAGGCAATGCCACGGCATTGTAACCCAATGACTGGAGCCCGGCCTCGAGGATGGCGTCATGCGCCGCTGTCAGGCCGCCAAACAGCAGCCGTGTCTTGCCGCGCTCCTCCGCCGTAAAGTCCTGCGGATTCGCGTCGCTCCAGTGGGTGGGATCCGGCACCAGGCCGAGTCGCTGGCGTTCGGCCAGTTCGAACGCCCGCAGTTCGGATTCGATCTTCTCCAGCGCCGAGGCCGTTGCCGGGCCCAGCCCGGTGCCACACCCGGTCGAATGGCCGCCACCACTGGCGCAACCGCACCCGCCGCCGACGGCAGCCTCGCGATGCTTGTCCGGCGACTGTTTGGTGTTCTCGTCGATACGGGCACGCCGCTCCGCGGCGTTCGAAGGACTACGCGACATGACGTTCCTCCTCTGACTCCTCTTGTTCCGCCTCATCCCCGTTGACATACGCCTTGAATGCGGCAGCGAGGCCCTCGACCGCCTGCCCGCCGCTGTCGGCGATATTCTGTTCCAGTTCCACCCGGTATTTCTCGACCAGCTCGGCCCGCTTCGCCGCCAGTGCCTTCTCGAGGTCGCTGCGCTTGGCCAGACGCTCCGCGGCCTCTTCCTTGTAGAGCTCGAGCGCATAGGCGAAGGTCTTGACCCGGATGGCGATCGATCCGCCGGGCTTGTTGGCGTCCAGATCGTGCAACGCCAGATATGGTGTCTTCGTGGCCGAGATGATGCTGTCGATCAGCCCATAGGTCGGCGCGTCATGGCCGCACTTGAAGCTGGACAGGTCGACCACCCCGACATTGGGATGGCGCGCCGCGAATTTGGCGGCCCACACCTTCTGGACGCTGTTGACCGAGTAGTTCTCGGGCCATACGTCGCGCACGTCGAATACGTCCTCGATCCGCCCGGCGCGCAGATCGTCTACGAAGAAGCGCTCCAGCCAGGCCGCATCCTTCGGGATCGAGCGGATCGATATCACCGGGTAACCCAGTGCCTGGAATTCCTCGAAGATCTTGTGGTTCAGGCCGGGATCGTTGTGGTAGGGCCGCGCCAGCATCAACAGCACGACACCGTTTTCCTGCTCGGCCTTGGTCAGCAGTTCGAGGCCGCGGCGCTGCAGGTCGTCGTCACACAGCCGCAGGGCCGCCCAGGCCTGCTCGCAGGCCCACTCGTTCTCGTCCTCGGTGATGCGCAGCAGCGGCCCCCAGGTCTGGAACAGCTGGCGCCGCAGCAGGTGCGGCAATTCGAAGTTCACAGGGTCGCTGATGAACCTGATGCCTCCCTCGGCGAACCAGTCCTTTTCCTTGATGAACGCGGCGTGCACGACCTGCGGCGTGCCGGCGACGATCGGACACGTCGCGTTGGCCACCGTGTTGGTCACGAAGGAGGGCATGTCGGTGATGCTCGGGAACCAGATGTAGTCGATCTGCTTGCGCTTGTTCTTCTTCAGGATCAGATCGTGCAGGTGCGCCTGCGCCACCTTCGACGGGAAACAGGGGTCGATGGCCCCATACTTGCCACCCTCGGCCCACAGCTCCTCCGAGGTCTCATCCGAGAACACCACGTTGCGCCGCGAAATACCCAGCGATTCCAGGTAGGTCCGGAAGAACGGCGCGAGCACGTAGTTGTTGAGAACACGCGGCATGCCGATGCGGATATTTTCGCGCGCCGTGCACGCGGCGGCATCGCTGCGCCGGATCGGCCGTACCACGCGCTCCTGCCGCGCCTTGCCCCAGCCGAACCAGCGGTGGACGGTCTCCTCGCGCTCGGTGATGGCGCCTTCATCGGGAATAGGCTCCGGCTCGTAGAAGTGCCGGAAGACCAGCTCGGCCTCGTAATCCACGAGGTTGGGATATTGCTCCTTGAGCGCCTTACGTGCGCGGTTCAGCTCCTGCACCGCCTCCTTCGACTCGACCGTGCCCTTCTCGCACGAGAACCCGGCGATGTAGCGGGCCGTCCGACCATCGGGCGTCGCGGTGTCGATGAACGTGCGCGGGCAATTGTTCGGGCAGAAGTTGCAGCGCGTTTCCTCGTCGGTGCGCGTCGTGTATTTCAGCTGGATCGCCGAATCGAGGCCGACGAATACCGAGTGGCCGCGCTTTTCCACCACCCGTTTCGCCTCGAGCGCAGCGCCGATCGCTCCGGCTTCGCCGGTGTGCGGATGGATCATGACCACCGCGCCCGGTACCCGGTCCTTGATATAGTCGACCTGCGTCTTGACGGCGGCAAGGTTGTGCTGGGTGCCGCCCTGCAATACGTATTTCTTGCCCAGTTCGGCCATCCGTGGAATCTGCACGACGTACTGCCAGATGTTCTTGGGCAGCACGCGGGCGAGGCCGGCGAACAGCTCGTCCTTGTTGTAACCCTCCTTCTGGAAATTCACCCGGTCGGCGTCCAGGAAGACCGCGCAGCCATAGCTGAAGTTGGGTGAGATTTCCGCCTTGAAGGCGTTGGTCGCGAAATCCCTGATATCGACGTTGAACTGGCCCGCCATCGACTGCAGCAGCATGCCGTTGCCGGCGGAGCACTGGTTGGACAGCCGGAAACTCTTGATCACCCCGTTCTGCATGAACAGGACCTTGATGTCCTGGCCGCCGACGTCGCAGATGACGTCGATGTCCTCGCCGCAGTATTTCTGCGCGCTGAGCATGTGCGCCACGGTCTCGACGATGCCGGCGTCGGCATTCAACGCGGTGTCGAGCACATCGGTCGCATAGCCGGTGACACCGAAGCCCAGCACCTCCAGCTCGCACCCCTGGTCGGTCGCGAAGGTCTTGATCTGGGCCATGATGTCCTTGGCGTCCTGCACCGGGTTGCCCTTGGAGAGCAGGTATTCCTTGGTCAGGATCTCGCCGTCCTCGTCGATCAGGACGGCCTTGGAGCTGGTCGATCCCCCGTCGAATCCGACATACCCGCGCACCTTGGTGCCGGGCTCGAACTTCACCGGGGTGAATGGCGGGATGGTATACGCCGTGCGGAACGCCTCGAAATCCTCGTTCTCGCGTACCAGCGAGGGGCCTGAATGAGCGCCGAGTTTGGCCTTGCGGCCATTGGCGATGAAGTCGCGCAGACCGTCGAGTCCGAGATATGCCCCGGACTCCTCGGCCTCCTGCATGCCGAACAGGGCGGCGCCGGAGGCCGCATAATACTGGGCGTTCTCGGGCACGAAGACGAGCTCTTCCATCGGCTTGCCGGACGATTTGTAGCCGCGCTCGTCCCAGATCTCCTTGACCCGCAGCCGCCAGCAGTCCTGCAGGAAAGGCAGGAACGTGTTCGGACCGCCGAGCAGCAGGACGCGCTCGCGCAACGTGTTGCCGCGCGTCAGCACGGTCAGGTTCTGCATGACGATCGCATCGGCGAGCGAGTTCATCACCTCGTCCGACGGCACGCCCGCCTTGATCAGGTTGACGATGTCGGTCTCGGCAAACACGCCGCAGCGCGCGGCCACGTTGTGCAGGCGCTCCGAATCATAAGCGAGGTTCGCGACCTCGCTTTCCGGCATGCCGACCTTGATCATGCACTTGTCGATGGTCGCCCCGGTGCCCGACGCGCATTTGTCGTTCATCGACGTGACGATGCGGCGATCGCCGGTCTCCGGCACGTCGGCGAACAGGATGACCTTGGCGTCCTGGCCGCCCAGCTCGACGACGCTGTACACGTCCGGGTGGCGCTGTTCGACAGCAATCGCTACGGCGTTGACTTCCTGGACGAAGCGCGCACCGATCCTGGGGGCAAGCGGCCCGGCGCCGGACCCCGTGATGAAGGCGCGGAAATTCGACGGATCGAAGCCGGAGAAATCGGCCTCAATGGCCGACAGCATTTCTTCGACCTTTTCCGGCTGCCGCGTTTCGTGCCGCTCGTACCGGCTCCAGAGTATATTCTTGGTATGCGGATCGACGACCACACACTTGACCGTGGTCGACCCGACATCGATGCCCAGATAGAGCCTTTCGGGAAGAACTCCCGAACTCATACCCCCGTCCATAACGGCCTCCTACACCCTCAGTGCGACTGAACGAAACTTGTCAGCTTCGAACACAGAACGACCGCATCGCCGGGCAATACTATACTGGCGCCGTTGGTTTCAATCAATCATTCCGGGCGCTCAGGGATCATTTTGCTCGTTATGCGAGAATAACCATCGGGCAAGATACGCGGATTTTCGACTTAGAGTTTATCTGACGACCGGTCAATGCTCAACACTGCTCGCCCGATCACCAACAATGCATGACAGAAAACACCAAGTAAACCCGGCTTCTACTCTCTACGGGGGCATCTTGAGCTTTGCCGAAAAGCCGTCGCGACCTGACGACTGGTTCCCGTCCGGCTGGTGGCGGCGGCAATACGGTATTCGAATTTGCCGGATTTTCCACGTCCCTGAAGAGCCGTCATCGGGCAGGGAATTCGGGAAACCCGGCGAAACACGTGACGTCTGAGGAATGGTATAGATTGTCCCACGCTCCGACTGTGATTTTGCCATGGCAGGGGATTCATCGGCGCGGACGCCCGGGGTTGCCGCCGGCGGAACGATGACGCAAGCTTGCCGGCGGGACCACCGCATCCTGCCGGTGGCCGGCAATGTCGAATGGAGCGCCCCATGAAGGCTATCGAGTTTACATCCCACGGTGTGCCGCACGAAGTGTGCCGCTGCGTCGACGTCGCCGACGTCGGGCCGCCTCAGGCAGGCGAGATCGTCGTCGAGATCCTGGCGTCGGCCATCAACCCGGCAGACCTGCTGATCGTCGAAGGGCGCTATCCCGGACCCGAAACGCTTCCAGCGCGACTGGGAATCGAAGGCGTCGGCCGCGTCGCAATGGTCGGTCCGGCCGTCGAGGAGTTCGCCGTCGGCGACCATGTCATCAGCATGGAGCGGCAGAACTGGGCGCAGAAGATCCGCATTCCGGCGACGCGTGCAATCAGGGTCGGGCAGGACGTCGACCTTCTGCAGCTGGCGCAGCTCAAGGCCAATCCGCCCTCGGCGATGCTCATGTTACGCAGCTACGTCGATCTCAAACCGGGTGACTGGGTCGTCCAGAATGCGGCGAACTCCGGCGTCGGTCGCCACGTCATCAGGCTTGCTGCCGCCGGCGGCGTCCGAACCGCCAATATCGTGCGCCGGGCCGATGCCGTCGTGCCGCTGAAGGAAATCGGTGCGGACGTGGTTCTGCTTGACGGCGACGATGTCGGCGCCCGCATGCGGGCCGAGACCGATGGCGCTGGGGCACGGCTGGCGCTCGATGCGGTCTGCGGCGACGCGACCCGGCGCCTGGCCGACTGCCTCGTGGACGGCGGCGTGGTCGTGAACTACGGATTCCTGAGCGGCGAACCCTGCATGATCACGCCGCACCAGCTTGTGCTGCGCGACATCACGCTCAAGGGTTTCTGGATGGTCAAGGCCGGCGCCGCAATGGCTCCCGACCAGCTGCGCGCCATGTACGTGGAGCTGGCGGCACGGTTCGCCGACGGAACCCTTCAAGTGCCGGTCGAGAAAACCTTCGGGCTCGACGACATCGCCGAAGCGCTGGAACGGTCGTGGCGGTTTCGCCGGGAAGGAAAGATCGTGCTGACTCCGAATGGGCCTGTCGACTGATCGCCGGCGGTCGCGATGCTCGACGTTTACGCGGGTGTTGCGGGCACAGCCCGGAACGAAGCCGCCGCATGGTCCGTGTCGAGAACGCGGCGAACCAACTCGGCGAGTACGGCACGGTCATAGGGCTTGGCGAGAAAGCGGATGCCGGGCAAAATCTGCGCGACGTCCGGAACCGGCCGGTCACACGAGCCGGACATGACGATCGCCCTCGTTTCCGACCGACGTGCGCGGACGGCGGCGACGAGTTGATAACCGTCCATGCCGCCGGGAAGACCGATGTCGGTGATGAGCAGGTCGACCCGGTGGTCACGGTGAAGGAAGTTCAGTGCTTCTTCCGCAGAACCGGCCTGGAGAATCCGGTACCCGAGCCGGGCCAGATGCAGGGCGACGACGGCGCGTACGTCGGCCTCGTCGTCCACGACGAGCAGCGTCTCCGTCCCACCGGCGTGTGCGATCTTGTGCCCCGTGGCGCCGCTCCGGAGCCTGTCCGGAGCCCGCGGCAGGAACAGACAAACGGTCGTACCGCTGCCGGGCTGACTGGTAATCTCCATGAACCCGCCGGATCGGGTCACAAAGTCCCTTACCGTGCTGAGGCCCAGGCCGGAGCCCTTGTTCGGGCTCTTGGTCGTAAAGAAAGGCTCGACCGCCCTTGCGATGACGTCGCGCGACATGCCGGCACCGTCGTCTCGGACCGAGATGCACACGTAATCGCCGTCGGCAACCGGCTGACCGCAAACGTCGGTGGCGCCCTTGACGGTCGTGTTAACGGCTTCGAGGGTCACGGTGCCGCCGTCAGGCATGGCGTCGCGTGCATTCAGTGCGAGATTCAAAATCGCATTTTCCATCTGCCTTTGATCGACCAGCACGAGCCAGATCTCCTTGCCGGAAGCAGCGAGGACCCTGTGGCGACTGTCAAGCGAGCGGCCGAAAAAGCTTCGGAACGCCTGCAACGTATCGCCAAGGTCGATCGGCACCGGCGCCGACATCGACCGCCCGGGTCTGCCAAGCATCAGCCGTGCGACATCGGATGCGCGGTTGATCGCCTCAAGCGCGGAATCCACCATCGTGCGGAACTCGGAATCGCTCTCTTCGGCCCCGTCGACCGCCGACTCGAGATTCCCCCGCGCGACCGTCAAGAGATTGTTGAGGTCATGGAGGTGCCCGCCTGTCGACGGGTCGATCCTTCCCCGATCCGGAGGTTCGAGGGCCGCCTCGTCGGCCCGGTTGCGCGCCGTCATATCGGTCTGAACGATGACCCAGTTCGCCACGCAGCCGTCGGCGCTGCGGATCGGGCTGGCGTTGAGCGCGACCTCGATCGGCCTGCCGCCGCGCGCCTGCAGGCGCAGTTCCGCCGCTGCCGGGCGGTCGTCCGCCATGTCCTGCTCAAATCGGGCCACCGCGGCGAGGTCGGTCTCGGGACCGTTCAGGAACGACCGGTCGCGACCAAGGGCCTCTTCAACGGGCCAGCCCGTCATGGTCGAGAAGGCCGGGTTCGCGAACACCGTCGGATTGCCTGGTCGTTTGGGATCGGTGATCAGGATCGCACTGGTCGTCGCATTCACCGCAGCCGCGAGACGCCGGTTGTTCTCGGCGAACGTCTTCAGGGCAAGTTCGCGCCGCCGAATGTGCGAGACGTCCGTGCAGAGTCCCACAGTTGCGCCGGTCGCCGTGCGCGTTTCCGTGACCTTCACCCAGGTCCCATCGGAATACTCATACTCCCAAGGGCCATCGCAGCTTCGGTGCGCCGCCAGCCGCTGCGCGAGCCAATCGTGGTGCCGACTCGTGCCGACCCTGATAACGCCGCTCTCCAGTTGCCGGCGCATCAAATCCTCGAACGGCGCCCCGCGCACTACGAATTCGGCGACCGGGCCGAAACGCCTGCGGTAACTCTCGTTGCAGGCGACGAGGCGATCCTCCGAGTCCCAGACGACGAAACCCTCGTCGACTGCCGCAAGGGCATCGGCATAGACCCGGCCCGGGATTTCGGCGTCCACGACGCCTCCCTCCGAGCCGGCACTGCGCCGGTCAGAGTCACGTGCGGCCCGGGCGGGCCGGACCGCCGCCGCTCCGCGGCGTGTCAACTGGTCGCCGACATGCGCAATGAGCGTGTTGATGCCACATGGCCTGATGACCGACGTCGCGTCGGACGGCACCAGCGGCCCGGCCGCAAGAACCTGATCCTCCTCGCTGATCGCGAGAATCGCCGGCCCGTCCATCTCACCCGCGTTTTCGCGGATTCCGCCAACGAGTGAGCGGGCGTCCTCACCCGACACCCAGCGGTCGACAAGCACAAGGTCGAATGAACGCTCCTCCAGCATGCGCTGTGCCGTTGCAAGATCGGCGGCGACCGACACCCGATACCCCGCATTGCGGAGCACACGACGCATGAGATCACGGCTGATGTCGTCGATGCTGAAGACGAGAATGCCGGCCGCAGCCGGTCCGTTTTCGGAGCTATTCGCCTCCGGATTTTCCCGATGCATGGTGCGATCCGCGCTGTTGTCGCCCGCCGGCTCATTGATGCCGGCACTGCGTCTCGCACCCTGCTATGCACGTCCCGTGCCAATCGCGGCTCCAATTGCCGATGTCATCGCATGGCGGGTGGCGGGATCACGAAATCGGAGCGTGCGGAAAATCTGGCATTATCGACAAAAACCATTAATTGCCGGGCCTTTACGCCAGATTAACCTAATTGTGGCTCCATTCAAGATGGCCATGCAGCGGACACCGCCTAAGGGCCCGATCACGGGTCGGGATCGACTACCCGGCCCCGAACCTGTGCCCCGGTGAGAAATTTGCAACAGAGATTTTGGCGAATTGCGATGAGATTTCGGAAATTGCTGGTAGCAGCCACCGTGTTGACGACAACGTCGGTCGTGACGGCTCATGCGGCTGAAATCATTCCGCATCAAGCCATCTATCGGCTGAGCCTGAAAGATCTCAATGTCGATGGGTGGGCGGATACCTCGACTGGCATTATGGAAGTGAACGTGTCGCGCGACTGCTTCCATTACGGTTACGATCGCCGTCTTGAGTTCGACATTGTCTACACGGACGGCCGCGAGACCCATCTCGTCATCGAGGATCGCCAGCGCGAGTCCCTCGGCGGGCGGCACTTCTGGTTTCGTTCGCGGACGACCCTGAACGGTCGCACGGTATCGATCATCGCGGGCGAAGCGAACCGGCCGGAAGAAGGCTCGGTGGTCGAGGTGAAGGAAGAAGTCGTCGAAATGGCCAAGGTCGACGGGAAGGACAAGGAGGTCGTGGGCACAGAGGAAACGCAGGAGGCCGTCAAGGAAAAGGCGGCCGCCGAAGAAGCCGCCCGCAGCGCGGAAGAAAAGACCAAGAAGCAGAAGGAGGTTCGCTTCCTGGGTGTCAACGTCCGCTACGACTGGCCGGAGGAACAGCAGATCGAGGTTCCGCAGAACGTCATCTTCCCCTTCGTAGCGTTGCGGCAACAGCTCGACCGGCTGGTCAAGGGCGAACTTGCACCCGAACTTCCCGTGTTCGACGGCTCCAGCAGCGAGGGCGCGTTCCGTGCGGTCTACCGTCCGGCGCCGCGCGAAGAAGCGACCGATCGCCCCGTACCGGACGGCGACGCGGAACTGTTGAATACGCCGGCATGGCGGTACACAACGCAATACATCCTTATCGGAGCGGACGATCCGCGGCCGGCCCGCGTCGAAACCTCGAAGGTGCACAAGAACGGGATCGTCAGCGAAACCACGATCGATTTTGGCCTGTTCACCGTCGACGGCAGCCTCGCCTGGATCAAGGGCCTGGACGTCCCCGCGTGCAACTGACGGACCATGAATGGACGGGTGCCATAATGCGACTGCAATTCCGCCTTCCGTTTTTGCTGTTGACCGCAACGGCCCTGATGCCGACCGGCGCAAGCGCCTTCGAACTGGTTCCGCACGAAGCGCTGTATCGTCTGACGCTGCTCCAGACGACCTTCAAGGGGGCGATCGTGCAGTCCCAAGGCGCCCTTGGCGTCCGCGTCAAACGTCAGTGCAATGCATGGCAATCGCAGAGCGAACTGCTCTTTACGATCGAGCTCGACAGCGGCAAGAAGATCCGCGTCCATAACATGCTTCGTCTGCGCGAAACCGCTTCGGCCCGTCGGGTTGAGTTCGCCGGATGGACCAATACCGACAAGTCCGGCAAGATCGATACCCGTGGCCGCGCCACGATCCCGGAATCGGGAGAGCCGGGCGAGGTCATGTTCGAAAGGCCGAAAAAGGACTCGCGCAAACTCGCGATCGGCATGGGCCTGCCGACCGAAGCGTTCACCAAGACGCTGGAGCAGCTGTTGGTAGGGGAAACGCCGGCGCCGGTGCACTATTTCGATCCCTACGCGAAGTATACCGAGATGAGGCTGCTCGGCGGCACGCCGACGATCCTCAAACGGCTTCCCGAGGGGAACCCGGAGCTGATCGAGGGCAAGTCGTGGCGTCTCCGCATCACCCCGGTCTTCGAGGCGCAGTCGCTCAACGAGATCGGCGCACACACGATCGTTCAGGTCCATGCCAACGGCGTGGCCAGCCATATGATCATCGATCTCGGCACCATGAAACTGGCGGCGAATCTTGTGAAGGTCAGCCGAATCGAATCGTCGGGCTGCGCACCGACGCCAGCGAAGACAGGCCCGAAATCCCCTGCTCCGAACAGGGAGCTGCCCCAGGAAGGCATCTCGATCGAAGAGATCCCGAGCCTGCTACAGTCTGAAAACGATGCGGCCGCGAACACCGAAGAGGGCGGCCCTGAGCCGTGATGAACGCAGTTAAGAGATCGCCTGACGGAAACTAGCCGACGTCTTCGCCGACTTCCTCGCCCGCGATCACCCACGCCTCGGCCGCGGCTGCTTCGGCCCATTCGCGCATCGCCGGCAGATCATGGATGGTGCTGGCATACTCGCGGCCAATCGCATCCATGGTCACACGGTAGGTCATGAACCGGCTCACCACCGGCGCATACATGGCGTCGGCAATGGAGAACCGCCCGAACAGGAACGGGCCGACGGTCCCGAACTTGCGGCGGCAATTGCGCCAGATCGCCAGGATGCGGTCGATGTCTGCCTGGACATCGCGCGAGATCTGCACACCAGGCCGGTCTGCGCGCACGTTCATCGGCAGGGCTTCGCGCAGCGCGGCGAACCCGGCATGCATCTCGGCGCTGATCGAGCGGGCTTCGGCGCGCGCCGGCACGGTCTCGGGCCAAAGCCGTGCGCCCGGCACCGTCTCGGCGATGTAGTCGCAGATCGCCATGGAGTCCCATACCGTGACATTGCCGTGGTGCAGCACCGGCACCCGGCCCGCCGGCGAATGCTCGAGAATCTTGATCCTGCTGTCCGGGCGATCGAGCGGTATCACGATCTCATCGAAGGTCAGGCCGGCCATGCGCATGACCAGCCAGGCCCGAAGCGACCACGACGAGTAGTTGCGGTTTCCAATCACCAGGGTCATCGGGACCATGTGATGCTCTCCCCCCATTGCCGTGCGGCCTTGCCGCCGCTAAAACCTGCGCTACCGACACTATGCGGTCGGCGCTGGAATGTGCAAGGAGAATGCGGGTGTCCCTGAACTGTCTGGTCGACGATACGGGCGATGCGGCCATTCCGCTCGCGGCGGTGGAGGAACGCGCCCTCGAAGAAACCGTCGCCGGCCTTCCGGACTCGGTGGCGAGATGGGTGCGGGCCACGGGTTTCAAGGCGAAGCCGGGGGCCGTCCTGCTGCTGCCCGGAACCGACGATGGCGCTGTCGGCGGCGCGCTGGTCGGCGTGACCGCCGACGACGACCTGTGGTCGTGGGGCGGTGCGGCGTCGGCCCTGCCGCCCGGCCGGTACCGTCTCGATGCCGGGGTCTCGGGGCGCGCTGCGACCAGGGCCGCCCTGGGCTGGGCCCTGGGCAGCTACCGGTTCGACCGTTACAAGCAGAACGGTGCGACGGCTCCGGACCTCGTCTGGCCCGGCGCCGCGGACCGTCCGTCGGTCACCGCGGCCGCCGAGGCCACATATCTTGCCCGGAACCTGATCAATACGCCGGCGTCCGATCTCGGCCCGGACGGGCTCGCCGAGGCCGCGGTCGCTTTGGCGAAGGAATTCAAGGCCGAACACGCCGTCATCGTCGGCGACGCGCTGATCGAGCGGAACCTGCCGGCGATCCACGCGGTCGGGCGGGCCGCCGACCGGGCGCCGCGGCTGATCGACCTGACCTGGGGCAGGAAATCGGCGCCAAAGGTCACCCTGGTCGGCAAGGGCGTGTGCTTCGATACCGGCGGGCTCGACCTGAAGCCGAGCCGGGCCATGGCGCTGATGAAGAAGGACATGGGCGGCGCCGCGGTCGCGCTCGGCCTTGCGCGCATGATCATGTCGGCCAGGCTGCCGGTGCGGCTGCGGGTGCTGATCCCGGCGGTGGAGAACAGCGTATCCGGCAACGCGATGCGTCCGCGCGACATCCTCCAGACCCGCAAGGGGATCACCGTCGAGGTCGGCAACACCGATGCCGAGGGGCGCCTGATCCTGGCCGACGCGCTGGCCCTTGCGGTCGAGGAGGAGCCGGCGCTGCTGCTCGATTTCGCGACCCTGACCGGGGCCGCGCGCAGCGCCGTGGGCACCGAGATCGCGGCGCTGTTCAGCCCGGACGATGCCCTGGCCGAGTGCCTCGCCCGCCACGGCGTCGCCGAGGACGATCCGGTCTGGCGCCTGCCGCTGTGGCGGCCCTACCGGCGGCTGATCGACAGCCCGGTCGCCGACATCAACAACGCCGGCGACTCGCCCTACGCGGGGGCCATCACCGCGGCGCTGTTCCTGTCGGAGTTCGTCGGCGACGGCGTGCCCTGGGCGCATTTCGACATCATGGCCTGGAACGTCGGCAACCGTCCGGGCCGGCCGGAAGGCGGCGAGGCAATGGCGATGCGGGCCGCCTTCGCCGCCATTCGTGAACGATTGGAGACTATGTAGGGCACCCGCGGGAGGGCACGACCCGACCGATCGCAAGGCCCGATTTTCCTTGCGTTGCGGCGCTTCGGACCGTAATTTCGATTCGCATCCGGAACGAATTGGCCCTGGCAATGGCACGGACCGACCTCGAACCCCTCGATATCTGGCGGCGCGCCATGGTCGACAGCGTGCGCCGCGACGCGCCGGACCTGTCGGCCCGCCAGATGGCCGCGCTGCTCACCGTCTACATGACCGCGCCGCCGCACACGGTGCGCGGCCTGGCGGCGGAGCTCGGCGTCTCCAAGCCCGCCATCACGCGGGCGCTGGACCGGCTGAGCGAGCTCGGCCTCGCGCGCCGCAAGACCGACCCGCGCGACGGCCGCTCGGTCGTCGTGCAGCGGACGGTGAAGGGCTCGGTCTACCTCTCCGAATTCGCCGAGATCATCGCCGGCGCGCGGGCCGAGGTGGAGCGCGCCCATGCCGCCGAAGCCGCCCGCAAGGCCGCACGGAAGGCCGCCGCCACCGCGCGCAAAGGGGCCGCACCGAAGGCCCCGGCACGCGCCGGAAGCTGACCGGGCACCGGACGCGTCACCCGGCATCGGCGGCGCTCGGCGGCCTGTCCTCGATGCGCAGGTAGACCAGCAGCGCGAACAGCGCCGCGGCGCTTAAGAAAGCGAAGACGAGGCGATAGGCGAGCGCCGGGTCGGCGGCGTCCCGGAACGCGCCGATGATGATGCCGGACACCCATTGCATCGCGAACACGCCGACGAAGGTGGCGGTGTTCTGCACCGTCAGCCCGCGCCCGACGAGATGGTCGGGCAGGATCGCGCGGGTATGCGCGTGCAGCACCATCTGGTAGCCGCCCAGCGCCATGAACAGCAGCAGCAGCGGGACGAGCTGCCACAGCGGCCAGTGCGGCACCGCCGCCAGCACCCCGAGCAACAGCACCGAGGCGGCGCATCCGGCGACGACGACCCATTTGCGGGTATCGAACAGCCGGTCGAGCGGCCCGAAGACCATGACGCCGAGGATCATCGCCACGTTCAGCGCCATCAGCACATGCCCGCGCATGATCGCATCGAGCCCGTAGACCTCGTCCAGGAGCGGTCCGGCCCACAGGGCGCTGATGGTGACGACGATCGGGTAGGCGACCGCCTGCATCGCGCAGATGTACCAGATCCGCCGGTCGCGCAGGACCTGGCCGAGGCCGGAGACGATCTGCCGCGGGCTCTCCGGCGGCCGGCTGGCCACCGGGTGGCCGGGCGGCGCGTCGCGCAGCACGAGGACGAGCGCCACCGCCATCGCGACCGTGATCACGGCGGCCCAGACGAAGACGGAGCGCCAGCCGATCGCTGCGCTGGCCGCGGCGAGCGGCGTCGTCGCCAGCAGGTTGCCGATGCCGCCGACCGAGAAGATCACGGCCGCAAGCGTCGCGAAATGGCGCTGCGGGAACCAGCGCGCGAACACCACCATCGAGCCCATCAGCCCGGTGGCGCAGCCGGCCCCCATCAGCGCCCGCCCGAGGCCGAGCCCGGCGGCGCCGTCGGCCGATGCGAAGACCAGCGAGCCGGCGACCGCCGAGAGTAGCAGCGCCGACATCACCCGGCGCGGCCCGAAGCGGTCGAGCAGCACCCCGGCCGGGATCTGCATCGCCGCGAACACCAAAAAGAACACGCCGGTCACCGCGCCCATCGCCTGCGGCGACAGCGACAGCTCGCGCATCAGCTCCGGCGCGATCGCCGCGTTGGCGGTGCGGTAGAACTGGCTTGCCACATAGCCGAGGCAGAGCGCGGCGATCAGCGCGATGCGGGTGCGCTTGAGCGCGCTGTCGGCGGGATCGCTCAATAGCCGGCCTTGACGTCCACGAGGTCGGGCAGGGGCTCGCCGCGGCGAAAGCGGCGGATGTTCTCGATCACCTGCCGGGCGCCGCTGTCGG
>JBFIFO010000030.1:0-28818 GCA_041602815.1 Alphaproteobacteria bacterium | reverse complement strand
CCGGCTACTCGCGGCAGTTCCTCGACGGCAGCCTGATGGCGGTGCTGGCGACGCTGCTGGTGTCGTACCTGATCTTCACCACCGACCAGGCGGTGATGTCGCGCCTCGGCAGCGACAAGCTGTACTTCACCGGGCCCTTCGTCATCGCCGGCCTGCTGCGGTATCTGCAGCTGACCATCGTCTACGAGCGATCGGGGGCACCGACGGATCTCATCTACAAGGACAGGGGGCTGCTGTTGAGCATCGCCGGCTGGCTCCTGACCTTCGCCTTCATCCTGTATCGCTAGGACGGCCCAATGCGCGCTCGCAACATGGAACTCAGCGGCTGGGGCCGCGCCCTGACGGCGCAGGTCCGCGCCTGGCGCCCGGAACGCGCGCGCGCCGTGCAGCAGGCCCTGCGCGCCGACCGCACGGACGGCGTCGTCGCCTATGCCGCGGGACGCTCCTACGGCGATGCGCCGCTCAACGACGGCGGCGACGTCATCCTGACGGCACGGCTCGACCGCATCATCGCCGCCGACTGGGAGACCGGCCGGGTCGCCTGCGAGGCCGGCGTCGCCGTCGGCGACCTGATGCGGATCGCCCTCGAGCACGGCTATGCGGTGGCGGTCAGCCCCGGCACCGGGTTCGCCACCATCGGCGGCTGCATCGCCAACGACGTGCACGGCAAGAACCACGACCGGCACGGCAGCTTCGGCGACCATGTCGACTGGATCGACCTCGCGCTGCCGGGCGGCGAGGTGCGGCGCGTCACCCCGGCCGACGAGCCGGTTCTGTTCGCCGCCACGATCGGCGGCATCGGCCTGACCGGCCTTATGCTGGCGGCGGGTCTGACCCTGCGGCCGGTGCCGTCGAACGCCGTCGACATGACGGAGACGCCGGCGCGCGACCTCGACGCGTTCCTCGAGATGCAGGAGGCGGCGCGCGACCGGCACGCCTATGTCGTCGGCTGGATCGACGCCACCGCGCGCGGGCGCCGGCTCGGCCGCGGCATCCTCGAGACGGCCGACGACGCCGAGAACGCCGCCGGCGTGCCGCCGCGCCGCCGCCGGCGGATGCCCGTCGAGATGCCGGGCTTTGCGATGAACCGGCTCAGCGTCGGCCTGTTCAACGCGCTGTATTACCACCGGGTGCCGCGGCGGGGTCGTGCGCGGCACGCGCCGCTCGGCCAGTTCCTGTATCCGCTCGATGCTATCGAGGACTGGAACCGCCTGTACGGCAAGCGCGGCTTCTATCAGTTCCAGTGCGTGTTGCCTGACGCCGAGTCGCCGGTCGGGTTGCGCAAGCTGATGGAGGAGATCTCCGGCGCCGGCAGCGGCTCGTTTCTCGCGGTGCTGAAGACGTTGGGCGGCGAGGGGAGGGGCCACCTCTCGTTCCCGCTGCGCGGCTACACGCTGGCCCTGGATTTCCCGGCCAAGCCGGGCGTGACGGACCTTCTCGGGCGCCTCGAGCGCATCACCCTCGACCACGGCGGCCGCATCTACCTGGCCAAGGACGGGGCGATGAAGCCGGAGTCCTTCGCCGCCATGTATCCGCGGCTCGGCGCATTCCGCGCCGTCCTCGACGACATCGACCCCGACCGCGCCATGGAGTCCGACATGGCGCGGCGGCTGCGGATCAGGGGCTAGCCCGATGGCCGCGCAAGACTCGAAAACGCAGACCTGGCTGGTGCTCGGCGCATCCTCTTCGGTGGCCCGCGCCTTCGCGCGCATCGCGGCCGGGGACGGTGCCGACGTGATCCTGGCCGGCCGCGACGTCGAGGACATGGAACATACCGCCGCGGACATCTCGGTCCGCACCGGCCGTGCGGCGGCGGTGCTGGCCTTCGATGCGGCGGACGTGGCGGGGCACGAGAAGTTCGCTGCGGACGTCGCCAGGTGCGCCGGGTTCCTCAACGTCTTCCTCGCCTTCGGCGCGATGCCGGAGCAGGCGGAGATCGACGCCGATTTCGCGCTCGCCGAGCGCACCATCGCCGTCAACTACACCGGCGCCGTCTCGGTGCTGCACCGCCTGGCGCCCCATCTCGAGGCCCAGGGCGACGGCCATGTGGTGGTGCTGAGCTCCGTTGCCGGCGACCGCGGGCGCCTCAAGAACTACGTCTATGGCTCCGCCAAGGCGGGGCTGAACACCTACCTGCAGGGGCTGCGCGCGCGGCTGTTCCGCAAGGGCGTGGCGGTGACGACGATAAAACCCGGCTTCATGGACACCGACATGACCTGGGGGCTCGACGGCATGTTCCTGGTCGCCAGCCCCGAGCAGGCTGCCCGCGCCTGCCTGAAGGCGGCGAAGAAGCGCCGGCACGTCGTCTACGTGCCGTTCTTCTGGTGGGGCATCATGACCATCATCCGCCACATCCCGGAGTTCATCTTCAAGAAGATGAACATCTGAACGACGGATCGCTGGTCGCGCCCTACGGCCTCTGCTAGCGTCATGGGCCTTCGGTTGGCAATCTGGGAGTATCCGGCGGTGACCTTGTGGCACCAACTTCCGGCAGGCGCGGCGTTGGCGCTGTCTGTGCTTGCGCTCTCGTCGCAACCGGTGCCGGCCGCAGCCGGCTATGCGGAGGTCGCGGAGATCTTCGCCGGGTCCTGCGTCGCCTGCCATGGCGGCGAGGATGCGGTGCTGGGCCTGCGGCTGGACTCGCTCGACGGGATCCGGCGCGGCAGCGAAAACGGGCCCGTCGCGATTCCAGGAAAACCGGAGGACAGCGAGCTGGTGCGCCGCATCAAGGGGAACAGCGAGCCGCGCATGCCGCTGACCGGCCCGCCCTTCCTGAACAATACGCAGATCGCGGCCATCGAAGAATGGGTCGCCGCCGGCATGCCCGGCGCGGAGACCCCTCCCGGCCCCCGAGCCGAGGCGCCGCCGCGCCGCCGGCCGGCGCCGGGCGAGCCGGTCGTCTGGTCGGACGTTGCGCCGATCCTCATGAAACGCTGCGTCAAGTGCCACACCGACAGGGGCTTGCGCGGCCGGCCGCCGGAGGGGCTTCGCCTGAAGAGCCGTGACGCGGTCCTCGCCGGCGGTGAGCGCATGGTTGTGATCCCCGGCAATCCGGGGGGCAGTGAGCTGGTGCGCCGGATCGTCGGCCAGTCGCAGCCGCGCATGCCGCTGGACGGCCCGCCGTTCCTGGCCGACGACGACATTCGCCTGATCGCCGACTGGATCGGCCGGGGCGCGCCGGACGACGCCGGCAACCGGGCGCCGGTCCCGGTCGGCGCGCGGGTCCGCTTCGAAGGGGTGCTGACAGGGCGCTGGCAGGTCGACGGAACGCCGATCACCGTGACCGTCGGCACGCGCATCGAGAAGGGCCCGCGCGTCGGCGAGCGCGTCGAGGTCCGCGGCGTCGTCGCCGCCGACGGCTCGATCCTCGTCCGCCGCCTGCGCCGGCGCTAGCCTTTCCTTTTTTTGCCGGGACGCTAGAGTGATTCGCCGAACCCGCCTCAGTGCTGGACAGCCATTTACCTGTAAGAGAGGAGCCCCATGAAGATCTCGTTTGCCGAACCCGCCCTGCCGGACAAGGGCGCCGTCGTCGTCCTCGTGGCCGACGGCAAGAAGCTGTCGCCCGCCGCGAAGGAGCTGGACGCGAAGACCAAGGGCGCCGTCACGCGCGCCATCAAGGCGAGCCGGTTCGACGGCAAGAAGGGCCAGTTCCTGGAGCTGGTGGCGCCCGCGGGCACGGCGCTCGACCGCGCGATCCTGGCCGGCGTCAACAAGGAGTTCGGCGAGCTCGAGCAGCTGGCGCTGGGCGGCAACGCGGTCGGCAGGCTGCTGACCTCCGGCTCGGCGGCGGCCACCGTGATCGTCGATACCGGGGCGAAGGACATTGTCGCGGCGGCGGCCAATGTCGCGCTTGGCGCGCGGCTGGCGAGCTATCGATTCGACCGCTACCGCACCAAGGAGGAGAAGAAGGACAAGCCGACCCTGAAATCCCTGACCGTGTGCGTCGCCGGGGCAGGCAAGGCCCGGCGGGCCTTCGGGCCGATGGACAAGGTCGCCGACGGCGTGTTCTTCACCCGCGACCTCGTGTCCGAGCCGGGCAACGTCATCTATCCCGAGACGCTCGCGAAGGAAGCGAAGACCCTCGAGAAACTCGGCGTCAAGATCGAGATCTTCGACGTGAAGAAGATGGAGAAGCTCGGGATGCGGGCGCTGCTCGGCGTCGGCCAGGGCTCGGCGCACGACTCGCGCATGGTCGTCATGCAGTGGGACGGTACGGCCAAGTCGAAGAAACCGGTCGCCTTCGTCGGCAAGGGCGTGACCTTCGATTCCGGCGGCATTTCGATCAAGCCGGGCCCGGGCATGGAGGAGATGAAGTGGGACATGGGCGGCGCCGGCACGGTGATCGGGCTGATGAAGGCGCTGGCCGGGCGCAAGGCGAAGGTCAACGCGGTCGGCCTCGTCGGGCTGGTCGAGAACATGCCGGACGGCAAGGCCCAGCGCCCGGGCGACATCGTCAGGTCGATGTCGGGCCAGACCATCGAGATCCACAACACCGACGCCGAGGGCCGGCTCGTGCTGGCCGACGTGCTGTGGTACTGCCAGGACCGCTTCAAGCCCCAGTTCATCGTCGACCTCGCGACCCTGACCGGGGCCATCGTGGTCAGCCTCGGCCACGAGCATGCGGGGCTGTTCGCGAATGACGACAAGCTGGCCGAGAAGTTGACCGCGGCGGGCCTTGCGACGGGCGAGAAGGTGTGGCGCATGCCGCTCGACGAGGCCTACGACAACAAGCTCAAGACCGACGCTGCGGACATGAAGAACATCGGCGGCCGTGATGCCGGCTCGATCACCGCGGCGCAGTTCCTGCAGCGCTTCGTCAACAAGACGCCATGGGCGCATCTCGATATCGCCGGCGTCGCCTGGGGCAAGGAGGGCAAGCCGACCGTGCCCAAGGGCGCGACCGGGTTCGGCGTGCGCCTGCTCGACCGCTTCGTTTCCGACAACTACGAGAAATAGGCGCCCGTCGCATGGCCGAGATCCGTTTTTACCACCTGGAGCGCAGCCCGCTGGAGCGGGTCCTGCCGAAAATGCTGGAGACCGCATTGCAGCGGGACTGGCGTGCGGTGGTGATCGCCGGTTCGGAAGACCGGGTCGAGGCCCTGAATGCGCTGCTCTGGGTCTATGACAAGGACGGCTTCCTGCCGCACGGATCGCGCAAGGACGGCCACGCCGACAGGCAGCCGGTGTGGCTCACCACCGCGGAGGAGAACCCCAACGGGGCCCATGTCGCCTTCCTGGTCGACGGCGCCAGCCTGACCGACCCGTCGCAGTTCGCGCTGTGCTGTGAGCTGTTCGACGGCGCCGATCCGGAGGCGGTCGCCCGCGCCCGCGAGCACTGGACGACGGCGAAGGCGGCCGGCCACGACATAACCTACTGGCAGCAGACGGCGACCGGCTGGGAGCAGAAGGCGGCGGGCTGACGGGCATGGGCACGGTGCTTCTCCTCGGCACGTTGATGGGCTTACAGCATGCGCTCGAGGCCGACCACGTCGCGGCGGTCTCGAGCCTCGTCTGCCGCGCCCGCTCGGCCGGCCGCATCGTGCGCCACGGCGTCGTCTGGGGCCTCGGCCATGCCCTGACGCTGGCCGTGGTGGCCGGGCTGGCGCTGGCGACGGGCCTCGCTTTCGACGAACGCCTCGTGGCGTGGCTGGAAGGTGCGGTCGGGGTCATGCTGATCCTTCTAGGCCTGCACGTTCTATACCGTCTGGCGCGCGACCGGGTGCATTTCCACATGCACCGGCACGACGGCGGCACGGTCCACCTGCACGCCCACTCCCATGCCGGGCAGGCCGGAGACAGCCACGGCTTCCATCACGACCACGAACACCCGCCGGGCCTGCCGCTGCGCACGCTCATCGTCGGCATGATGCACGGGCTGGCCGGCTCGGCCGCGCTGCTGGTGGTCGCCACCGCGGCGATCCGCGACCCGCTGACGGGCCTGCTGTACGTGCTGGTGTTCGGCGTCGGATCGATCGCCGGCATGGCGCTCCTTTCCGCGCTGATCGCGGTGCCCCTGACCTGGACGGCGCGCACGCTGACCGCCGTCAACCGACTGCTGCAGGGCGCCGTCGGCACGGGCACGGCCGTGCTCGGCGCCGTGGTGCTGTACGAAGTTGCAGCGCAGGTTCCCTAGTTCGTCGGCCACGCGTGCGGTGGACGCCGCGGACGGGTGCGCCCGGGCCAGGTTCCGCTTCAGAGAACGATTTCGTCCAGGGCAACGAGCGGACGTGCCGCAACCGCGCTTTCCGCAACGCTTGCGTCCACGTCCGATTCCAGCGGATCGAAGTCGATCACTTCCCCGAACCGCAGGCCGGTCTTTTTCTCGATATCCTTGACCCTGACCTGGTAAACCGCGAATTCGCCGACGCCGAATGCCTCGGGCGCCAGGTCGCGGATAAGATCTTGCTGACTGATCACGAATCCCACCGCCTTCGGTTGCTGCGTTTCATCCGGGAAGACGATGACCTTCCAGAATTCGCGTGGCACCTGCAGGCCCCTGTGGACAGGGTCGTTTTCGCGGAATACCGGGCCGCAGAATATCGCCAGCCGGAGATCGTCCTCGAATGCCGTCCGTGCGATATGGTTTTCCAGATTGCCCCACAGTCGCAGGTTGCGGCTCGTGGCGAGCTTGCTCTGGTTGAACACCTCGTGTTGCGGCGAGCAGTTGGTCCAGTGGAACGTGTCGTCGTTGGCCTGTTTGGCAATGGCCGGTGTGGTGCCCCAACCCCCGGCAGCACGGCGAAAGAGGTGTCCCCGGTCCAGCGGATTGTGCTTGTAGAACCGATTATCGGCCTGAATCTCGTCATCCACACGCGGATCGAGATACCATTTGTCCCTGTCCTTGCGCGGGTGGCTGAACTGCGCCGCTGCGTCGAAGTTGCCGGCCGCGAAGAAGGCCAGTCTGCGTTCGCGGTTCATCACGACGCTGTAGTGGTAGTATTTCAATTCGGTCTCATCGCTGCCCGATAGCGGCGCCGCCTTGTCTGCCAGAGCGTCGCCAAGATCCGGCAGGGGCACGGGGAATCCGAGGAAATCGGGATCGTATCCGGGCCTGCTGCTATAGTCGGGGTCGGGTTTCACGACTTCAACGAAATCCTGTGTCCGGGTCGTGGGCGGCGCCAAAACACCGCCGGCAATCTCCACCTCACCGCCGCCCAGACGCAGAGTTAGTGTCAGCGGGATCTGCACGGAGATCGCGCCGTCCGGTCCCTCAGCGAGCGCGTGCCCCGGCCCCGATACGGGATGATCGGGTATCGAATCGCGTGGCGGCTGCGGCTGGCGCATCGACCGCTGAGGGCGTGGCGACCGTTGCGCGCGTTCCGGGTCGAGCATGGTGTCGCGCATCCGCGCGGCTGCAGGTTCCAGTGGCGCGTTCCGGATGGCGTTTACGATACGTGAGATCCGGATGCCCTCGTTGGCGACCCATGCGATGCGCGTGGGATCGTCACCGCGTTTCCAGACCTTCCCGTCGATATCCAGGATATCGCCGCGGCTGTTGGTCTTCGGCACGCCCGAGTGGTGCAGCGCCACCACCTCCCAGGCATCGCTGAATACGGGCGAACCCGAAGACCCGGGCTCAGTATCCGCGGTGTAGTGTGCCACCGTGTCGAGGTCCGGCGGCAGGTCGAGCAGCCTGTTCTCGCGGACCACAAGCTGCTTCATCTCGCCCCGGGGATGCTGGATGATGTTGATCGGCTCGCCGATCGAGATCTTGCCTTCGGTGCCGATCAGCGGCAACGAGCCGAATTCGTCCAGCTGCAGGTCGCGAAGTGGCCGCGGATTAACGGCCACCAGCGTGAAATCGAGCGGTATATCCGTGAAGAAGAACGCCGCCGGATCGAGATCGAAGGGCTGTACCGATAATGAGCGGCCGAACATGTCCCGCTGGTAGTTGAATTCAATCCGGCTCCGCATGGCTTCTGCCGGATCGCGAAGAACGTGATTGTTTGTGATCAAGATGCGCGGCGAAACCATGAAGCCTGTGCCGAACGAGACCCGCCCATCGTTCAGTCGCGTGACCACCCGGCCGACCGATCTGATAGCCTGGACGCCGAGTTCCAGAAACTCGACGGACAGGAAGTCACGGGTTTCGCCGATGACTCGTTCGAACAGCACGTCGTCGATGTCGTCCTTACGGAATTCGGCTGTCGCAGCGATTGTTTTCAGTGTTTCGGGAAGATGTTCCCGACCGATCGGAACCGCTTGTCGGATCTTGTCTGCCAGGTGGTTGACGCGCTTTGCAAGACGCTCCGGACTTTCAGCATCGCTGTAGCGCCGGTCGTCGATGGCCGTCCGTTTGCGTTCACGTTCCTTTTGGCAGTGTTTCCAATTCTTCGCCGCAAGCCGCACGACATCGAGATCGAAGGCGCATTCATCATGCGTATTCGCCATACAATCCCCCCTGAACAGCGCTCAGCTGGCGTGGATCGCCAGTCTCGCGCAAACGCCTCTGCATTATACACCCTGCTGTCGAACGATCTATGGAAAAGTTCTAATAAAAATTGCATCCCAAGCCGACGTATTTGCCATTTGGAGCAGCATTGGCACAGGAATCGTCGCTTGGTTGCCATGGCGGACACTGTATTATTGGTCGAATATTCTTGCGTGTTGCAGGAGCAGCGAGCCTTCACGCCAAGGCCAGGAACAGGGACGATGACCGGGCAGGATTACCAGCCCCACGATTCGGGCGTCACGCCGCGCTACCAGGAGATGGCGACCTTCATGCGGGCGGCGCAGGCACCGATCGCACCGCCGCTGGAGATCGCACTGGTTGGCGTGCCGCTCGATCTCGGGGCGACCTATCGCCTCGGCGCCCGGCACGGACCGGCCGGTGTGCGCGAGGCCTCGCGGCTGATCCGCCAGGTCAACCCGACCACCGGCGTGCAGCCGTTCCGGATGTGCAGGATCGCCGACGTCGGCGACGCGCCGGTGGACCCGTTGAGCGTCGAGCGCAGCGTCGAGTCCATCCAGCGTTATTTCGAGACGATCCATGCAGCGGGCGCGCTGCCGATCTCGATCGGCGGCGACCATACAGTGCCGCTGCCGATTCTGCGGGCCATAGCGGGGGACCGGCCGGTCGGACTATTCCACGTCGACGCCCATGCCGACACCTTCGATGATTTCATGGGCACGAAAATCAACCACGGGACTTTCGTGCGCCGCGCCATCGAGGAGGGGCTGGTCGATCCAAAGCGCGTGATCCAGATTGGCCTGCGCGGGACCCGCTACGGCGACGACGACATCGCCTTCGGCCATGAGGCCGGGCTGCGCATGGTGACCATGGACGAGTACGAGGAGATGGGCCGCGCCGCGGTGATTGCCGAGGCGGAGCGCGTGCTCGGCGACGGGCCCAGCTACATTACCATCGATATTGACGGTCTCGACCCCAAGGAAGCGCCCGGCACCGGCGTGCCGGAACCCGGCGGTCTTTCGATGCGGGACATGCAGGTCATGCTGCGCAGCCTGACCGGCAGCGGCGAATTCGTCGGCGGCGACGTCTGCGAGGTCGTGCCATCCCTCGACCCGACCGGGATCACCTGCCTGAATGCCGCCAACCTGATGTTCGAGATCGCCTGTGTGGTGGCGGAGAGCCGCGCGCGGGAAAGTTAGCACGCTGTCCCGTTGCTTCGCGACAGCCGGCCTCAGCCGTCCCGGCCGTCGCGCGGCGGCAGGTCGGAGCGCATGACCTGCGCTGGCGCCGTGGTGTCGTCGGGGACGTCCGCAAGCCCCAGCCAATCGTCGTCCAGTGCCGGCGAGTCCTCGGGCTCGCAGACCCTGCGGTCCTCGCGCGCCAGTCCCTCCAGGACGCGGCAGTCGCGGCCGGTCGCAACGTCCATGGCGTGTTCCCCGAGCCCCTTGCCCGTGGCGGCGGTCGAGAACACCGAGGTGACAAGCCCGAGCTCGCTGAGCGTCAGGCCGGCGAACAGGGGCGTCGAACAACCGGCCAGGGTGCCGGCGAGAAGGACGATCAGGGCAATGGGCGGTTTCGGTCGACGCATCCTACGGTTCCTTGGTGAGCGGGCACCGTAGTTATCAGACGATTATTTGTCCACCGGCCGGAATGTCGCACCACGCGGGTATCTCGATGTGCGCCGACGCAGGCGCATTATGTCACTGGTGATTCCGCGAAAACCGTCGAATCATACCCGCCCATCCTGACGCCGACGGATCCATCCGGCGGGATGCGCTTGCGTCGGGCGGCGCTCCGCGGCAGCATGGCCGGCATGCGTAGGACAGGTCCGACAATCGCGTTCGCGATTTTTCTGCTCGCCGCGCCGGCCGCGGCGCAATCCTATCGGGGCGAGGCGACGGCGCTCGACGGCGGGACGATCCTCGTCTCGGCGATGGGCCATCGCGACGTCTCCGTCCGCATCCTCGGCATCGACGCGCCGCTCCTGGGTGCGGCAGAGGGCGACGGCTGGTTCGCGCGTGCCGCGCTCGATGACATCCTGGCCGCCGGCGGCCGGACCGTAACCTGCCAGCAATACGGCGTCGATGATCAGGGACAGCCGCTGGGCCATTGCCTGCTCGACGGCGGACGGCAGCGCGATCTCGGCCTCGCCATGCTGGAGTCCGGCTGGGCGGTGACGCTGCGCCTTTACCTGCGCGCCAATGCGGAGCGAATCCGCAACGGCCTGGCGGCTTCGTATGATAATGCCGAGCGGGCGGCCCGCCGTGCGCGCCGGGGCCGCTGGGCGCGCATGCCGGGCAAGTAGCGCCGGGACCGTCGAGGGACTCCCGCGCGCCCCGCGTCGCGGGCGCGGACCGGCCGGACCGCAGCGATCAGGCGCAGGAGTCTACGGCTGGGGACCTGCCCACCTCGCCCTGTTGTCGACGTCATCCGCGGTCGTCGCCACGATGGTTCCGTCCGCGCCGATTTCCCTCATGTCGCCATAAGTCGTCCGAGCAAGATGGGGCAGCGCAATCAGCGCGGCGAACAGCGTTGCAGCTATGACCCATGCCATGACGATGTCTCGTACGGGGATCCGGTGCATAGAGGGATCGTACTCGTCCAATTCGCCCTCCAACAACTGATGATCCTCCGCGCCTGCCGAGCCGAGCTGGCGACCGCGGCACGCGCCGGATCGTTCGCTGCACTCTGTTCGCACGGAAGCGGGCAATATTGATGTGCCGAATCCCACATGCGACGGCTGGCGATACAGCCGGACGGCTGCACTCGACCGGTCGTTGCGTTCGGCAAGAGCGTGGTTATTCGAAGGCTTCTTCGGCCAGTTTTCGCAAGCCTTCGTAGTCTTTGACGACGAGCTTTCTCGTTGACCGTTCGATGAGGCCCGCCTGCACGAGTCTGCTGATCTCCCGGGTGACCGCCTCACGGTGCGTGTTGACCCTGCTCGCGATTTCGGCGTGGGTCGGCGCCGGGGAGATCACGGTCGTGTTGTTCGTTATTTTCGTCAATCGCGCGAGACGCAGGACCTCGTTCTGGACACGATTGCTTACGCTGTGGGCGCTGAAATCGTAGACGCGCATCGAAAGGTCCCGGACAAGGCCGGACAGATATCTCAGCAGGGCCGCGTTTACGCCAGGGAACTCCTCGAGCAGTGCCCAGAACTGCGCGGGCGATACCCGGCACACCTGCGCGTCGGATTTCGCCACTGCATTGGCCGAGCGCGGCTGACCGTCGATGGCGGCCAGTTCGCCGAACATGTCGCCCGGCTGAAGGTCGCGGAACGTAATCTCCTTTCCGGCGGCGGAATAGACGGTAATGTGCACGACTCCGCCCAACAGGAAGAAGACGCTCCTGTCGACTTCGAACTGCCCGATGATCTGCTCGCCTTCAGAGTATCGCCGCACTCTCAGGCGCGCTGCGACCGCTGCGAGTTCCTGATCGTCGAGATCCCGAAAAATCAACAACTTTCGCAGGTCATGTGAGGCTCTTATTTCGCCCGATGCGCACAGCGTCGTCATGTTGCCCAGGATGTATCGTTCGTTGCAAGCACACCATAACCAAATACACGTCGGGCAACAATTCCTGTAATATCAACTATAAGTTGTCTTGCGAGCCAGTAAAGCCGACGACCAGCAAGACGAGAGGTGCGCGGAAAGCGGCTGTGGCAATCGGTGACGCTACGATTTAACCATGCGGCGGGCTCCGCATGCCGGCCGGTGGGTGCCATATGGTGACTCATAACCGGCGGGCGATACGGCCGCGACGAACCTGGCGGTCGCTGAATCACATGGTGCAGGCGGTTCGAGCGCGCGTGCGAAGCCGCCTTGGCCGGCGTATCGCCGGCGTGCAGGCTCAACGGACGCCTTGCGGCTTGGCCGGATCGCCGCCGTCGCCGGCGGCGGGCTGTTTCGACAGGCTGTCGATTCCGTGTACCGATATCCAGTCGGCGATGTTCAGCGCGAGCACCAGCAGAGGCGCATTTTCGTCCTGCCGATCGCCATTCTCGCGCCCTGGCGGAATACCGTTGGGCTCCATCAATCCCTCCCCGGGGGATCCGGAACACAAGCCCGAAGCCGGGACCCGCAAAGCCAACGGCGAAGCAAATATCGTCTTGGTCCCGATCCGGGTCCCGGCTGTGCCCCCCGATCGTTATGCATTTATTGGCGGGGCGAGCATGACGCGATCGAACCGAACGCGATGTGACAATTGCCACAGGTGGGGGGCGCGATGGCCGGCCGCATGCCGGCCCGGCGAACGGGACGGTTTCGATCAAACAAATCACGGCGGCATGTGATGAATGCGGGCAACGGCTGCGAGTGCGTTGCCGGATAGGGCAAACCCGGTTCGCGGCCTGGATTCGCCGCCGGCGTATTTTGCGCCTACAGTAACGACCCTCTCGTCTATAATTGGAAAATCTGGCCCCAGGATCCGATTGGCCGCGACAAGAACATGAATCAGTGGGTAAAGGGGCTTGCTCTCGGCGTCGCCACCGGCCTGGTTGGCGTGGCTTTCGGATTCGCATCACCCGGACAGAAGCTCGAGAGAAACGTCGGCCTGCCGTGGCTCTTCGGCGTCCGGGGAGAGATTCCGGCGCCATCGGATGTCGTCGTCGTTGCGATCGACCAGGATACCGGCCCGCAACTCGATCTGCCTGCCCTGCCACGGGAATGGTCGCGGTCCATTTACGGGAAACTTGTCGACAGGCTGACGGAACGGAACGCCTCCGTCATCGTCTTCGATCTCGAACTCGACAAACCGAAATCGGTCGAGGGTGATATCGCCTTTGCCCAGGCCATCGGCAGAAGCCGGCGCATCGTCCTGTTCGAAAGGCTCAGCGGGCAGAAGAAGCTGATCACCGATAGCGGCGGAAAGGAGGTGGGCTCGCTGTGGGTCGAGGAACTGATTCCGCCGATGCCCATCCTGGCGGCGGCGGCGAGCGGAGTCGGTCCGTTTCCGTTGCCGAAAATCCAGATTGCCGTCGATCAGTTCTGGGCCTTCAAGCCGAGCGCTGTTGGCGCTCCGACGCTGCCGGCGGTTGCCCTTCAGCTTCATGCGCGCGGCGTTTACGAACATTGGTACGAGATTTTGCGAGAGGCGGCGACGCCGGACCTTCAAGACATGCCGAATCGATATGGGGACCTGTCGGGGGCGTCTGGCGTTCGAGACATGATGCGTGCGGTCCGTAGCGCGTTCGTCGAGGATCCTGGACTCACCGTGCGGGTCGTCGATGCCATCGACAAAGAGGGCGGACCCGTGTCCGACCCCGCGACGAGACGGCAGCTCAGGGCTCTCGTCGGTCTCTACGCCGGAGACAACCACCGCTACCTGAACTTCTACGGACCGCCAGGCACGATCACGACCATTCCGTTTCATGCGGTGATCCGCGACAGCGATCCATACGCTAGCGCCGGCGCACTCGACCTGGCAGGCAAAGTCGTCTTCGTCGGGTTTTCCAGCCTGACCGACCCCGGCCAGCCGGACCGGTATTTCACCGTATTCACGCGAAGCGACGGCGTCGACTTGAGCGGGGTCGAGATCGCCGCAACCGCATTCGCCAACCTGCTCACCGATCGCAGCCTGAAGCCCGTCGCGTCGCTGACCTCGGTCCTGATCCACTTCGGGTTCGGTTTGCTGCTTGGGGCCATTGTGTATCTGGTGCCCGCGCTTGTGGGCGTGCCGCTCGCCTTTGCCATTGCCGGTGTCTACGCCATCGCGACGCAGCTCGGCTTCAATTCGGCCGACATTTTGGCGCCGCTCGCCGTACCGCTGCTCGTCCAGTTTCCGATCGCTCTGTTCGGCGGCCTCGCCGGCCAGTATCTGCTGGAACGCCGCAAGGAAAAACAGGTCAGCCAGCTGATCAGCACCTATGTGCCGGAGAGCGTCCTGCAGGGTCTGACCCAGCATGCCTTCGATCCCACCGCGCTCGACACGGTCGTGTACGGCACCTGCCTAGCCACCGACATGTCGCGGTTCACCACCATCTCCGAGCAGATGAAACCCAAGGAACTTGCGGCGTTCGTGAACAGCTATTTCGATCGTCTGGCGGCGTCGCTCAAGCGGCACAAACCGACGATCACCGAGTTCCACGCCGACACCATCATGTGCGCCTGGACCGCCGCCAGTCCGGATCTGACAGGCCATCACGACGCAATATTCGCTGGACTGGACATTGTCGAGACGATCGGCCGATTTACATGGAAGGAAACGCGCTTCCAGCTCGACGCACGCATAGGGTTGGAATCAGGTCAGTTTTATGTGGGGCACACCGGCGGTGGGGGGCAGATGACCTACCGCGTTCTCGGCGACTGCGTGAATACCGCAGCACGCCTGGAAAGCCTGAACAAGCAACTCTCGACGAGAGTCCTGGCAACCGCATCCGTCGTGGACGGCGTCGAGGCGGTGCTTTGGCGGCCGCTCGGGATGTTCCTGCTGGTCGGCAAGAGCAACCCGACGCAAGTGGTCGAGATCATGGCACGACGCACGGATGCGGGGCAGAGGCATCTGGACCTGTGCGAGCGCTTCGCAGAGGCCCTCGACCTGTTTCGTGCCGGCCGCTGGCCGCGGGCCGGGGTCCGGTTCCGGGCCATCCTTAAGGATTACGCCGACGATGGCCCGGCCCGATTCTATCTCGAGCGCTGCCGGCAATATCTGCGCAAGGCTCCGAAGCAGGACGACCCGGCCGTCGTCGTCCTGGACGTCAAGTAGTTCTCGCGATTACTTATCTGCCGGACGTCGTGGCCAATCGCGCAGAGCGATCGCTGTTTGTTGTGCTGAGTTGAATGGACGAAATTTTGTCCTACGGATTAGTCGTGCCTGTCGTGCACGACGTGAAATGGCGATGGCGGCATATCGCTGCCCGACCGTTTGGACATAGTCAAGAAAGTCAGATTATGATAATCTAGCTGAGTAGAATATAAGAAAATTTCTCCATCTGTAACGCATGCTGCCGTTGGAATGGGATTTGAAGCCCGCGCAAATCGGCCGGAAGCACGGCACGCACGTCGCCAGAAGAGCAGGGAGAAAACATCGATAGCGTACGATTGGTATGGCCGGGACGAATAGCGGCAGAGTGGCGAGCGAACGCTCAGTGACGCTAAGTCCGAAGTGCAGGATTATCTCGCTGCGCGGCCGGTAAGTTTTGCCGTCGCATAGATGATGCCAAGCGCAATGTTTGCGCAACATAGCGATCACCGGATCACCAATGTGCGCTAACGACGAACAATGGGCCCACTAAGGGCCAGGGTGGACGAAAATGCGTGACGGGAAGTGCGGCTATGGGGCCGATGCGGGCAGCTATTAGCATAGGCGCGGCGCGCTTGGCGTATTGCGCTGTCGCGACGATCAACAGATCTTTCCGGTCAGTTCCCTGGCCACGAGCGGTCGCCTCTATTTCGCGTCCAATAATCGTGAGTCGTTCGAGCGGAAAGTACCGCGCCGTTCCGCCCATGGAAGTTGGCACCACTGCCGAGAATCGCTCAGGGATTGCAGGACGCTCCATTGCTTTCATGCGACTCTGTCGATCCACAGGAATGGGTGTTGCCATATTCTGCTTGATCGCGGGAAGGGGTCTTGCGGCAGAGATTTGCGAACCGGTCGTCGGACACATCGTTTCGATTGAAGGTAGGGTCGAGGTCCAGCGGACCGGCGAACAGGTGTGGCAGCCGGCGGGAGCGAACGAGACGCTCTGCCAGGACGACACGATCCGCGTCGGCGCGCGAAGCCGCGCGGCGATTGCGCTGGTCAACGACGCCGTCCTGCGTCTCGACCAGAACACGGCCGTGCGCCTGCTCAATGTCGTCGAGAAGGAAGAAGAGCGTTCGCTGCTGAGCCTGATTACCGGTGCGATTCAGTCTTTCAGCCGCCAACCGCGCCTGCTGTCGGTCAACACGCCGTACCTCAACGCGGCCATCGAAGGAACGGAATTCGTCGTTCGGGTCGAGCGAACGCAGGCCCAGCTTACGGTGTTCGAAGGCCAGGTCCTTGCCGCCAACGAATACGGCCGGGTCGCGGTCGCGGCCGGGGAGTCGGTCGTCGCGCAGGCCGGCCAGGCGCCCGTGCAAAGAATTGCCGTGCGCCCGCGCGATGCGGCGCAGTGGGCGCTGTACTATCCGCCGGTCCTCGCGGTCCTCGGCGGCAGGACGGGGCGGGTCCCCGAGGACCTCCCCGCGCCGCTCGCCGAGGCGCTTGCGCTCGCGGGCCGCGGCGAATTCGCCGCCGCGCTCGAACGCCTGGACCGCGTACCCACGGACCGGCGCGACAGCCGCTTCAACTTCTATCGGGCGGCGTTGCTGCTGTCGGTGGGACGCTCCGAGGAGGCCGATTCCGCGATTGCCCTGGCGTTGCGCCAGGATCCCGGATCCGGCCTGGCTTACGCCCTGCTAGCCGTGATCGACGTGGCGCGAAACCGCAAGGGCGACGCGCTGGCGAACGGGCGCCGCGCGGTCGAGCTGAGCCCCCGGTCGGCGGCGGCGAAGATCGCATTGTCGTATGCCCAGCAGGCGAATTTCCAGCTGGCGGCAGCGCGGGACACGCTGCTTCAGGCGGTCGCGCAGCAACCCGATGACCCGCTGGCGCGGGCACGGCTTGCCGAGCTGTGGCTGTCGCTGGGTTACCGCGGACGTGCCCGCGAAGCCGCGGAGGCAGCGGCGCAGATCGACCCCGGCATCGCGCGCACACATGTCGTTCTCGGCTTTGCCGCCCTTGCGGAAATCCGCACGGACCGGGCCCGCGAGTCGTTCGATCGGGCGATCGCGCTGGCGCCTGGCGATGCCCTGCCACGGCTTGGCCTGGGCCTGGCCATGATCCGCGACGGCGACCTTGCGGACGGGCGCCAGCAGATTGAAATCGCGGTCGGCCTCGATTCGGAAAACGCCCTGATGCGGGCCTATCTCGGCAAGGCGTATTTCGCGGAGAAGCGCGCGCCCCTGGATGCGGAACAGTTCGCCCTTGCCAAGGGGATGGATCCGCTCGATCCGACCGCCTACCTGTACGATGCGATCCGCAAGCAGAGCGAGAACCGGCCCGGTGACGCGCTGGACGACATTCAGCGATCGATCGCGGCGAACGATAACCGGGCTGTGTACCGCGGCCGGCTGCAGCTCGACGAGGACCGCGCGGCGCGCGGGGCCAGCCTCGCGCGGGTGTATTCGGATCTGGGCTTCCATCAGGCCGGCGTGAACGAGGCGACCAAATCGCTCGCCGACGACCCGACCAACGCGTCGGCGCATCGTTTTCTCTCAGATGCCTATGCCGGCATGCGCCGGCGGGAGATATCGCGCGTCAGCGAACAGCTGCAGGCCCAGATGCTGCAGGACGTCAACATTAACCCCGTGCCGCCCAGCGTTAGCGAGACCAACCTCAACATCATCACGAGCGGCGGTCCGGCCAGCGCCGGCTTCAACGAGTTCACACCGCTGTTCGAACGCAACCAGGCGCGGCTCGACGCCAGCGGCGCCTACGGCGAGGACGATACCATAGAATACGAGGGCGTGGTCTCGGCGATCTATGACTGGCTGTCGATCAGCGCCGGCGGCTACCACTACGAGACCGATGGCTGGCGGGGAAACCACGGAATCGAGCACGACATCCAGAATGTCTATGTCCAGGCGGCATTAACGCCGGATCTCAACCTGCAGCTTGAATACCGGCACCGCGACTCGATTTCGGGCGACCTGGCGCTCAACTTCAATCCCGACGACTTCCTGCTCGTGAAGGAGCGCGACCTGGATCAGGATATTGCGCGTATTGGCCTCCGGTATTCGCCATCGCCCGATTCCGACGCGCTGCTTTCCGTCATATACAGCGACCGGGAGGGACGGTTGACACAGTCGGAATTCCGGCCATCTCCGCCAGGCATCATTACAGAGGTTTCCTTGGACGACCTGCGTGACGATGAGGGATATCAAGCCGAGGCGCAGTACGTTTTTCGAAGGGATCGTTACAATGTGACGGCTGGGTTCGCTTTCAGCGATCTCGATCGTTATGTGGACAAAACAGAAACCGTTGTCTTCACGTTTGTTCCGCCGGCGCCTCCAACGCCCCCTATTGTCAATTCCAATCGGGAGATTAGGGATCGCGACTTGAAACACTATCGAGGCTACGTCTACGCCAACATCAAAATCCCGGCCTCCGTCACCTGGACGGCGGGTGTCAGTTACGACGACTATACCCAGGATGAGCCGGTCGGCGAAGACCTCGCTGTGGATAAAATCAATCCGAAATTCGGTGTCCAGTGGCACATCACGCCTGCCCTTCGCTTCCGCGGCGCTGCGTTTCGGACTGTCAAGCCGGCGCTCGCAGCGAACCGGACGATCGAGCCGACCCAGGTCGCGGGGTTCAACCAGTTCTTCGACGACATCAACGCGACCACCTCCTGGCGTTATGGTGGCGGTTTCGATTGGCGCCTGGGAAATGACCTGTTCGTCGGAGTGGAGGGTACCTGGCGCGATCTCGACGAACCGGTGCGCTCTGGCAGCACCTTTGTTTTTGAAGAACGGAAGGAGCAGTCGCATCGTGCCTATCTGAACTGGATTCCCCTTCCGGAGCTGGCGTTGAGTGCGGGGTTCGTTTACGACCGCTTCGAGAGCGAGTTGGGGTTGGCGACGCAATTTGACGTTGTTCCCGACGAAGTGGAAACCATCAGTGTTCCCATCGGCGTCCGCTACTTCCACCGCTCGGGTTTTTTCGCCGGCGTCAGCGCGAGCTACGTCGATCAGGAAGTGGACCGCTCTTCGAACACGATCGGATTGGCGGACGGGAGCGATTCATTTTTCGTCGTCGATGCCGCGGTTGGCTACCGCCTTCCGAATCGGCACGGAATCATCAGCCTGTCGGTGCAAAATCTGCTAAACGAGGAGTTCAATTATCAGGACGACAGCTTTCGGGAGTTCGAGGACGAACCCTCCATCGGCCCTTATATTCCAGCACGTACCATCCTTGGCCGGATTACCCTCAATTTTTGAGGCGGCCGGGGTCTACATGTGAACGATCGCGAGGCAGTTGACAAGACGATCAACACATTTGTTCACGTATGTCTTCAATGATCGCTCCAATTTCTCGTGCTCTATACCCTTATTATTTTAATAGTTTCCAAGTGAGTATTTTTTTCAATACTGAAGAGTAGAAAGAATTGTGTAATATGAACCTTCCATAATATGTGTATTGTAAATAGATAAATATACGCAGGTCGCATGCGAAACTGCGAGAGTTCGTTGTTTGACCAAATCCCAACAGTTTCGTCATATTTGTATTTATCTTAATCGAATTTATTGTATACTACTTGTCTGAAAACGATGCGCGGATGGGTAAATTCCCGACCAAGACCCGGTTGATCTGGGGGTGCCGCGAATGGGAGGCAACGAACTGATAAAAACTTAGCGTGTTTCCGGCTGGACTGACGCAGCCGGTCGGCGCCGGCCGTCAAGCCGATGGCAAACGCCACATAGAGGGAGATGCTCATGAAAATACGGTTCAAATGCGCCATCGGCGCACCGGCGGTGCTTGTCGCGCTGCTACTAATCACCTCGCCAACATTAGCACAGACGGAATCGACGGTGTGTGATCTGGAGAGCGGGGCCGCATATGGATTGTGCAACGCCTACTGCGAGGCCATGGACTGCGACAGCGACAGCCCCAGGGCCGCGCCCGTGGCATGTGCCCGAGTCATGGATAAGTGGAACCAGCAGACGGCCAGTCGCATAATGCCTTGTGAACTCGTAGCAACGACACCGGACGATGGATCTTTCAGGACCTGCCCCTTCAACCTTGCAGACTTGTGCGCGGCAGGCGGGGGAATCGTTTCCTTTTATTTCGATCCAAACACTGGCGGATTCGCCGAGTGCTCTTGCGTCGATTCCGCGATTTGCGTGGATCGAGCGGTTGGACCGGATGAAGTCCCGTGCTCCGGCACGGTGAACGAGTTTCCGCTCAGTGTGGGCGGCTCAACGATTGTGTGGGGCGATCAGCCGGGGCAGTCGCACTTCTTCCTCTACTGTAACGGAAGCGCCGGTGACAGAGAGTGCACCAAGTACTTCTTTCCGCATTTCTAATGCGGCATGTCGCGGCCGTAGCCAGATGCGCGGCCGCCGATTCGGCTTCGACCTCGGCAACTTGCCTTGGGAAGGCGGCGATCGACGCTTTCACCCAGACCGAGGAACGGAACCAATAGACCTCTACCGCCGCAAGAAAACGGGGGTATGAGGTATATCTGGGAGACATAAAATGCTCACGAAAAACAGGAAGGCTTTGACTCTCGTGATGGGGCTGATCGTCGCCGCATTCGGCGCGACGCTCGCCCTCGCGCAGACCCTGCCGCCGACGTCCGGGGTCCTCTACGATATCGATTTCAACGCGGAAACGATCGGTTCTCCCCCATCTATACACGAGCCGGGATCGGCTGCGCCGCGGGTCCAGCCCTCAACCGTTTTTGGCCAGGGCCTCAACGGTAGCAGTATAAGGGTGGTCGCGACGCATGGCGCCCTGACCGACAAGCCCCTGGAGTTCAACGTCGTTGGACCAAGTGACACGGATGGTATCCTCCTCAATATGGATGATTTCCCTGGGGGCGTGCCGACGACCGGGTTCTTCGTCCTGCAAGGCGAGGTCTTCGTCGATTCTGGCGCCGGATTTAACACGGCCCTCAGTATCCGGTTCAGCAACAATGCAACGCCACTACTCAATTTTCTGGCGCTTAACTTCGGCGATGAGGGGAGCGTAGTCACACAGCGCGGCGGTTCCGTCTTACACAGCGCACCTTTCTTGTTCGACACCAAGATCAGTTTCCGGATGGAAGTTAACCTTGGGACCGACACTTATCGGGTCTTACTCGACGGAGTACTTTTCGATTCCGGGAGCTTTCAAGTGGGCGACACCACGGGAGGGATTCAACGGATTGCCATTTCGGTCGGCTCAGGGATCGACGGGGGCGCCATGACCGCCGCCATCGACAACGTCCTCGTGACGGCGGCGTTTGGCCCGACCCCACCGGCCGCGCTCCTGGAGTGCTCGTTGACCGGGGCCGCCCTGGCAGAATTCAACAATCAGTGTGCCGCGGCCGGTAACGGCGTTCTATTCGTGATGGATCCGCAGCGGGCGGGGTCGGGAACGGCCGGTTGCCTGTGTCCGGGTGTCGTTTCGTTCGTTTGTGTTGACGGATCCGCCAACCCGTGCGTCGGCGACCCGAACATACGTCTGTCCGAAGTGAGCGAAGCTTCCCTGCGCCGCGGGCAGATGGGATTCAACACGCACCAATCTTTCACCTACTGTTTCGGGAACGGGGGAGACAGAGAGTGCAGGATTTACTACTACCCGCACTGACGTGGGACGTTGCAGCCGCCGTTCACCCGGCGGCTTCTTTTTTGTCGTAGGTAGCGCCGACGGGAAGATGGCGCTGCGCGGTTCCGAGCGCAAGATCCTCGGCAAGCTGACGCTGATGTCCTTACGGCAGGGTGGAGGCGCCGGATATTGACGAACGGGCCTGAGGCGCGCCCCGGCGAAATGCGCGACATTTCGGCCAAAAAATGGCGACCCCAACGGGATTCGAACCCGTGTTGCCGGCGTGAAAGGCCGGTGTCCTAGGCCTCTAGACGATGGGGTCGTCGCGCGCGATCATTTACTGTCCTGCCCGGCAAAGGTCAAGCGCGGTAAGACATCCCGCTCAGAACAGCTGCTCCTGGTAGCGCACGACGCCGTCGATGAGCACCGCCTTGATGGCGGCGTCGCCACGGTCGTCGATCGCCACCAGGATCGCCACCTTGCCGTCGTTGCGCGGCAGTTCGATCTCGCGGCCCTCACCCTCGGGCACGAAATAACTCTCGATACCGTAGCGGACATTGATGCCGTCGCGGTTCTCGCCGCCGATCCACACGCCGGAATACTGGACCTTGCCGCGAATCACGACCGTGCCGGAGTCATGTGCCGGCATGTCACGGTGGATGGACACAGGCTCCCAATACGTCTCGCCGCGCCGCAGCACCACGAAGACGTCATCGTGTCGTTCGAATGAGTCGTCGCCGGCGAGCACGCCGTAATCCAGACTGCTGATCGCGTAGTTGAGCACCACGTAATCGCCGCGGAACAGCGAGCGCGGGTCGACCGGCCGGGTCTCCAGCAGGACCGGCGTGCCGGTGATCAGGGTGCGTTGTTTGATCGCCACCATGCCGACAAGCGCCGCGGTCTGCAGCACGACGACGAGGCCGAGCAGGATGACCCGGTACGATTTCATGGCGCCGCGCCTCCCGCCGCTGCTGCGCCCGCCTCGCGGCGCCGGCGCTCCAGCATGTAGACGCCGCCGATCAGCACCGCACCGCCGCCCATCACGAACAGCGACCGGCTCATCAGCGAGAAGAACTCCATGAAATAGACGGCGACCAGGCCGGCCCCGTAGGCAACGAAGGCGCAGTAGACCTGGAACCGCTCACCGCTGCGGTAGCCGTCGGCCACCATCCAGACCAGGATGGCGAAGGCGGCGCCGTTGATCGCGACGTACATGGCGATGGCGTCGGCGTAGCGGCCCGGCATCAGCGGGTTCACCAGGAGCACGGCGACGGCGAGCACGGCCAGCGCGAGGCCGACCGTATCGCGCCGGGCGCGCGGGGCGGGGATGCGGCGGTAGCGGTCGGCGGCGAGACCGAGCACCGCGAGGCCGAAGACGGCGATGAGGGTGATCATGCCGGCGCCGGGCGCGGCCGTGCGCGCCCAGGCGTCGGCCTCGAAATTGCGGAGGTTCCAGCCATACCAGGGCAGGCCGTGCACCCCGACATAGACAAAGAAATGGGCGACGAGAAGGGCTACGATCAGCGCGGTGCGGCGGATCACGGCGGAAAGCCCGGCGAGGCGCGGCGCATCCTGCATCGCGACCCCGGAAAGGTGCAGCACCGCCCCGAGCAGCACGAAGACCTGCAGCGGCCACAGCTCCGCCCCGCGGCCGAGGTAAGGCCACTCGACAAGGATCAGGAAGCACCAGACGCCGAGCGCGACGACGGCCGCACCGGCGGCCCATCTCCAGCCATGGTACAGGGTCGCGGCCGCATACAACGCCCAGACGGCGAGGAACGGCCAGTGCGGGTGCTGGCCGAAGTCGAGGATCTCCATGCCGCTCCACAGGGTCGCAAGCGCGAGCCCGACGACGGCAACCGGCTGCGACGGCACCAGCCACACCAGCGCCAGCGCGCCGAGCGTCCACATCAGCACGCCGTTCGGGTAATGGGCGTCGATATGGTAGATCTGGGCGATCAGATGGATGTTGGCGCCGAACAGGATGACGCCGAGCAGCAGCATGGCGTGGCCGATCGCCGCGCTGGCTCGCGCCGCGCCGGACAGGCCACGGCCGGCGATCGCGTAGGCGCCCCACATGGCGCCCAGCAGGACCGCGAGCTTGGCGAGCTTGGTCATCTCCGACCAGTTGGCGGCGAAGAACAGGATGATGCCGGCGCCCAGAGTCAGCGCACCGGTCACCGCAAGTGCCACGGGAACGACGTTCGATCCCTGCGCCAGCCGCGCCTCGGCGTCCTCCACGATTGCGGACGCGCCAGCCGGCGAAAGCCAGCCCTTGGCGGCCCAGTCCGGCACCTCCTTGCGCAGCCGGTTGACGAAAGCGCGATCCCACATGGTTGTGATCCTTTGTCGCTGCCAAGAGCGTGCCGCATCCGGCCTGCAAAGCGAAGCGCTTGGCATTTCCGGTCCGCGCGGTTATCGACAAGCATGCGCACAATCGGTTTCGGAATTGTTACCGGCGGCCGCACGGTCGCCCGAGCGGCGCCAAATAACCCGGGGACGCCATGATTGACCGCGTCTATGTCCTGATTTCGCCCGTGCCGCTCCTGCTTTTCGCCCTGGTTCTAAAGTACATGAGTGGGCTGGAAGGATGGGGAGCGTGGGCGGCCGGCCCCATGATTCTGCCGGTCGTCGCGCTCAGCGCCGGCCTCGGCCTGTACGGCCTGAACCTGGCCGTGCGGGCGGCCACGATCCGGTGGCGCACCGTGCTCACGGCCGCGGCGGTCCTGGCCGGCTCGGTCGCCATCTGGCTGCCGGTGCAGGCGCTCGTGCATTCGATCGGTTAGGCGGGCGCCCCCGTCCTTCCACCGCAACGCGAATGGCGACGGGGAAAGAACGGGCATGCCCGACACCATCCTATCTGTCCTCCGTCGGCCGCGGCGCAGATGGGCGACCCGGCTGCGGCGGGCCCGCTCCGCCCTTTCCGGTGCGATCGCCGCGCTGGCCCTGCTGCTTGCGGTGGGCGGCCAGGGCGCGCTGCAGCGCGAGATCGACTGCCTCGCCCGCAACATCTACTTCGAGGCCCGACAGGAGCCGGAGGAGGGCCGCCGCGCCGTGGCCCATGTGGTGCTGAACCGGGTCGCCGACGAACGCTGGCCGGACACGCCTTGCCGGGTGATCGCCGAGGGCTTTCCCGACGCCGGCGCGCTGTGCCAGTTCAGCTGGTACTGCGATGGAAGCCCGAACCGGCCGCAGCGCGGCGCCCACTGGCGCGATGCGCTGGCACTGGCGCAGCAGGTGTACCGCGGCCATGCGCCGGATCCAACCGGTGGCGCGCTGTGGTACCACGCCGACTACGTCGATCCCGACTGGCGCCACGCGCTGCGCCAGGGGCCCCGGATCGGCCGGCACATCTTCTACCACGATCCGGGGCATCCCGGGGCGCCGGAAGACCGTGGCTCCGACCCTTAAGTGCCCGGCGTACAGCATTTTTTCACTTTTGCGGTGCACGCTCTTTGGGATCGGAGAAGGACCAGGAATGCGCATCCCCGTTCTCTATCATCTGTCCCTGCTGCTGCGCCGCTCACCGGAGACGGAATTCGAGCGGGTCATGCTGCTGCACCGGCTTTACAGCCGGCGCGTCCTGCTGTCGGCCGGCGCCGTTGCCGCGCTTGCCGGCGCTGCCGTGGCGGTGTCGGTACAGCGGACGATGGCGGAGGAGCTGGAGTGCCTCGCCCTCAACATCTATTTCGAGGCGCGCGGCGAAACCCACGAGGGCCAGGTCGCGGTCGCCCACGTCGTGATGAACCGCGCCGCCGACCCGCGCTTTCCCCGGTATATCTGCGACGTCGTGCGCGAGGGCGGCAAGGAGAGCCACGACTGCCAGTTCAGCTGGTGGTGCGACCGGCTGAGCGACGAGCCGACTCACATGGGGGAATGGGAGATCGCCAAGGACGTCGCCCGGTCCGTCTACCGCGGCGAGGTCGCGGATCCGACCGGCGGCGCCCTGTGGTACCACGCGACTCACGTGCGCGCCTACTGGCGCGGCCAGTTCCAGAAAAGCCGCAAGATCGGCAACCACATCTTCTATCGGGACAAGCCGGAACGCATCGACCCCGGCGCCTGACGCCGGCTAGCCGGGCCGGCGATTCTAGCTGGTCGGCGGCGGCACGACCATCACGGGGCAGGCCGCGTGGTTGAGCACGCTTTTGGTCACGTCCCCGGCGAAGAAGTGGTGCAGCCAGTCCCGGTGAAAGCCGATGACGATCAGATCGATATCGAGCCTGGCCGCCTCGGCGATGATCTTCTCGACCGTCCGTCCCTGGACCTGCAGGGCCACCGCCTCGACGCCCGGCGGGGTCACCTCGTCACGCAGTTCCTGCAGTTCCTTGTGGGTCGTGCGGATCTCACTCGCCACGACGTCGCGTTCGTCCGGCACGTCCGGGTCGCCGATGATCGTCGGATTGGCCCGCTCGACATGGAGAAGATAAAGCTTGGCCGAGAACGCCTCGGCGAATCCGGCCGCCGCGGCGGCGACCTCCTTGGACCCCTTGTGCAGATCGACGGCGACGAGAACGTTCCTGATCTTTTCCACGACGGCATCCTCCTGAGCGACGCACCCAAAAAGCCGAACCCGCCGGGAATTTTCGTTTTGCCGGCCATCGCACCAACGGGCCGCCGGCAAAACCCTATTCCTAATCCGGTTTTTTCGAATAGTACCGTTGACGGGCCGCTAACGGTAGCGTTTTTGCCCTGCGAACGCACTTGACGCAGATTTGCAACCTGCGATCATGCGGTGCGGCGAGCCGTCGGCCGGCCGCCAGTCAACATTGTTTGCGGATCGGGAGGAGTTCATGCGTGGAAATCATGTCGTGTTTGCGGGGCTGCTGCTCAGCGTCGCGCTCGCCGCTGCGCCGGCAGCGGCCCAGACGGTCAAGGTCACGCCGCTCGGCAGCCATGACGGCGAGTTCTGTCGTCTCGACCGCGCGATGGTGTTCGAGGACCCCGACGGCACGCGGATTCTCTACGATGCGGGCCGGACGGTCGCCGGCCCCGGGGACGCGCGGCTCGGCCGGATCGATGCCGTCCTTTTGTCGCATGTCCACGGCGACCATCTGGGCGACCGTCACATTGCCCAGGCGAACGCGGGCGAATGCGGCAGTCCGGATTTCTCCGTCGCCGCGACGCCGAGCTCGAATTCGGTGAAGATCGTCGTCGGCAAGGGGGCGAAGTTCATCGTCGGCGCCGAGATGGCGAGCTTCTTCTCGGCCAAGGTGAAGGCCATCGGCGGCGATCCGAAACTCGTGGAACTGGCGCGCTACGGTGCATCCCGCCGGGTCGGCGGGGTTACCATCGCGACGGTGCCGGCGGTCCATTCGAACGGCCTGAGCCCGGCCTTCATCGAGCACAAGGAACATGCCGAGGCGCTCCAGGACAGCGGCCTGACCGCCTATCTCGGCCCGCCCAGCGGCTATGTGCTGTCGTTCTCAAACGGCCTCGTCGCGTATCTGTCGGGCGATACCGGGATCACCGCCGAACAGGACCTGGTGGTCCGGCAATACTACGGGGCGAATCTCGCCGTCATAAATATCGGCGATGTCTTCACCACCGGCCCGCGCGAGGCGGCGCACGTGATCAACGAGATGGTCAAGCCGGCATCGGTGATCCCCTCGCACGCCAACGAGGTTGCCACTGAAGGCGGCAAAGTCGTGCCCGGCAGCCGCACCGATACCTTCATCAAGGCGGTCAAGGTGCCGGCCCACCTGCCGCTGAGCGGCCGGACCATGGAGTTCGACGGCAAGGGCAAGTGCGTCGCCGGCTGCTGATGGCGCCGACCAGCGGCGGCAATTTGGCGGCTTTCTGGAAGGGGCCGACGTGGCATAATACGGGCCAGCGTTCGAGTTCGTGCCGGGGAGACCGCCGATGGCAAAGTCCAACCCGACGGCCAGCAAGAATCCGCAGGCCGCGAAATACACCGAGCCGGGCTGCGCCTACTGCCCGCCGACGGTGCGTGCCTGCCGTGACGGCGAGGCGGAACGGCGCGGCCCCGGCTACTGCCCGACCAAGACGGACGCCGACGGCATCGTCGAGGGGCTGGCGCGCTACGACGATCCGTTCTGGCGCCGCGTTGCCGTCGAGTCGGCGCGCGTCGAGTCGGAAGGCTACTGCAAATGGACGCGGGTCGAGGAAATCGTCGAATTCGCAAAGAAAATGGGCTTCACCAAGCTTGGCATCGCTTCCTGCATCAGCTTCGTCGACCACGCCAACACCCTGAGCCGGGTATTCGAGAGCCACGGGCTCGAAGTCGTGTCGGTCGCCTGCAAGACGGGCGGTGTGCCCAAGGAGGAGATCGGCCTGAAAGATCACGAGAAGATCCGTCCCGGCGGGCACGAATCGCTGTGCAACTCGGTCGGCCAGGCAGAACTGCTCAACCGCGCCGGCTGCCAGCTGAACGTCGTGCTCGGCCTGTGCGTCGGACACGACAGCCAGTTCTTCAGGTTTTCCAAGGGTCTGGCGACGACGCTGATCGCCAAGGACCGGGTGCTCGCCCACAATCCGATTGGCGCGCTGGCTCTCGCCGACAGCTATTACAGCCGGATTTGGGGCCCCGAGCGCCCGGACAAGCCGCCGAAGCTGCCGCGCCAGGGCCGCAAGGCGTGACCACGGTGCAGGGCGGCGGGATCGGCGAGAAAGGGATTACGCAGTGACCGATCGACAGACCGGCAATTCGAAGCGACCGCGTGCGCTGCCGCATGCGAGGCGGCGCCGGCTGCTGGCCGGCATGGCGGCCGGTGCGGCGGTCCTGGCGGGCGGGCCGCTGGCCCGTGCGGCATGCCTGCTGACGCCGCGCCAGCCGGAGGGGCCGTTCTACCCGGCCGCCATCGGCGAGGCCGACTGGGACCTGACCCGGGTCGCCGGCGCGACGGGACGGGCCGAGGGGACCGTCATCGAGGTGACCGGCCGCATTCTAGATAACGGCTGCCGGCCGGTCGCGGGCTGCGTCATTGAGCTATGGCAGGCCAACCGCCACGGCCGCTACGACCATCCCGGCGACCGGCAGCGGCAGCGCCCGCTCGACCCCAACTTCCAGGGCTATGCGCGGCTCGTCGCCGATGCCGACGGCGCCTACCGGTTCGTCACGATCATGCCCGGCGCCTATCCGGCCTCGTCGTTCTGGATGCGGCCGCCGCACATTCATT
>JBFIFO010000029.1:0-29015 GCA_041602815.1 Alphaproteobacteria bacterium | reverse complement strand
GCGCTGAGCTACCGGCGCGTCGCGCCGCGGCGGTGAGGGGGGGACCGTTCACCCTTCCGCAACGTTCTTCCCGTAGAAGCGGGGCGGTGTGTCGCCAAAGGTCGGGGGATCTGCCGATGACGTCCGAGCGCGAATGCGGGTTCTGCGGCAAGCGGGTGCGCGAGGTGCGGGCCATGGTCGAGGGCCCGAACGTGCGCATCTGCAACGAATGCGTCGAGCTCAGCTGGGACATCGTGCGGCCGGAGCCTGACGAACCGCCGGCCGCACCCCGAAAGAAGAATGTCGACGCCAGCGATGAAGGCGGCGCCCTGCACTGCTCGTTCTGCGGCAAGCCCGAGCATGAGGTCTCGAAGCTGCTCAGCGGAATCGAAACCTTCATTTGCGATGCCTGCATCGGCGTGGCACGGGCCGATCTGGAGGCGCGCGGCGAGCTCAGTGGCACAGAAAAAGGCCCGACTCATTATTGCAGCTTCTGCGGCAAACCGCAGACCGAGGTGGCGAAGATCATCGCCGGCCCGTCGGTGAACATCTGCAGCGAGTGCGTCGCGCTCTGCCAGAACGTCTTCAGCACGCCTGCCACCGAGGGCCCTGCGGACAAACCAGCGGCCGAACGGGACGGCGACGGCGACGCCCACCCGCAGCTCTACTGCTCGTTCTGCGGCGAGCCGCGCAGCGCGGAGAGGCGCCTGATCGCGGGGCCGACGGTTTTCATCTGCAACGACTGCATCGGCATTAGCGTCGATCTCTGCGCCGGCAAGGAGGTGCCCGGCACCGGCCCGCCGGATGGCGGGTAGGGCGCGCGTCGCCACCGAGACCCGGCGACCGGCGCGCGCCGTCGCCATCGACCCGCCCCTCACGAGAATTTCAGTTGCATTTCGTTTGCATACGCTCCACAAATCCGCCTTCGGTACCATGACGTCCTGGCGTATCCAACTAGACGCCTTTCGCGCTTAGCCGCTTACCCCTCGACTCAATGAGACCACGAACCTGGCGACGCCGGGCGCTTTTGCGTGGCGTCGCGACTGACTTGCTAGAAGGATAAGACCATGACCAAAGGAACCGTGAAATGGTTCAACGCCGTCAAGGGCTACGGCTTCATCCAGCCGAGCGACGGCTCAAAGGACGTGTTCGTCCACATCTCTGCGGTCGAGCGCGCCGGCCTGTCCGGCCTGACCGAGGGCCAGATCGTCGCCTATGAGGTGGTGCCCGGCCGCGACGGCCGCAGCTCGGCGGAGAAGCTGGCCGCCGTCTGAGCGGCGCACGGCGCGAACCCATGGCCGGCCCCGCGGGGCCGGCCATGTCGTTTGCGGGGACCGCGGGCACGAGATGATCCGCGCCGAACGATCTCTGGCGGTCAGGACGGCGGCCGCCGCCGGCGCCACCACCAGAGCGCCGTCAGCGCGGCGAGCACCGCGAGGACGACGCTCTCGACGCGGCGCTGGCCAGGGTCGCGGAACTGGGCAGCCGGGTGCTGATGCAGCCGGCCCGGGGCATGTAGGCGGTGTACAAAAGCTGATTGGCCGGCTCGCCTCATGTCCACCTGGTCGACCATGCGGCCGGGATGCATTAACCGCGCGCTTGCACCAATTCGGGGATCGAGACCGGCGCCCAGGGCTGCCCCACGCTACGTATCGGAGCTCGTCGCGAGCACCACGCGCGCTATAGGCGGCAATTCGGTGCCGGGCTTGCGGATCAGGGGCAGGGTGGCAATCGGTAATGCGGCGTAGCACAGCGCACCGAGGATCAGCGTCGTGTCCAGGCCAAAGATGATGTTGCTCGCGAGTGCGACGGCGCTGCCGAGAACCCCCGCCGCGCCGTTGATGCCCCACAGCCAGGGCGTTATGCGGCCGGACCGGGTCTGGCACAGCGCCATCCCCGTCGGGAAGCCGAACCCGAGCAGGAAGCCGCCGGGCGCGGTCAGCAGCGCACACATCATCGCGCGGGACCCCATGGAAAGTTCGGCCAGAGTCGCGAACCAACCAAGCATCCACAGCCCCAGAAGCAGGAAGTAACCCGCAGTGACCGCCGCCCAGAGGCCGATCCTGGCGGTACTGGCCAGCGTGACCCGGCCGCTTGCCAGACTTCCGAGTCCAGTGAACAGAATCAGGCTGAACAGGACGATGGCGAGGCCGAAGCTGGGGTGCCCGAGATACAGGCCCATGCACTGAAGCAGACTTATTTCGATGAGCATGAACCCGAGGCCGATGAGGAAGAAATAGCCGCTTCCTGCCGCAAGGACTGACGTTTCCACGCGGCCAAGCGCTCGCCAAAGCGGCAGGAGGATGATCGCGGTAACGGCCAACAGCGAGATCGCGATGACGGCTAGCAAGTTCATCGATGCCGCCGCGTGACCAGCGATCGCGCCGCGGCCAGAATGCGCGAGCCGCCACAATTCGACCGGCCGATCAAGGGGCGCCTGGTTGAAGAAGAACGGCTGTGCGTCGGTCGGCGGAAACAGCTTCAGGAAGTCGCGACGTGTCGCTTCCGCCAGCTGCCCAGGGGTCGTCGCCGCCACAATTTCCTGGAAAGCCGGATTCGCGGAAGTGCCTCGCGGTGACGCCAGCACGTTGAAATCCAATTCTTCCGTTGTCGCATGGAGGACATCGAGCTGGGCTTGCGTGAGCGGATCGAGGCTCACGACGAGCGTCGACACGTTGCGATGTGCCCCGTGTGTGCCAGCCAAGAAGATATGAGCCACCGGGGATGTCACGCCGCGATCCAGAAGCGTCGCCGCGGCCAAGGCAAGAATCCGTCCGGTCTGCGCTGTTCCCTCGAAATCCAGCCACCGGCTCACCGTGAAGACGCCGCCGGGGGTAAGGTCGTCCAGGATAATGCGCCAGCCCTCGATCGTGTACAGCCCGTTTTCCGTGAGGGCAAAGGCACCGACGGCGGTCGCCGCCCAAGTGTCGACGAGACTCATCTGGATGATGTCGAATGGCTCCGCGTTGCGACTCATCCAGCTCCGCGCTTCGTCGTGGATGAGCGACACGTTTTGCAGCTTGTCGAATCCGGTGTAACCGCGCGCTTCGGGGTCGTTCCGAAGGAGATCCACCTGAATACCGTTGACGTCGAGGGCCACCACCTCGGATACGCCGAAATATTTCGCGGCCAGCACATCGCGCCCGCCGCCCAGGCCTATGATCGCGGCGCGTTTGAGGTTCGGCAGGCGGTACGCCAGTGTGGTGATGTCGTAGGACAGGTGCTCGAGGCTCGACAGGTCGCTGCCGTCAAACCGGACTTGCGGTGTTCCGGCATTGCCGTCGATGATCAGCTGGCGGTATGAGGACCGCAATGTCTGGGGCATCGTAGCGGACGGGCCCCAGTTGAACGGAACGGTGTCCTTCTCCTCCCGCAGGATCGTGACCCGAGAGATGCTGTTCCAACGATCCAGTTCCAGGGCGGATTGCGGAGTCCACGTACCCTTGGGAAACATCGGGTAGATCAGTGGCGCTGGCAGGGCGCCATTCAGCATGCCGAGTCCCGCAAGCAGGACGGCCGCCGCGCTCATCGAGGTCCACCGCACGCCGGAAACAGCGACCGGACCGGTCTGCGCAGACTTCGCAAAGCACAGACCCGCGAGTGCTGGCGCCGCGGCGAGAACGAGCAGGGCCGACGGCGTATCCAGCACCTCCATCAACGCCAGCGCCGATATGCAACCGGCGGCCGCACCAACAAGGTCGTATCCGTACACGGCGCTGACCTTGAACGTCGAACGCGTCAGACACAGGGCGATCACGAATCCCGAGAAATAAAACGGAACGCTTGTCAGGAATGCCACGGTGGGCAGAAAGACGAGCGTGACCACGACCTTGGCATCGACGATCGGGATGGTCAGCACGGCGATCGCGGTCGCCGGGATCGCCAGTGCGAAAAAGAACGAGTAACGCGACGCAAGCTGTGCAATGGTCGCCCGCTGCGCTTTGGCATCGCCGCGATAGACCTTCAGGGCGCCCAGGGTCATCCCGAACATCGCGATGCTGATGACGAGGAACGAGACGTGGTACCACGTCGTCACCGAAAATATCCGCGAGAGCAACAGCTGAAGCATGAGCGTGCTTCCGCTGACCAAGAAGACTCCCGCGAAAAACCACCTGGGTTGCGTAACCAAAGGGGGAACCCTCTCTTATCGAGACCGATGTCCGGCCTTGCCGCCAGTCCGGGAACGCGTTGCCAAGCGCCCGATACCCGCTGTATCGGGAGTTTGCAGGACAAGACGTTAACGCGGCGTTACCCAGGCGCCAACACAGGCTGGGGTGGAATTCGGGGTACTCCAAACGTGTCGCACGCGATGCGCGAACGCGCGCGCCTGAATTATTTGTCGACCGGCTTGATCATGCGGCCGAGATCCTTGCCGGCGAACACGTGCATGTGGAAATGCATCACTTCCTGGTGCGCGTCGGGCCCGCAATTCGAGAGAATGCGGTAACCCGGCTCGACCGCGCCGAGGTCGCGCGCCACCGTGCCGACGGCGCGGAAGAAGCCGGCGATCTCGGCATCCGGGGCGTTGGCCGCGAAATCGTCCGACGAGGTGTATTTGCCCTTCGGGATCACCAGGACGTGGACCGGCGCCTGCGGGTCGATGTCGTGGAAGGCCAGCGCCCAGTCGTCCTCGTAGACCTTCCGGCACGGGATCTCGCCGCGCAGGATTTTCGCGAATACGTTCGTATCGTCGTAAGCCATCTTCATGCTCCCTCAATCGCCGGGCGGCCGCATCCGCGGCCTTGGCTCTCGCCGCACGCGCGGCGGCCCGCGGTCGCGGACTCACCCGGCCCGCGTTTCGGGCCGGGTATCGTGCCTCTATTTGCCCCGCGCCGCCTTCTCCGCGATGCCGGACCTGCCCTGGCGCGCCTCCAGCGCCCGCCACACGTCGTGCGGCGCAACGCCCCGCGCCGCCCACAGCACCAGCAGATGGTAGAGCAGGTCGGCGCTTTCCTCCGCCAGCGCCGCCTCGTCCCCGGCCAGCGCGGCGACGATCGTCTCCACCGACTCCTCGCCGAGCTTGCGGGCCGCGGCCTCCGGCCCGCCGGCCAGCAGCCGCGCCGTCCACGACTCGGCAGGGTCGGCGCCCCGGCGCGAGTCGATGACCGCGTACAGCCGGTCGAGGATGCTACCGTCGATCTCGCTCATGCCGCCTGCCTAGCAGAAATCCCGTTCGGTGTGAAAGGCTAAGGCTCGAGGCGCACGGGCACGCCGGCCTTGGCCATGTGCTCCTTGGCCTGGCGGATCGAATAGGTGCCGAAATGGAAGATCGAGGCCGCCAGCACGGCCGCGGCGTGGCCGTCGCGCACGCCCTCGACCAGGTGGTCGAGGGTGCCGACGCCGCCGGAGGCGATCACCGGCACCGGCACCGAATCAGCGATGGCGCGGGTCAGTTCGCAATCGAAGCCGGACTTGGTGCCGTCGCGATCCATCGAGGTCAGCAGGATCTCGCCGGCACCGGACGCCGCCATGCGCTTCGCCCATGCGACGGCGTCGATTCCGGTCGGCTCGCGCCCGCCATGGGTGAAGACCTCCCAAGCGCCCGGCCCGGACTGGCGCGCATCGATGGCGACGACGATGCATTGCGCGCCGAAACGCGCCGCCGCCTCGGCGACGAAGTCCGGGCGTTTGACCGCGGCGGTGTTGATCGAAACCTTGTCGGCGCCGGCCAGCAGCAGCTTGCGGATATCGTCGGTGCTGCGCACGCCGCCGCCGATGGTCAGCGGCATGAAGCACTGCTCGGCGGTGCTGGCGGCGATGTCGAGGATGATGTCGCGGTTGTCGGAGGACGCGGTGATATCGAGGAAGGTGAGCTCGTCGGCCCCGGCCGCATCGTAGATGCGCGCCTGCTCCACCGGATCGCCCGCATCGACCAGGTTGACGAAGTTGACGCCCTTGACGACGCGCCCGTCCTTGACGTCGAGGCAGGGGATGATGCGCACCTTCAGCACAGGTCCAGCGCTTCCTTCAGCTCGATTCGGCCGTCGTACAGGGCGCGGCCGATGATTGCGCCGGCGATGCTCCGCTCGGCGGCGAGCGCGCAGATGTCGGCGAGCGAGGCGATGCCGCCGGAAGCGATCACGGGGATCGGCACGGCCCGCGCCAGGGCCGCCGTCGCCGCGACGTTCGCGCCCTCCAGCACGCCGTCGCGGTCGATGTCGGTGTGGATGATCGCGGCGACGCCGGCGTCGGCGAAGCGGTGCGCCAGCGCCGCGACCTCGATGTCGGTGTCCTCGGCCCAGCCCTCAACCGCGACCCGGCCACCGCGGGCGTCGATGCCGACCGCGACCTGTCCCGGCCATCTGGCGCAGGCGGCCACCACCAGATCGGGGTCCTTGACGGCGACGGTGCCGAGGATCACCCGCTTAACGCCGCGCGCGAGCCAGCCCTCGATCGTCGCAAGGTCGCGGATGCCGCCGCCGAGCTGCACCGGGATATCGACGGCGTCGACGATCGCCTCGACCGCCGCTGCGTTCACCGGCCTGCCGGCGAAGGCGCCGTCGAGGTCGACGATGTGCAGCCAGGTGGCGCCGGACTCAAGAAAGCTGCGGGCCTGGCCGGCGGGATCGTCGCTGAACACCGTCGCCCGGTCCATGTCGCCGCGCACTAGCCGCACGCAGCGGCCGTCCTTCAGGTCGATCGCGGGATACAGGATCATGGCGAAGGTCGTCCCGTCGCCGCCGGCTCGGGCACGTTGCCGACCAGGATCTTGAAGTAGTAGCGTCCGGGAACCCAGGTGCCGTCGGAAAGGCGCGCATACAGGGGATGCGTGCCCCAATGCACGTAGCCGAGCGACTCGTACATGGCGATCGCCGCGGTCTGGGTCTCGCGCACATCGAGGTTGATCATCCCGAACCCTTCGGCCAGCGCGGTTTCCTCCACCGCCTCGGTCAACATGCGGGCGATCCCGTGGCCGCGCGCCCAGGGCGCGACGAAAGCGCTGCGCAGGTGGCAGGCGGCGGCCTGCGCCTCGTTGTTGCGGGTCGGCCGGAACAGTTGAGCCGAGCCGGCGATCACCCCGTCGAGCCGGCCGACGAACAGCGTGCGGCCGGGCACCAGCACGACGCCCTTCCAGTACGATTCCTGGATCTGCCGCGGCGGCGGCGTGAGCCAGCCGAAGCCGCCGCCCGCGCCGATCGCCGCCTCCGCGGCATCGCACAGCTCGTCGAGGTCGCGCCCGGACAGCTCGCCGACGATGGCGACGCTGGTTTCCACCGTACCGATCACGGCGCCCACCTGAGGAACGCGTCGATGAAGGCGAGGCCCGCCTTCTGGCTCTTTTCCGGGTGGAACTGGCTGCCGATCATGTTGTCGCGGCCGACCACCGCGGCCAGTGCGCCGCCGTAATCGGCGGTCGCCAGCTCGTGCCCGGGGTCTTCGCAGCGGAAACGGAAGCTGTGCACGAAATACATGTGGCTGCCTGCTTTCTGTCCGTCGAGCACCGGGTGCGGCGTCAGGTTCTCCAGCTCGTTCCAGCCCATATGCGGCACCTTCAGCGCCGGATCGGCCGGTGTCAGCGGCACCACCTCGCCGTGGATCCAGCCGAGTCCGGGATGGCTGCCGTGCTCCAGCCCGCGCGTCGCCATCAGCTGCATGCCGACGCAGATGCCGAGGAACGGCCTTCCGCCGCGCAGCACCGCCTCTTCCAGCGCCTCGACCATGCCGGTGAGCGCGTTGAGCCCGCGCCAGCAGTCGCCGAAGGCGCCGACGCCGGGCAGCACGATGCGGTCGGCAGCCGCCACCTCCCCGGGGTCCGAGGTGACGGCGACCGGCGCGCCGGCCATGCGCTCGAAGGCATTGGCCGCGGAGTGCAGGTTGCCCGAGCCGTAATCGACGATGGCGACGGTCATGCCGAGCCGCCGCCGAGCACGCCCTTGGTCGACGGCACGGCGTCCGCCGCGCGCGGGTCGACCGCGACCGCGTCGCGCAGCGCGCGCGCCAGCCCCTTGAAGCAGGATTCGGCGATGTGGTGGTTGTTCTCGCCGTACAGGTTCTCGACATGCAGCGTGAGCCCGGCGTTCTGGGCGAAGGCGCCGAACCATTCGCGGAACAGCTCGGTGTCGAAATCGCCCAGCTTGGGGCGCGTGAACTTGACCTTCCAGACCAGCCACGGCCGGTTCGAGCAGTCCAGCGCCACCCGCGTCAATGTCTCGTCCATCGGGATCAGCGCGCTGCCATAGCGGGTGATTCCCTTGCGGTCTCCCAGCGCTTTGGCCACCGCCTGACCGATCGCGATTCCGGTATCCTCCGTGGTGTGGTGGAAATCGATGTGCAGGTCGCCCTTGGCCCGCACCGAAAGGTCGATCAGGCTGTGGCGCGCCAGCTGCTCGAGCATGTGGTCGAGGAAGCCGATCCCGGTCGCAATGTCGGCGCGCCCGGTGCCGTCGAGGTCGACGGTGACCGCGATCTCGGTCTCGCGCGTATTGCGCTCAATGCTTGCCTGCCGCATCGGTTTCTCCACGTCCCGGAAATCGGCGCCCTTTTAGCAGCATGGCGGCGCAAAGGCCAGCACCGGCGTGCGGCCCTTGATTGCTGGCGCGGAAACGCCACATGGGTTAGGTTCGCGCGGCCCGCAGGGGCCCTCGTTTGAGACGACAAACACGGATCCCACCCATGTCCGATCAGGAAAACTGGCACGGCACCACGATCCTCTCCGTCCGCCGGGGCGATTCCGTGGTGGTCGCCGGTGACGGCCAGGTCAGCATGGGCCAGACCGTCATCAAATCGAATGCGCGCAAGGTGCGGCGGCTCGGCGACGGCGCCGTGATCGTCGGCTTCGCCGGGGCGACGGCCGACGCATTTACCCTGTTCGAGCGGCTGGAGGCCAAGCTGGAGCAGCATCCGGGCCAATTGACCCGGGCCTGCGTCGAGCTCGCCAAGGACTGGCGCACCGACCGGTACCTGCGGCGCCTCGAGGCGATGATGGCGGTGGCCGACAAGACGGTCTCGCTGATCGTCTCCGGCACCGGCGACGTGCTCGAGCCCGAGGACGGGCTGATCGGCATCGGCTCCGGCGGTCCTTTCGCGCTGGCGGCGGCGCGCGCGCTGGCCGACGTGGACGGGCTGTCGGCCGAGGAGGTCGCCCGCCGGGCCATGGCGATCGCCGCCGGCATCTGCGTCTACACCAACGACTCCATCACCATCGAGACCCTTTGATTTCATGACCTCTTTCAGTCCCCGCGAGATCGTCTCCGAGCTCGACCGCTATATCGTCGGCCAGAACGACGCCAAGCGCGCCGTCGCCATCGCGCTGCGCAACCGCTGGCGGCGCCTGCAATTGCCGGAGGAGATGCGCGAGGAGGTGCTGCCCAAGAACATCCTGATGATCGGGCCGACCGGCGTCGGCAAGACCGAGATCGCCCGGCGGCTCGCGCGGCTGGCGCAGGCGCCGTTCATCAAGGTCGAGGCGACAAAGTTCACCGAGGTCGGCTATGTCGGGCGCGACGTCGAGCAGATCGTCCGCGACCTCGCCGAGGTCTCGATCCACATGACCCGCGAGCAGCAGCGCAAGCAGGTGCTGGCCAAGGCCGAGCTGGCCGCCGAGGAACGGGTGCTCGACGCGCTGGTCGGCGAGGGCGCGAGCGATGCGACGCGGCAGTCGTTCCGCATCAAGCTGCGCCAGGGCGAGATCGACGACAAGGAGGTCGAGATCCAGGTCCAGGATCTGGGCACGGCCGGCATGCCGACCTTCGAGATCCCCGGCATGCCGGGCGCCCAGATGGGCATGATCAACCTCAACGAGATCATGGGCAAGATGATGGGCGGCCGCACCAAGCCGCGGCGCATGACCGTCGCCGAATCCTACGAGGTGCTGATTGCCGAGGAGAGCGACAAGCTCCTGGACGACGAGACGGTGGTGAAGACGGCGCTGGAGACCGTCGAGGAGAACGGCATCGTGTTCCTCGACGAGATCGACAAGATCACCGCGCGTTCGGAGCGCACCGGCGCCGACGTCTCCCGCGAGGGCGTGCAGCGCGACCTCCTGCCGCTGATCGAGGGCACCACGGTGGCGACCAAGCACGGGCCGGTGAAGACCGACCACATCCTGTTCATCGCCTCCGGCGCGTTCCACCTCGCCAAGCCCGCGGACCTCCTGCCGGAGCTGCAGGGCCGCCTGCCGATTCGCGTGGAATTACGGGCACTTACCCGCGATGATTTCGTGCGGATCCTCAAGGAGCCGGAGAACAGCCTGATCCGCCAGTACGTGGCGCTGCTCGGGGCCGAGGAGGTGACCCTCAACTTCACCGATGATGCCATCGAGGAGATCGCCAGCCTGTCGGCCGAGATCAACAGCCGCGTCGAGAACATCGGCGCGCGGCGCCTGCACACGGTGATGGAGCGGCTTCTGGAGGAGATCTCGTTCACCGCCACCGACCGCGGCGGCGAGACCATCAAGATCGACGCGTCTTACGTCCGCGACCAGGTCGAGGACCTGGCCAAGGAATCCGACCTCAGCAAGTTCATCCTTTAACGGCGGACGGCGTCCGCCGTATTCCGGATTTACGTTTCGGGGGACCTGCGTTTGCGCCGGTCTTCGGGAGCGTCAGATTGCGCGCTCTGCGGCCGCCGTGAGCCATCGAACAAGGGCGCGGTCGTGGATACCGCGCGGTGTCGCAAAAAACTCTCGCATTTCGTGTGTATATTTGTATAATTGCTCGCATAAGGGTATTTTCCTGTGGGAGGCAGGCATGTGGAGTCGTTCGTTTGCTTTGTTTTGCGCGTTTTTCGTGGCGGCGGGTATGTGGCCGGCCTGCGCCAAGGAACCCGCGTTCGTTATGAAATCGGTGCTGGATGGGAAGGTCTTCATCGCGGTGCCGCGCGGTTTTGAAGAGATGAGCGATGAGATGGCGCGGCTCAAATACCCGTCCGAAAGGCGGCCCCCGATCGTGTTCAGCAACCCCGAAGGCACGGTCAATATAACCGTCAAGCCGACCGCCCAGAAAGTGACGGAGGCGGATATCGACCTGGCGCGGATATCTCTTACGAAGAGTTTCGCGAGAATATACCCATCGGGCAACGTCGGTAGCAGGCTTTTCGATCTGGTCGACAGGACCGCGTTCCTTATCAGAATGACAACACCGGCCATCGATACGGAAATCCGTAGTCTGATTGCCGGCGCGGCCGTCGATGGACGCCTCGTCTTGTTCGGATTCAACGTCACGCGCGAACTTGAACCACAGTGGCTCGACAAGGGCGCGATTATCCTGATGACGATTCTGATATTCGATTGAACCGCTGATCTTCAGGCATTCGGCGCCCGCGGCCCTGCTTTTTCCCCGCCCGCGGCAAGGTTCGCCCGGGCCGGGCGACGACACCGGCGCGAAGCCGGAGTCGATCGCTACCCGCGCATCCAGAGCGCCACGCTCCACGCCAGGACGAAGACGAGGATCGCGGCCGCCCCGAGGGCGTGCCTGTGCCACGGCGCGGGCAGCGCCCGGTCCTCCAGCAGCGCGAAGAGGAGGCCGAACAGGCCGCCTGCCCCGAAGCCCATGATGTGGGCGAGGAAGTCGGTGCGCTCGCCGCTCATGCCGAGGAAGGCGAGCAGGGCGACGCCGCCGCCGAGCGGCACCCAGCGGTTGATGCGGGACCGCCGGCGCTGCCAGGCGTGGGCGGCGAGGATGCCGATCGCCGCGAACACCGCCGTCGACGCGCCGACCGACGCGTGCTCCGCGGCCCGGACGAGGGCGTTCAGCGCGTTGCCGAGCGCGCCCGCGAACAGCATGCCGGCCAGCGCCGGCCCCCAGCCCAGCGTCGCGCCCAGCAGGAACCCGAAGATCAGGCCGAAGACGAGGTTCCCGGCGAGGTGGAGGGTGTCGGCATGGAGGGCGAGGGCGGTGACGATGCGCCACCACTCGCCGGCGCGGATCAGCCCGGCCTGGCTCATCCCCGCGTGCAGCCAGTCGAGACCGAACGCCCCATTGCGCTGCAGCATGTCGAAAAGAAGGATGGCGACGCCATAGAGGCAGGCCGCGACCAGCCCGTCATGGACGCGCAATGGCGTCTCGACGCGAGGCGGCTGATGTCCGTGCTCCGTCCCGTACAGCCGCAGCTGCTCGCGCGCCGCCGCCGCGTCGCGCGCAAGGACCACGAGGGCGAACCTTCCGTCCTGCTTCAGCACCTCGCAGGGAATGCCGACGGCGTCGAGCACCAGGGCGAACTCGAGGCAGCGCGCCCGCGACCACGAGCCGTAAAGCGGGACGATGTCGGGATCCGGATCCGCCATGCGGCCGCCGGCGCCTCAGCGCGCGGACCCGGCCGCCGGGCCGGAGGTCGTCGCAATGAATGGGTTCCGCCGCATGGTCGCCTGGTCCCGTCCGAAGGATCGCCGTTGCGGCCCACGCTAGCATATCCGCGGGCGGGAAGGGGACTGCGGGCGGCTTTCCGGACCTCGCCGGTTCATCGCCGCACCATTTTCCGCGCTCCGCGGCACGCCTCCGCGATACCGGGCGGCATCGAGGCCGCGCCTCGCCGGCATACGATCATGCGGTCGGCATGAAATGGAGGTTCCTATGGTGGGGCGGATATTGCTTGTGTTGGCACTTTTGTTGGCCTCGGGTCCGGTTCTGGCCTACAGGCCCGGGCCTTACGAGATCTGCTCACGGAACGGAGAATATTGCGCAAAGCTGAATCCGCTCGGGGGCGGGATCGTCGTCTTCAAAGCCGGGGACAGAGAGGCTGTCCTGTGGTCTGCAGATGGATATGCCGACGCGGCAGAGCTTGCGGATGACGGGCAGCATCTCGTTCTCAGCCACGGAACCATCGGTCACAGCGTGTGGTTCTACGCACCGGTGAGGGGGAACGTGGTCCCTCTCGACTACCACGATTTCACGCTGCTGGAGTTCTATCGGCGCGGCCATGTGTTCCGGAGAGTCGGCATCCGCGACATCATGACCGACGCCGAGATCCAAACGAGTCGGGACGGCGACTTCTACCGCTGGGGCGATTATCTGGGAATCGACGAGGACGGGCTTTTCGGTCTGCGCACCGCAACGGGCCGGGAAATCCGCCTCGACATGACGACGGGCGAGATCATCTGCAAGTGTGCCTGGCGCGCGTGCCGGCGCCCGGGTACGGACGCACAGGTCGACTCGTGCGAGACGCCGTATCCGCCCACCGGACTCATGGAGGGCGGGCCGCCCTGAGTGTGGAGGCCAATTTGCGCCATGCGGGGCGCGTGACGTGCGGCCCTGAAACCCGCGGAAAACCCTAACGCATGGGCTCGTTTCGCGAACCGACCCGGCGCGACGCCGCCAGCCGGCGTTTTCGCTCGAAGGCAGACCGTGCAATCCGTATCATCGGCCGGGCGATGAGCGAGGACACGTGAACGGCGCGGACATGGCGGGAGACGGGGCAGAGACTGAGGCCGACGGGGCCGGCGCGACCGTATCCGCGGAGGTGACGGAACCTACGGGCGCGGCGGCGAGCGACGCTGGCGGGCGCGGCTTGCTGCTGGCGTTCTCGCTTGGCCATATGGCCAACGACTGGGCGCCGAGCGCGATCTGGATCATCGCCCCGGCGATGGCGGCGTCGATGGGGCTGACGCCGGCCGAGGTCGGGCTGCTGATCACGCTGATCAGCCTCGGCGGCGCCCTCGGCTACGTGCCGGCCGGAATTCTCGCCGACCGCGTCGCCGACCGCGGGCGCCTGCTGCTGGCGACCTTCTGGTGGGTCGCCATCGGCTATGTCATTGCCGCGCTGGCGCCCGGATTCTGGTGGGTCGCACTGCTGCTCGCCGTCGCCGGGCTGGGCGACGCCGCCTGGCATCCCATCGCCACCGGCGTGCTGGCCCAGACGATGCCGGAGCGGCGCGCCCATGCGCTCGGCATCCACGCCATGACAGGGACCTTCGCCGAGGTGCTGGCGCCGCTCGCCGCGGGGTTCCTGCTGGCCTGGTTCGACTGGCGCACGACGTTGCAGATTTCAGCGCTGCCGGCGGTTCTGTTGGGGCTCGTGTTCCTGCGCATCGCGCGGCACGTCCCGGCTTCGCCGCGGCCTGCCATCACCGGCCCCGACCTGCGGGCGCTGTGGGACAGCTGGCGAACGCCGCGCGGCCTTGCCCTGATCGCCGTGGTCAGCGTCTACAACATGGCGCTGCTGGCGGTTCTCGCCATGGCCCCCTTGTTCCTGCAGCGGGTGCACGGGCTGTCGCCGGCGGCAACCGGGGTCGCGTTCTCGGCCATGGTGCTGTCCGGGGCGCTGGCGCAGCCGCTGCTCGGCCGCCTGTCGGACCGCATCGGACGGCGCCCGGTGTTCGTCGCCGGTGCCGTCGCCGGGTCCCTGGCGTGCGTCGGCGCGGCCTGGGGCGGCTCCGGCCTCGCGGTCATCGTCTGGCTGATCGCCGCGGTCGCCGCGTTCTACGGCATCCGGTCGGCGGTGCTGGCCGCTACCGTGGAGTTCGGCAAGACGCACGAGGCGACGACGCTGGGCCTCGCCTTCATGCTGCTGGACGGGGTCGGGGCGCTGGGCGCGGCGCTGGCCGGGGCGGTCGGCAATTTCGACCTGCACTACCCGTTCCTGCTGGCCGCCGGCCTCGCCTTCGCGGTGGCTGCCGCCGCGGTGCCGGCACTCCGTCGATGAGACGGGCCTGCCGCTCAGTCCTTCAGCGTTTCCAGCAGCGCCCTGACCTTGTCGCGCGAAAGGTTGCGGATGCGCTGGGCGAGCTCGTTGGCCAGCTCCGTCGCCTCCGGGGCGAGGCCCGAGGTGTCGACGGTGACCCGCGGGTGCGACAGGCGGGCGAGGCGCTGCAGCTCGTCGGCCTCGTCCCAGACGACGTTGAAATACTGGCAGATCTGGTGCACACGGGTGCGGCTCGGCCGGCCGCGCCGGCCGTGCTCGAGGGCCGAGAGATAGGCCGGTGAGACGTCGAGCGCCGCCGCCATCTGCTGCAGGGTAACGCCGCGGGTGGCGCGCAGCTCGCGGATGCGGCGGCCGAACGGGGTCATGCCGCGGGCCCTGGCCGCCGGCGGCGGAGCAGCACGTAGAGCGCACCCTCGCCGCCGTCGTCGCGGCGGGCATGGCTGAAGGCGAGGACCCGCTCGCGCAGGGGGTCTTCGTTGAGCCAGCGCGGCACGGCGGTCTTGAGCACGCCGCCGCCCTCGCGGAGCGTACCCTTGCCGGTGACGACGCGCACGCAACGGCGGCCCGCCTCGGCCTGGCCGATGATGAAGGCCTGCAGCGCGCGATGCGCCGCCTCCTGAGTGTGGCCGTGCAGATCGATCTCGGCCTCGATGGCGATCTGGCCGCGGCGCAGACGGTCGACCGTGCGTCGGTCGACACCGGCGGCGCGGCCGTGGCTGAGGTTCGGCCGATCTGGCGCCATGGCGCCAGCATGGGATGCAGTGGCGACCCGAGGTTTCCTTGGTATCTTGTTGTTTTTCGGTTGTTCTATTCCGGATTCGGTCGCCGCTTCGGTGTCCGCCTGGCGGATCCCCTTCCTGCGAGCGATCGGATTTACGTCCTTGGTGACGGCCTTCCAGAGGTCCGATTCGTCGCGGTTCGGGCGGCGGCGCTTGTCAGCCATCGGCCGTCTCCGCATCGCCGGCATCGCCCTCGACCAGCACGATGTGCAGCCAGCGCGGCCCGTGCGCGCCGAGCTGCAGCGTCTGCTCGATATCGGCGCTGCGCGACGGGCCGGTGATGAAGTTGACGCTGCGCGGCATGCGGCCGGTGGCGCGCAGCCGATCCCAGCCATCCTCGTAGCAGCCTACCATTTCGGCGGCGCGCACCACCACGATATGGGCGTCCGGCAGGAAATTCAGCGTGGTCGGCGATTCCGGGCCAGACAGCAGCATCAGCGTCCCGGTCTCGGCGATCGCGGCGAAGGCGCCGGTCACCGCCACCACGTCGGATCCCTCGCCCTTGCCGCGTTCGATCTCCAGCACCGGCGTTTGATCCCACGGATAGGCATCGAGGGCCGGGTCCGGCGCCATGCGCAACCGAGTCGGCAGGTTTTCGCCGCGCAGATAGGCGGCCACCGTGCCGGGCACCTCGGAGGGACCGTCCACGCGCGCAACGGTCGCATCGACCGCCGTCGCCTGTGCGACGAACAACTCGATAAGTCCGTTGGCATCGTGTTTCCCGCGGGCCGGAATCGTGTTGCGGGGATGGCTGGCCATCCGCTGGCGCACCGCCGCAGCGGCTTCGGCGGCATTGGAGTCGCGGCCGGTGGCACGGCGCAGGGTGCTGAGCACCGCCTCGCGCGAGCCCCCGGTCATCGCGGCGGCTCCCGGCGGCCGCCGGTAGCGTCCCACAGCGCCTGGAAGGTTCGCCCCCGGGGCGCCGGCAGGTCGCGCTGCGCAGTCCACCCGCCGGTCAGCGGAAGGCGGCGGAAGGCGCCCCGGCGGCGCCCGAGCAGCCCCAGCAGTCGCACCGGCAGGACGGTCGCCAGCCGGTACAGGCGGGGCCGCTTGGCGAGGAACGCCCAGGCTTTCAAGCCCCAGCGTTGGGTTGCCGGCGGAATCCGCTGACTGAACTCGCGTTCGCGCAGGTGCCGCATCAGCCCGGGCAGCGGGATGCGCATCGGGCACACCGATTCGCAGCGGCCGCAGAAGGTCGAGGCGCTCGGCAGGTGGTGCGCCTCCGCAATGCCGATCAGCGACGGGCTGAGCACAGCGCCGATCGGACCCGGATAGACCCAGCCATAGGCGTGGCCGCCGATCACCCCGAACACCGGGCAATGGTTCATGCAGGCGCCGCAGCGGATGCAGCGCAGCACCTCCTGCAGCTCGGTGCCGATCAGCGCGCTGCGCCCGTTGTCGAGCAGCACGACGTGGAACTCGTGCGGTCCGTCGAGGTCTTCGCCGCGGCGCGGGCCGGTCGCGAAGGTGGTGTACGAGGTGAACTCCTGCCCGGTCGCCGAGCGCGCCAGCACGCGCAGGATGGTGGATGCGTCCTCCAGGGTCGGCACCACCTTCTCGAGGCTCGCCAGCACGATGTGGACGCGCGGCAGGGTCTGCGTGAGGTCGGCGTTGCCCTCGTTGGTGACGATCACCGTGGCGCCAGTCTCGGCGATCAGGAAGTTCGCCCCGGTGATGCCCACGTCGGCGGCAAGGAAGCGGTCGCGCAGCACCGCGCGCGCCTCCTCGAGCAGCTGGCGCGGCTGGTCCAGCGGCCGGTCCGGGTCGAGCGCCGTGTGGTGCTTGTGGAAGGTCTCGGCGACCTCGCTCTTGGGCACGTGGAAGGCCGGCGCGATGATATGGCTCGGCGCCTCGTGGCGCAGCTGGATGATGTATTCTCCGAGATCGGTCTCGACCGGCTCGATACCGTTGGCCTCAAGGAAGGTATTGAGGCCGATCTCCTCGGAGATCATCGACTTCCCCTTGGTCACCGTGGCCGCCCGGGCGGCGCGGCAGATGGCGAGCACCACCTCGCGCGCTTCGGCCGCGTCGCGCGCCCAGTGGACATGCCCGCCGCGCTCGGTCACCCTTTGTTCGAAGGCCTCGAGATAGAGATCCAGGTGGGCCAGGACGTGGTTCTTGATGTCGCGCGCCTCGTCGCGCAGGGTCTCGAATTCCGGCAGACGCGCCGCCGCCTCGCTGCGGCGCACGCGGAAACCGACCTTGGCGGAGGCAAGGCCCCGTTGCAGCGTCTCGTCCGCCAGCGCCGCCCGGGCATTCTCCGGGAAGCGGTGGCTGGTGGGGGCGTCTGCGCTCACGAGTCGCCCTCGCCGATCGGCGGCGCGTCGCCGGTGGCGCCGGCCAGCACCTCCGCGACATGGCGCACCCGGATCGCCGAGCCTGTCCGCTTCAGTTTGCCGGCCATGTTCATCAGGCATCCGAGGTCGCCGGCGAGCAACGTGTCGGCGCCGGTCGTCGCGATATCGTCCGCCTTGTCGGAGACCATGCGACCGGAGATTTCCGGGTATTTGACGGCGAACAGGCCGCCGAACCCGCAGCATTCCTCGGGCGCACCGAGGTCCCGGATCTCGAGCCCGGCGACGCTGCGCAGCAGCTTACGCGGCTGATCGCGCACGCCGAGCTCACGCAGTCCGGAACAGGAATCATGGTAGGCGGCCACGCCGTCATAGCTGGCGTCGACGGATCGGATGCCGCGCACGTCGGTCAGGAACTGCGTCAGCTCCCACGTCTTTTCGGCAACGGCGGTGGCACGCCTCGACTGGTCAGGGTCGTTTTGCAGGAGTGCCGGCCAGTGATGCCGGATCATTGCAGCGCACGAGCCCGAGGGCAGGACGACGTAGTCGAACGGCTCGAGAACCGGCAGCGTTTGCCGCACGATGTCCGCAGCGTCGGCGCGATCCCCGGAATTGTAGGCCGGCTGGCCGCAGCAGGTCTGGGCGCGCGGCACCGTCACCGTGCAGCCGGCGTCCTCCAGCAGCTTGACCGCGGCGAAACCGACCGCCGGGCGGAACAGGTCCACGAGGCAGGTGACGAACAGGGCCACGTTCGGGCGCGAATCGGTCATGCAGGTCCATCCCGGTCGGTATCGCGCCCAAGATGGCGGCTGGCGCGGGGAAAGGCAACAGCGGCGATGTCAGCTGGCGGCGAGGCGGTTGGCAAGTCGGCGCGGCAGCAGCAGGTAGTAGCGACCACGGTGTTTCATGCGCCCGGCGAATTCGAGGGCCGCATCGCCGGTGCCCCAGAAGAAGTCACCGCGCACCGGGCCCTTGATCGCCGCGCCGGTGTCCTGGGCGACGACCAAGCGCCGCAGCGGCTTTTCGGTGGGCCCGGGCTGCATTGTGTCGAGCCACAACGGCAGGCCGAGCGGCATGTACCGCGTATCGACCGCAAGGCTGCGCCCGGCGGTCAATACCACACCCTGGGCCCCGATCGGCCCGTCGCCGTGGATCTCCTCGAAGAAGATGTAGCGACGGTTGACCGCGAGCAGGTCGGCAGCCTTGTCGGGATTGCGTTCCATCCAGCTGCGGATGCCCTGCCACGACGCCTCATGGGCTTCGAGTTCGCCACGACGGATCAGTTCGCGGCCGATCGATTCGTAGGCATGGCCGTTGTTGCCGGCGTAGCCGATGCGGGTCGTCCGGCCGTCGGGCAGCCGCACGCGCCCGGACCCCTGGACATGCAGCATGAAGGCATCGAGCGGGTCGTCCAGCCACAGCAGTTCCAGCCCGCGCCCCCGCAGCGCACCGTCCTGGATCGCGCGCCGCGGATAATACGGCTTCAGCCGCCCGCCTTCGACGCGCCCGATGAGCGACCGGCCGGCCAGCTCCGGGTCGAATTCGCCAAGATCGACCGCGACCTGGTCTCGCGGCTTGCGGTACACAGGTTCGCGATAGGCGGCATCCTGCTCGCGCGACCCGCGCAGTTCGATCTCGTAATAACCGGTGAACAGTCCCTCGGCGGTATCGTTGTTGGCAACGAGGTAGGGGCGGAACCAGGTTTCGAAGAAGCGCCGCGCCGCAGCGTCATCGTCGGCCGGCAATGACGCCGCCGCCGTGCACGCGGGCAGGACGTCCGCGACAGCGCCGCCCGGCATGTTCGGGCCGAGTGGCCGGTCGACGGGACCGGCCTGAAATCGCCTGCAGGACCGCAGGAACGCCTGTACTGCCTCAGCCTGGCGATCGTCGTTCCAGCCGGACAGGTCGGTATAGCTCGCGGGGGTCAGAACGGCCTGATCGGGCGGGGGAACGGACGGCGGTTCCTCGGGCTCGGGCTCGCAGGCAGCGGCCCCCAGGGCACTGAGGAGGGCGAGCAGTCGGCCGGTGACGCGCCAGTTAAAACGCCGGATTGCAGGGCTGTCAGGTTCGAATGACCGGGCGCGGCGGGCCATGCTGCCGTCAGTTCGAGCCGCCCGTTGCGATCAGCACCCAGTTGGGATCCGTCGAGCGGGTGTCACGACCGAACGTCCAGATGTCGGTGACCTGAACGACGTTGTTGGGATCGCCCTCCACGACCTCGCCGCTGGCATCCCGGGTAGCGTTGACCTGGCCGGTTACGAATTTGACTGCGACCACGGCGTTGCGGCCCTGCATTTCGGCACTGATGATCTCGGCCTCGTCGATTCCAACCAGCGTCGTTTCGAGCGTGTGGCCGGCCTTCTCGCGTTCCCGAATCGCTGCAGCGAAATTCTCGTATACCGGCCCGTCGAGCAAGGATTTCAATATCTTGCCGTCGCCTTTGGCGAAGGCTTCGACGACCATCTCGAATGCGCTGCGTGCGCCCTTGATGAATTCCCGCTCGCGGAACGACTGGTCCGCCGCCTTGATCTGTGCCAATCCCGCTTCCAGTGCATCGAGGGGGTCGCTGTTCTCGCCCGCCGACTCGCTGCGCCCGCGCATGGCAATCACGTTGTCCCCCTTGGACTCGCTCTTCTCCGACGACAGGCCGAACGGGTCGGATCGGTGGTTCTGATCGTCATGCCGCCGCCCGAGTACCGAGCCGAGCCGGTAGATCAGGAACAGCGCCAGAATGGCAAAGAGTATGATGTCGAAGAACTGGAAGCCGCCGCCCATAAACGAATACTCTCTCAAGAATCTGTGGCCGAATGCTGGCTGCCCGGGACTGGCACGGGTTGTACGCGGATGCCGTCGACCCTACATGCCTAAGCTACCACATCTTTCGACCGGCAGGTCCAGCCCTCTTGCGACAGGCCTGGGTACAGGCGGGCTATGACTGCCTATACCCTAGATAGGTTCTGGTTAAGAAAAGAACAAGCGTGCCACTTTTCCTCATACTGATTTTCGTCGGCGTGCCGATCCTCGAAATCGCGGTCTTCATCAAGGCGGGCGACGTGATCGGCCTGTGGCCGACGCTGGCTGCCGTCGTTGTGACCGCGGTTGTGGGTGCCGCGCTGTTGCGCGCACAGGGGCTTGCCGTGATCGGCCGCGCGCGCACCCAGCTCGATCAGGGACAGGTTCCGATTGCCGAGGTGCTGACCGGTGTCTGCCTGCTGGTTGGCGGTGCATTGCTGCTCACGCCGGGATTCGTCACCGACAGCGTTGGTTTTATGCTGCTGATACCCTCCGTGCGCCAAATCCTGGGCCGGTGGGCCCTGTCCGCCCTGCTGCGAAGTCGCAGCACGCGCGTGTGGGTGAACGGCGAGGAGATCGTCGACCCCCGCCGTCGCCCCGGGACCGCGCCGAACGATGTCATCGACGTCGAATTCACAGAGATTTCGGAACCGGCCGACGACACGGCGTCAGACAAGCGTCGGCCGGACTGATCCGGGGTTCAAGGTTGTGTCCCGCGGCCAACCATGCTAGCGACGCCCGGTCCAGGCACTTCACGGAGCGATCCATGACCAACGAGACCGCGGCCGGCGCCGGCGATACGGCGCCACGCTTCAATATTGTCCACCAGTATATCAAGGATTTGTCGTTCGAGGTGCCGGGTGCGCCACAGGTATTTGCGGATGGTACGGTGCCCGATGTGGCCGTCAACGTCGATGTCGCGGTCAACACGCTGGGCGAGCCCAAATACGAGGTGACCCTTCGGGTCGATGCGCGCGGCACCGTGGCGGGCAAGTCCCTGTTCATCATCGAACTGGTCTATGCCGGGTTGATCGAGGCATCCGGCCTGCAGCGGGACCAGCTGCAACCTGCCCTGCTGATCGAGGGGCCGCGGCTGCTGTTCCCCTTTGCCCGCAATATCGTCGCCGGCCTGACCCGTGACGGCGGCTTGCCGCCGCTGATGATCAGCCCGATCGACTTTGTTGCCCTGTACCGCAACCGGGTTGCGAAACAGCAGGAAAAGCAAGCCGGCGACGGCAACGGAGACGGTGCCTAGGCGTTCCACAATGGGTCGGTGAGCTGTTGCAAGAACGCGGCGTGGGCGGCGCGTTCGGCGTCGCTGGCGGCGTGTGGCCGCGGTGCCCGCGCCGGCCGCTCCGCCGTGGATCGGTCCGCTGGCCCCGCCGCCTCGCCCGATACCAGCGCCAGCCCGTGCTGACGGCCGCCAATCAGCTCGAGATATACGTCCGCCAGGAGTTCCGCGTCGAGCAGCGCGCCGTGCTTGGTGCGCGCCGAATTGTCGATGCCGAAGCGCCGGCACAGGGCATCCAGGCTGGCCTGGGCGCCGGGAAATTTCGCTCGCGCCATCTGTACGGTGTCGACGGTCCGGCTCGGCGGAATAGGCGGCAGGCCAAGCATCTCCAGTTCTGCGTTGATGAACCCCAGATCGAACGCGGCATTGTGTATGACGAGCTTTGATTCGCCGAGGAATTCCAGGAAGTCGCTTGCGACTTCGGCGAACACGGGGTGGTCGGCCAGGAAGGCCTCGCTCAGTCCGTGCACCTGGAACGCACCGTCCGGCATATCGCGTTCGGGGTTGATGTAGCTATGCCATACGGTTCCCGTCGGCACGAAGTTGTGCAGCTCGATGCAGCCGATTTCGACGATTCTGTGTCCTTCGGACGGGTTGAAGCCCGTCGTTTCGGTGTCGAGAACGATTTCACGCATAGGGATTCCGCCTTTTTGCAGGTCCGGTGCCGCGACCGCGCCGGTGCATGCCGCCTCGCAGCAGTCTGACGATGCGGAGGAGCTGGCGCAAGGTCTCGCGGCGTGACAGGCCGGTGCGCACGATGAAGTCGGCGCGTCGGCGTTTCTCGCGATCCGGCATCTGGCGGGCCCGAATATCGGCAAGTCGCTGCGGCGTCATGCCCGGCCGCCGAAGGACGCGCTGCGCCTGCAGGAAGGCCGGTGCGCTGACCAGGACTGTTGCGTCGCAGTCGCGATCGCGGCCGGCTTCGAACAGAAGCGGGATGTCGAGGACGGCCATCGGCACGCGCCGCCGTCCGCAGCAACGCAGGAATTCGTCCGAATCCTGTCGCACGAGCGGGTGAACGATGGCCTCGAGGCGCTGCAGCGCGGCGCTCTCGCGGAATACGCGCCGGCCGAGGGCATCGCGGTCGACGGTGCCGTCACGGACGCTGTCGGGAAACACCTTCGCAATCGCGGCGACGGCCGCGCCGCCTTTGCGGAACAGGCGGTGGACCGCCGCGTCGGCGTCATGCACGGGCAGGCCCAAGCGGCGCAGCATGGCGGCTGCCGTGGTCTTTCCCATTGCGATCGAGCCGGTCAGACCGATAACGACCATGGCTGCGGCTCAGCCCTTCAGGTCGGCGAGAACGAACCGGCGAAGGTCGTCGTCGACCTGCGGCCGGATCCCGAACCACGCCTCGAAACCCGGCTGCGCCTGGTACAGCAGCATGCCGAGCCCGTCGACCACCGGATTTCCGCGGGCCCGCGCCGCCGCCAACAGCGGCGTCTCCAACGGGACGTAGACGGCATCGCACACGACCGCCGCAGCCGGCAGCGCCGACAGATCGATCTCGAGGGAGGGCTGCCCCGCCATGCCGAGCGACGTTGTGTTGATCAGCAGCGAGGCGTCGTCCAGGGCCTCGTGCCGGTGGTCCCAATCGACCGCCTCGGCGCCGGCACCGAGTTCCTCGGCCAGGATTTCAGCACGCAGCCGGGTCCGGTTGGCGATGCGGATCGATGCCGCCCCGGCGTCGATGAGCGCGAACGACGCCGCGCGCGCGGCGCCGCCCGCGCCAAGCACCACCACCGGCTGGTGGCCCGATCGCCACGGGCTGTTGCGCCGCAGGCTTTCGGTGATCCCGTAGGTATCGGTGTTGCTGCCGATGAGCCGCCCGTCCTCGCCGACCACGATCGTATTCACGGCGCCGATGCGGCGGGCCAGCGGGTCGAGTTCGTCGCAGACGGCGAGAGCGCTCTCCTTATGCGGGACCGTAAGGTTGCAGCCGCGAAACCCGAGCACTGGCAGGGCACGCAGCGCGGTCTCTATGCGGCCCGGCGCAACCGGGAGCGGCACGTACACACCGTCGATGCGATGGCGGTCGAGCCAATATCCGTGAAGCCGCGGCGAACGCGAGTGCGATACCGGCCATCCCATCAACCCGGCGAGTCGGGCCTTGCCCGTCAAGATCATTGTCCGATCACCCCGTGACCGCGCAGGAAGTCGAGCAAGGGTAGCAGCGGCAACCCGACAATTGTGAAATGATCTCCCTCGACGCGGCTGAACAGCTGCACGCCAAACCCCTCGAGTTGGTAGGCACCGACCGATTCGCAGGCGGCTGTGCCGACCTTGCCAAGATAGGAACCGAGAAATTCATCGCTGAAATCCCGCATGGTAAGCCGGGCACTGTCGATGTGATGCCACAGGACCAGCCCGTCGCGTGCCACGCAGACCGCTGTGACAAGTTCGTGGGTGCGTCCCCGCAACTGGCGCAGCGTTTCGCGCGCCTGCGCAAGGTCCGCCGGCTTGTCGAACCAGTCGCCGTCGCAAGCCAGCATCTGGTCGGCGCCGACAACCAGCGCTGCGGGCCTGCGGCCGCTGATCTGCTGTGCTTTCAGGGCGGCAAGTGCCTCCGCGGTCTCTGCTGCGTCGGCGCGCTGCGCTCGCATCGCGGACTTCACTGCGCTCTCATCGACGCGTGGCGCATCCACAACAATGGGCACGCCCGCTGCGGTCAGCATCGCGGCGCGGAACCGGCTGCCGGAGGCGAGAACGACGTCCGGTTTCACCGTGTCAGTCTTCACTGGCCTCGGTTCCCCGGCGTTCGTAAAGCTGCAGGATCGCCGCTGCCGATTCCTCGATGGATCGCCGTGTCACGTCGATTACCGGCCAGTTGTGGCGGTTGAACAGCTTGCGCGCGGCCATGACCTCGTCCCGCACGGCGCTCGGGTCGACGTAGTCGGTATCCGGGTCCTGTGCCAGCATCTGCAGGCGGTTGCGCCGCACCTGGACGAGCCGGGCCGGATCCTTGGTGAGGCCAATCACGAAGGGCTCGCCCGGACGGTTGCGGAGGCGGGTGAGTTCCTCGGGCACAGGCACGCCCGGCACGATGGGAATGTTGGCGGCCTTGATTCCCCGGTTCGCCAGATAGATGCAGGTCGGGGTTTTCGATGTCCGCGATACCCCGACGAGGATGATCTCGGCCTCGTTGAGCGACTGCGCCGACTGGCCGTCATCGTGATGCAGCGCGAAGGTCATTGCATCGATGCGGCTGAAGTATTCGGCATCCATGATATGTTGACGCCCGGGCAGGCCGCGCGACTTGACGCCAAGGAAATTGCCCAGCGACGCAATGACCGGATCGAGCACTGCGATGCATGGCACCTGAAGGCGCCGGCATCCCTCCAGCAGCTCGTTGCGGAGTTCGGCATTGACGATCGTGAACATCACCACGCCGGGGTTCTTCTCGAGCTGACCCAACAATCTTTCGATCTGACTGTGCGTGCGGATCAGCGACCAATTGTGTTCGACCGGCTCGACCCCTTCGAACTGGACAAGACAGGCGCGTGCCACGCTGTGGACGGTTTCGCCCGTCGCGTCGGAGACCAGATGAAGATGGAATTTCATATTGGCGGCCTGTCCCATGGCTGGCTGTCGCGGTTCTGTATCAAATGTGGAGAACATTGCCGTAACGACACCATCCTCGAATCTGTTCACCCTTACTCGGTATTTGCGCCATGCTTCTCCACCTGTCGATGGCTGTGTTCAACATCTTTGAATACCGCGACCAACTCCAATGCACCCTCGCTTATCCCCGTTATCACATTGCGACGCCTGACAACGCAAGCCGAGACGAGGCACCGATTATCCCGGTTTCCGCCCACAGGACTGCGCCCCGCCCGGATGGCCGTGGGGAAAACCAGTGGATTTCGATAATCCCCGTGACTCTCGTCACAACAACCATCACAACACTTTTCATTTTATATTAAAGGGTAGTATTGAAGGAGTGCACACCCGAACCCTCCTTACAAATGAGCGTGCTGTCACGGTGCCCACATCCCGTCAAAAACCCTTGCTTTCCGCCCTCAGGGGCGAGGCAGTCACACCGCCGCCCGTATGGCTGATGCGGCAGGCCGGACGCTACCTTCCGGAGTACCGCGAGGTCCGCGCCCGTGTCGGTGACTTCCTCGAGCTATGCTATACGCCGGAGTTGGCCGTCGAGGTCACCCTGCAGCCGATTCGTCGGTATGGATTCGACGCCGCCATTCTGTTCTCCGACATACTGGTCGTGCCGGATGCACTCGGCCAGCCGGTGCGCTTCGAGGAAGGGGAGGGGCCCAAGCTCGATCCGATCCGCAACGCGGCCGGTCTGGCGTGCCTGGATGACGGTGCGATACACGAGCGGCTGGCGCCGGTCTACGAAACCGTGCGGCGACTCTCTCGCACTCTGCCGGAGCGAGTTACCCTGATCGGGTTTGCCGGTGCGCCCTGGACGGTCGCAACCTATATGGTGGAAGGCGGCAGCAGCCGCGATTTTTCGGCGATACGGTCGTGGAGCCTCGTCGATCCGGACGGATTCGGCAAATTGATCGACATCGTGACCACGGCCACCGCCGAATACCTGTGTCGTCAGATCGAGGCCGGCGCGGAGGCGGTACAGCTGTTTGACAGCTGGGCCGGCGTGCTTCCGGACGACGCCTTCCATCGCTGGGTTATCGAGCCCAACGCACATATCGTGGCGGTGGTCAAACAGCTCTACCCCGAAGTTCCCGTGATCGGGTTTCCACGCGGTGCGGGTGTGCTGTACGAAGCTTACATCGAGCAGACGGGTGTCGACGCGGTCAGCCTCGATACCACAGTGCCGCTGTCGTGGGCGGCTCAGCGCCTGCAGCCGAAGGCGACGGTACAGGGCAATCTCGATCCGCTGGTGTTGCTCGCCGGGGGCACGGCGTTGGAGCAGCGCGCCCGCGAGATCGTGGCCCGGCTCGGCGGCGGGCCTTTCATCTTCAATCTCGGGCACGGCATCATCAAGGAAACGCCGCCGGAGCACGTCACGCAACTGCTTGAGATCATTCGCGAAGGCGACAACCGGGCCGGACCATGAACGAACGCGGACAAAAGATCGCTGTCGTGTTGTTCAACCTGGGCGGGCCAGACAGTCCGGCAGCGGTGCGTCCGTTCCTGTTCAACCTGTTCAACGACAAGGCAATCATTCCGGCGCCGGCGCCCGTTCGCTGGCTTCTGGCGCAGTACATATCGCGCCGCAGAGCGGCGTTGGCGCGGGCCAATTATGCCCTGATGGGCGGCGCCTCGCCGCTGCTGCCGAACACCAGGCGACAGGCGGAGGCACTGGAAGCGGCGCTTGCCGACGACGGTGAGGTGCGCTGCTTCATCGCGATGCGCTACTGGCATCCGTTCGCCGACGAGACGGTGCGCGACGTCAAGGCGTTCGCTCCAGACCGCGTGGTGCTGCTGCCGCTCTATCCTCAGTATTCGGCGACCACGAGCGGCTCCTCCATAGGGGACTGGATCCGTGCGGCGCGTGCGGCCGGCCTCGACGCGCCGACCCGGACCGTGTGCTGTTATCCGGACTTGCCCGGATTCGTGGACGTCATGGCGGATCTGACCGCAGAGGCCTGGAAACGGGCTGCCGAGTCCGGCGCACCGCGAATCCTGTTTTCAGCGCATGGCCTCCCCGAGCGCAATATTGCCGCGGGCGATCCCTATCAGTGGCAGGTCGAACGCTCGGCCGGTGCCATCGCCGCCGCGGTCAGGCTGCGACTCGGCCAGGAACCGGACTGGCGTATCACCTATCAAAGCCGCGTCGGACGACTGGTTTGGATCGGCCCGTACACGGAAACCGAGGTGGAAGCGGCCGCAACGGAGGGCGTGCCGCTGGTCGTTGTGCCGCTTGTGTTCGTCTCCGAGCATGTCGAAACACTGGTCGAACTCGACGTCGAGTACCGCGATCTTGCCAACCGCCACGGTGCGCCGGCCTATGTGCGGGTGCGGACAGTCAACGAGGATGCCGCATTCATCAACGGCTTGGCGACGATGGTGCGCGCGGCGGCAGGGCCCGGGCCCGTTATCGAGTGCAGTACCGGCGGGCGCCTGTGCCCGGCCGAATGGGCACGCTGCCCCTGTCTTGCGCAAACGGGACGGGACGGAGGCTGAGCAGCAATTGCGCGCAGGCATGGCGCGGTGTCTGCGGCCCGCGCCGGAATAATTGACGCCTGCGGCCTTGTTGCCGACACCTCCGGATCCCATATCATGGAAGCGCCATGGCGCCACGAACAGATGCCTGACCGGATTGCCGCCACGGGATCCGGCGCAACGAAAACAAGAATACTGTTTATCCAAAGACCGCCCTTTCGACCTAAGGAATTGTTAACGCTTTTCGAGGTAGGCTGACTCGATACAACCGGTTGGTCATTGACAGCATTTTTGCTTTTGTGTAGGGCATGGGCGCCGACGGTTCGGGGCGTATGCTCCAACCGTTCCAACCCTGCCTTCCGGATTTACTGATCGCCGAAACACGCCCCGACGTGGCTGAACTGGGCCGACGCACGCGCCGTCCGCTATCGGCAATCCCCACCCAGAGCACGACATGAACCTCCAGGAATTGAAGCAGAAATCCCCCGCAGAGCTTCTCGCCTACGCCGAGGAGCTCGAAATCGAGAACGCCAGCACCCTGCGCAAGCAGGACATGATGTTCGCGATCCTCAAGCAGCTGGCGTCGAACGATGTCGCGATTTACGGCGACGGCGTGCTCGAAGTGCTGCAGGACGGGTTCGGGTTCCTGCGCGCCCCGGAAGCGAACTACCTGCCCGGCCCCGACGATATCTATGTCAGCCCCAGCCAGGTGCGGCGCTTCGGGCTGCGCACGGGGGACACGGTCGAGGGCCAGATCCGGGCGCCGAAGGACGGTGAGCGCTATTTCGCGCTGCTCAAGATCAACAAGATCAATTTCGATGAGCCCGAGGCCGTGCGCCACCGCATCAATTTCGACAACCTGACGCCACTCTATCCCGACGAAAAGCTGACCCTGGAGATCGAGGAGGAAAAGACCAAGGACTTCTCGGCCCGGGTGATCGATCTCGTGGCGCCCCAAGGCAAGGGTCAGCGCGGCTTGATCGTCTCGCCGCCGCGCACCGGCAAGACCATGATGATGCAGTCGATCGCGCATTCGATCACCGCCAACCACCCGGAGGTCTATCTGATCGTGCTGCTGATCGACGAGCGGCCGGAGGAGGTCACCGACATGGACCGCTCGGTGGACGGCGAGGTCGTCAGCTCGACCTTCGACGAGCCCGCGGCACGCCATGTGCAGGTGGCCGAGATGGTGATCGAGAAGGCCAAGCGCCTGGT